>DASTIS010000231.1:0-16386 GCA_035717365.1 Rhodanobacteraceae bacterium
TGCGCAACACGGAGCGGATTTGTCCTTACGCGAAGATGGCCAAAGCCGGGATCGAGTGCGTGATTACGCTCGATACGTGATCCAGCGCAGGCGTCGCATCCAATCGCTTTGGGTGTGTGGGATGTCTTCGACGGATTGATGCCGGCCGGGCAACGTGACATCTCCTCGCCCGGAGCTACCGTCGCGATTCGCCCTTCACCACACTTCTCCGCGCGGCGGTCAAAACGGCTGCCAGCAAATCCTTCCATGCAAGCGGAGACGCAGACATGAGTTCGATCACCACCCAAGACGGCACCGAGATTTACTACAAGGACTGGGGTTCCGGCCAGCCGATCGTGTTTCATCACGGCTGGCCGCTTTCGGGCGACGACTGGGATACCCAGATGCTCTACTTCCTGCAGCAGGGCTATCGTGTCATCGCGCACGACCGCCGTGGTCACGGACGATCGGCCCAGGTGAGCGATGGGCACGACATGGACCACTACGCCGCCGACGTCGCGACCGTGGTCGAGCATCTGGATCTGCACGACGCCATCCACGTCGGTCACTCCACCGGCGGTGGCGAAGCCGCGCACTATGTGGCACGCCACGGCGCGGGTCGGGTTGCCAAGCTGGTGCTGGTCAGTGCGGTGCCGCCGCTGATGCTGAGGACTTCCGCCAACCCCGGCGGATTGCCGATCGAAGTGTTCGACGGTTTGCGCGCTGCACTGGCCGCCAATCGCGCCGCGTTCTACCGCGACTTTGCGGCCGGTCCGTTCTACGGTTTCAATCGCCCCGACGCCAAAGTGGTGCCTGCCGTCAGCGACAACTGGTGGCGCCAGGGCATGATGGGTGGCGCCAAGGCGCATTACGACGGCATCAAGGCGTTCTCGGAAACCGACTTCACCGATGACCTCGAGTCCATCGACGTGCCTGCGCTGGTGATGCATGGCGACGACGACCAGATCGTGCCCATCGCCGACTCAGCTCCGCTTTCGGCGAAGTTGCTGAAACGCGGCACGCTGAAGATCTACAAGGGTTTTCCGCACGGCATGCTCACGGTCAATGCCGATGTCCTCAATCGCGACTTGCTGGCGTTTTTCCGCAGCTGAGTAACCAGGGAAGGTCGCGAAAAAGCGCCGGATTGCTGCCGGAAGGTCAACACTGCAGTCGTCCGCATGGGCCTACTGCCAGGTCATGTGCATGCCTATCCTTCGTCGACAGGCGGCACGCGAGGCAAGGGCCATGAATGGCAACCACTACGATGTAATCGTGATCGGCTCCGGTCCGGGTGGCGCCAGCCTGGCACACCGGCTGGCGCGATCGGGCAAGCGCATCCTGATCCTCGAGCGCGGCGGTTGGCTGAAGCGTTCCGCGGCAAACTGGGACCCGCGCAAGGTGTTTGTCGAGAATGCCTACCGGGCCCCCGAAATCTGGTTCGACAAGAACGGCAAGGCGTTCCATCCTGGACTGCACTACTTCGTTGGTGGCAATTCCAAGGTGTACGGTGCCGCGCTGTTCCGGCTGCGCGAGCGCGACTTCGAAGCACTGCAGCATGCCGAGGGCATATCGCCCGAATGGCCATTGAAATACGAAGCGTTCGAACCGTATTACGACGAGGCCGAAAGACTGTTTCACGTACACGGTGCAGCTGGCGGGGACCCGACCGAGCCACACCGGAAAGGCCCTTTTTCATATTCGCCGGTGTCGCACGAGCCTCGCATCAGCGAGATCTCCGACATCTTCCTGAGGCGCGGCCTGCATCCGTTCCACATGCCGCTCGGCATCCTGCTGGACGAGAAGGACGGCAGGGTGTCGCGCCGCAGTCCATGCATCCGCTGCAATGCGTTCGACGGCTACCCCTGTCTCATGAGCGGCAAGGCCGATGCGGAACTCGTGTGCATCGATCCGATGCTGGATGCCTATTCCAACGTCTCCTTGCTGACCGGCGCCTGCGTGATGCGGCTCGACACCGACGCGTCGGGCCACGGCGTGAGTGAAGTGCAGGTGGAACGCGATGGCGTGCATGAAAGCTACACCGCGGAAATCGTGGTGGTCGCGTGCGGTGCGCTGTCGTCGGCGCTGTTGCTGTTGCGTTCCGCCAACGACAAGCACCCGCATGGGCTCGCCAATGGCTCCGACCAAGTCGGCCGCAACTACATGCGGCACAACCAGTCGGTATTGATGGCGGTCTCGATCGAGCCGAACGACACGGTATTCCAGAAGACCCTTGCCTTGAGCGATTTCTATTTTGGTGATGGCGACTGGGAATACCCCGTCGGCCTCATCCAGATGGTCGGAAAATCACGCCCCGACACGGTCCGGGGCGAGGTGCTGCCGCAATGGCTGGAATGGCTGTCGGAGCAACCCTTCGAGTACCTGGCGCGACACTCGCTCGATCTCTGGTTGTCGAGCGAGGACCTGCCGCGGCCCGAAAACCGCATCCGCTACGACCGCGATCGCGTCGTGGTGGAACAGACCGGCAACAACATGGAGGCGCTGCGCCGGTTGCGCGGGAAGCTCGAGATGCTGTTGCGCCCCATGGGTGCGCGCCCTGAACTGCTCGAGCGCAAGCTCTATCTCGGCAAGGACATCCCGATCGGCGGTACGGCACACCAGGCCGGCACCGCGCGTTTCGGCGTCGATTCGAAGACGTCGGTGCTCGACATCGATCGCAAAGCCCATGAACTCGACAACCTGTACGTCGCCGATGCAAGCTTCTCCCCTTCGATCGGCGCGGTGAACCCGACGCTCACCATCGTTGAAAACGCGCTGCGCGTTGCGGATCGCATCGCCGAGCGAATGAACTGAAGAACCCGGTTTAGCGGCAATGTTTCGAAAAGCGAACCCTGACACGACAAACGTTCCCCGCGCCGTATCCGGAGCGCGATGATGGAGCGACGGTGCCAGTGGGTCTTCGTGGTTTGCGCCATTGTCGTTGGCGGATGCGCGCTGTCACCGCGCCGTCCGCCGCCACCGGATCTGATCAACAATGCCGTGCCCGATGGGTTTTCGACCCGGATTCGACTGTACTCGGTTGATCGCCGCGACTTCGCAAGCGAGCTGCCGCAAATCCTGATCGACCTGCGGCGTGCGACGAAGACCGCGCCGGCAAGAATCCTGGCCCTGTCAGGCGGCGGTGCGAGCGCCGCATTTGGCGCGGGTGCATTGATCGGCTTGACCCATGCGCACGCACGCCCGAAGTTCACGATCGTTACCGGCGTCAGCGCCGGCGCGCTGATCGCGCCCTTTGCATTTCTTGGCGCCTCGTGGGATCCGCAGCTGCGACACGTTTTCGCGAGCGGGCTCATTGAACGGTTGGGACACGCCGTTTCAAGAATGGCGATTGCACGAAGGATATTGTTTCCCAATGTCGCGGGCCCCCATGGCCCGCTGGCCGAGTTGGTTGACCAGACTTACACGGATGCCATGATCGACGCGATTGGCCGCGAGGCCGATTCCGGCCGCAAGTTGTTGGTCGCAACGACCAATCTGGATAGCCAGGAGACCGTGCTGTGGGACATGACGGCTATCGCCGCGCGGGGTGGAGCCGCAGCGCACGACTTGTTCCGTGAGGTTCTCACTGCCTCGGCAAGTGTGCCGGGCGTGTTCCCGCCGGTGCTGATCCGCGTGCGTGAAGGGAACGCGGTGTATGACGAGATGCATGTCGACGGCAGCGTCACGACCCCGCTGTTTGTCCTGCCCTTGATCGCTCCGACCGTCATCGACCAGGGATTGCGGCTGGAAGGCGGCACGATCTATGTGATCGTCAACGGGCGGCTGGCGATGACGCCGTCGAAAACGCCAGTCAACACGCTGAAGGAGCTCGCAGAAAGCTTCTCTGCCCAGATAACCTACAAGACAAGAGATGCCGTGGTGCTGGCGCGTGGCTTGGCGTACCGCAGCCATATGCAGTTTCGCATCAGCTCGATCCCTGTGGACTATCCGGCCGGCAACTTTCTGGACTTCCACCAAAAGCACATTCGTCAGCTGTTCTCGTATGGCGAATCGTGTGCGGCGCAGGGATTGCTCTGGACCACCATCGCGAAATCGATCGAACGCAATGTCTATCGTCACGTTGAGGCGACACCATCCACGATCGCCTGCCCCAGATCCGTTTTGTCAACATCACTGAAACGCACCGACGATTTCGAGACTCTTCCGCTTGAGCGGGTCGAGCACTGAACAAGCCGGTGAAGCATTCGCCAGAGATTCGGGAGCGGTTTCAGCCCACGCCGACTCCTTCAACAAAGGCTCTGACGCCCAAAGGCGAATTGCCGCGCGACATCGCCCAGGAGCATCGCGGACTGTCGCCGCTGCGTACATTGTGCGGGCGCCTGAAAGTGCCGGCCGAATACGCCGAGATCGCCGCGCTGACCTGCCGCCACCACCTCGACGCACACCGCGCGTCGGAGCTGAAATCGTCAACCGTATTGGAACTGCTGGAAGCGTTCGACGTGTTCCGCCGTCCCGAGCGATTGGAACCGTTCCTAATTACCTGCGAAGCCGACAAGCGCGGACGCCTCGGCCACGCCGACGATGCCTACCCGCAGGCCGACTTTTTGCGCGCCGCGCGTGACTCCGCGCGCGCCGTCACGGCGCAACCGTTCGTCGAACAAGGATTGCAGGGCACCGCCATCGGCGAAGCGATGCGTCGGGCGCGGATCGCCGCGATTGGCGCATTGCCGCGTGAATAGTCAAACCAATCAGCGAATGGATTCGACCCTGAGCCGTCATTGCCGACCGTCGGCTTTCGGAAAAGCTGATGTGCGGTGCCGGAGGCATGTGGCGTAAGAATCGCTCTCTCTGCGTTGACTTGTCAGCCGTGGCTCCCCTCGACGGAAGAGGGCACCCGACTCATTCTTAATCCGAAGCATCATCGTGCTTGATAGCCGCAAATTTTGCTGCCATCGTCGGATTGCCTCGAGTCAGCTTCTTGATCGTTACATCCTGCGCCTTATCATTCGCAAGGCGAAGATTCCGGCCAGTGCCGAGCAGGGCATCCCGCGTCTTCTGCAGGTGGTCGATCGACTTGTCGATCTCTTCAATTGCCGTTTGAAAGCGCCTAGAGGCGAGCTCGTAGTTCTTCGCAAACCCCGCCTTAAACGCCTCGAGCTTGGTTTCGAAGTCCGTGATGTCTACGTTCTGCGTCTTGATAAGCGCGAGCTCAGTTTTGTACTTGAGCGAGTTCATCGCTGCATTACGCAGAAGCGTGATGATTGGAAGAAAAAACTGCGGCCGCACAACATACATCTTTGGGAAGCGGTGGAACACGTCCACAATTCCAGTGTTGTAAAGCTCACTATCCGGCTCGAGCAGAGAGACCAAAACCGCATACTCACACCCTTTCTCTGTGCGATCCTTGTCGAGCTCCTTCAGAAAATCCTCGTTCTTGTGCTTCGTGGCGGTTTGATCACCCTCGTTCTTCATTTCAAACATGATCGAGACGATCTCAGTATCACCGTCATCCAAATCGCGGAAGATGTAGTCACCCTTGCTGCCTGTCCGTGTGTCGTTGTCCTTCTCGAAATACGCTCTTGGAAACGCCGTCGCTCGAATGCGGTTGAACTCGATCTCGCAGTGCTGCTCGAGGGTTTCTCCGATCATCTTGGTCGACAGGCGAGCCTTCAGATCCCTGAGGCGATCGATCGTGTCATCGCGATCCTTGATCTGCGTCTCGTATTTGTCCTTGAGCGACTTCTCAGCAAGTTGTTTCTCAAGCTTCGTTCGCTCGAGACCGCTTTTCAAATCATCCCGCTCCTTCTCGACTGCACTTACTGCCTCAGTCACAGCGAGCTTCTGAGCAACTTTGGCACCATCCAGCTTGGCCTTCAGGGCTTGAATCTCCGCGTTCTTCGTTGCGACAGCCATTTGCGATTCGTTGGTGACCTTGGACTTGGCGAGCTCGACGGCGTTTCGCTTGTCCCGCTCGGCCAGATCGAGCCGCTGATGTAGCTGTTTCTCGAACTCACCATCGCGGACCTGCTTCAGGATATCCGCGTACCCAGCCTCGTCAATCTTGAATGCTTTCCCACAATGTGGGCAGATAATTTCATGCATGGCCGCTCCCCCTCCATTTTTGCCAGAATCTGAACAAGTATCTCTGGCACCGCTCCATTAGTCGCTTGTTGTCGTCCGCTACGCAAATTGATTCAGTAATACGGATCGAGCATCATTCCAGCCTGATTGGCCTAAGACTTTGTGCAGCCCGTTCCAATCTTGCTCGTGCCGGTGCCGACAAGCGCTGGACGCGAAACATTCTTGCAACTTCAATTGGCACGTCATTCGCGCGTGCAATACAGGCCGCCGCTGCGAGTTCTTCGATAGGTATCTCTTCAATGAACCGAACGTCTTCTTCTCGCTCCGGTACCCGGAAGACATCCCAGCGCAACGGATCGTCTGCGCTCATCCAGACGAAGGCACCGTGCTCGGGATCCGCGTCGGCCTGAAAGTGGTATCTACGTTTGGCCAGTGCCAGCACGCGATTCCGGATCAACCGACCCGACCGCTTGAATCCGTGCACACGCGCAATGCGGTCAACGAGCGCTTTGTCGAGAATGGGGGCCTCCGCTTCGAGCACCGCATGTACGAGTTTGTCCAATGTCGCGTCGTACGTTGGTTCCTGGAAGTCCGCCGAGCGCAGCACAGATCGGAATGGCGTGAGATCGACCTTCCGATAGACGCGTTGAGTGGAAGGCTTATCGAGTGAATTGGCTTGTCGCGCGATCTGACGCAACGCCTCGCTCCCTGACGCGGCATCTTCATACGGGGTGTCATCAACGCCTGGCGGGTCCGCGGCATCCGAAATTTGGTCGACGAACAGCTCTTTCTCCTCGAGTTTCGGCGATTCCGGCTCGTTTCCCTCAGACGCGGTCTCGGAATCACGCTGCGCACCTGCGGTACGCACATGCCAAGCCTCCAGTTCGGCCCTGATCGACAGATCCAGCCGGTCTAGTGCTCCCCCCGGATTCACCCACCATTCCGTCGACCACACCCTGAGTAACTGCCAGCCGAGCCCATGCAGGATCTCGGCACGAATTTTGTCGCGGTCACGGGCCGTCGCAGCGCTGTGATACGTCGCCCCATCGCACTCGATGCCAACGAGGTAGTCACCCGGACAGTTTGGGTTGACGACACCGAGATCAATGCGAAAGCGTGAGACCCCAATCTGGGGATGCGTTTCCCAACCTTTTTGCCGCAGCCCATCCGCCACGAACTCCTCGAACGGCGACTCATAGCTCCCCATCGACCCTTGCACGGCTGCCGCAATCGCCTTGGGTCCACGCAAGGCGAACTCAACGAAGTGTCGGAGATCCCGCACGGCGCGCGCCGACGTGCGGCTGAGATTAATCATCGACGCATCGAATGACGTGAAGACCAGCATTTCTCGTCGCGCCCGGGTTACGGCGACATTGAGCCGTCGCCAGCCGCCATCACGGTTGAGCGGGCCAAAATTCATCGACATCGTATTCGCGCCCAACTCCGTAGGACCGTAACCGATGCCAAGCATGATCAGATCGCGTTCGTCGCCCTGCATGGTCTCCAGATTCTTGACGATGACAGGCTCCGCCAAGTCAGTCTTGAAAAATGTTTCGATTGCGGGGTGATTCCGGCGCGCTTGATCAAGCAGATCATCAATCAATTGCTGTTGCTCGGCGTTGAGCGTGATGATGCCTATGGTTTGTTGGGACCGGATGAAAGCGGGGTCGGTGAGCCGTTTGACCACTTCATTGACAATTGCCTTCGCTTCGACCTGGTTTCGCCGGCCGCCGCTGCCTGGCGCGTAAACACCTTCTACGCGATGCAGGGACACGGCGCTTTCCCGCGTATCGGGCGCTGGGAAGGTCACCAGCGAATCGTGGTAATACTCGTGATTCGAGAACGCAATCAAGCTTTCATGGCGACTTCTGTAGTGCCACGTCAGGCTGTGCTGCGGTATACCGGCAGCAAGGCACTCGTCCAGGATGCTCTCCAGATCTTCATCCGTGTCTTCGTCACCGACACCAGCGGCGCGGTTGAAAAAGCTCGTCGGCGGCATCTGCCTAGGGTCACCTGCGATTACAACCTGCTTGCCGCGTGCGATCGCGCCTATGGCATCCCATGGTGCAATCTGCGATGCCTCATCAAAGATGACCAGATCGAACAGCTCATGATCAGCCGGCAGGTACTGGGCGATGGACAATGGGCTCATCAACATGCATGGCGCCAAGGCCGCGAAATCAGATCCCATTTCCTGCGCTAGCTGGCGAACCGGTTTGTGCCTACGCTGCTTCTGCAGTTCGTGCTTCAAAATCCCGAAACCACTTCGTTGGGTGACCCCGCGCTTGTCGGGAATGTTTCCGGACAGTTTTGCACGAACGTAAACAACCGTCAGCTCGGACAGTGCATCCACAGCGTGCGCATACGCCTGAATGTCGCTCTGGTGCTCTGCAGGCACGAAATGGCGAAGCACAGGCTCTGCATCGATGGCGCCAGCCGCAAACCAGCGTGCATATGCCACCTCAAATGCCTGTGTCACGGAACCACCAGCAATGGATCCCCCCTCAATCGTGGCGACCAGCGGTTGTAAACCTTGTGATACCGCCTCCCGCCGCACACGTTGCCAGTCGCACCACGCCTTCAGCGCGTGTTCGTTGTCGTCGACCGCTTGGGCAGCGGATACCAATTCCATCGAGTGGGCATCAATATCGATCTGACTACCGGACGCCTTGGCAAATTTCGTTGCCGCGTTGACCCATGACTCGTGGCACCTCGCCAGCTCGCCAACCGCCAGCGCCAGCGCGCTGTCGGGACCCAATAGTTCATTGCCATCGACGACCAACTTCCTGACCTCAGCACGCAACCTGGCAAGCTCTTCCGGCGACCCCGCGAGCGCTACGGTCCTGGCCTGAATGCCGCTGGCGAGGCCAATTGCAAGCTGCAGGCGTATCGTGTTGGTATCGAGTGCTGCCCAACCCGGTACATTCCGGAGCGTTGGAGCCACGCCGTCGATCTTGACGACGTGATCCTTCATTGCAGCCAACCGTGGCAAGTCGGCCTCGACCTCTGGAGGGGCGGACGTCCCTGCGGTCACCGCCAGCGCCTTGGCGATCTTCTTCTTGGCCAATGTCGCGAGTATCCAGAACTTGCTCGATGCCACAGACCAATCGCCCTGAAGCTTGTCCACGTCGATGCGGCGAATGGCCTCGGGCACGTAGGGCTGTGACAAGCCCCGCTCCAGCGCTGCGTATTCCTTGAGTAACGACGCCGTCTGTTGCGCAGCGGCCTGGATGCTTTTCAACTCCGGCGAGAACGCAAACCGGAGGTCTGCGCCGTGTGCGTCAAGCAAAAGTCTCGCGAACTGCAGCAACTTGCCAGCCGAAGCAACCGAGCCCGCTACAGAAAGCCCGGCCGCACGCACAAATCGCGCACTGGCCTCCTCACATGCTGTGTAGGTCCGTATGGCTTGACGCGCAGCGCCCACGATAGCTTCCTGCCATGCATTCGACCACTCGGTGCGCACGAGCAAGGCCATCTGTTCGCCACCCACCTCGGCTGCGCGACGGTTGAGCTCCAGCCGCCGCACAATGTCCCGTAGGTCATCCATCCGCTCAGCGTCATGAGTAGTTCCCTCTGGCCACGACAATTTGGTGATGGCCGAGCCCCCCTGGTGCACGACCAGACCGATCGCTTCGAAAATCGACCAGCCGTTCGGCCAGCGCCTGTGCAAAATCTCAACGAACTGATTCAGTCGATCGCGCAATGACCGAACCTTGTCGGCATGCGCGGCCCAATCGTCTCCCTTGAGCCGACCGCGTGAAGTCCAGGCTCGATCGAGTTGCCGCAACACATGCTGCTTCGACGATTTGCTCGAATGCAGCTCCAGACAGAATTGCCCGATGCCCCTTTCGTCAAGACGCCGCTTCACGACGTCCAGCGCCGCCATCTTCTCCGCCACGAACAATACGCGACGTCCAAGCGCCAAATTGTGTGCAATCATGTTCGCAATGGTCTGCGACTTGCCGGTGCCGGGCGGGCCGTCCAAGACAAAGTTTTGACCGTTTGCAGAAGCCACCACGGCCGCTAACTGCGATGAATCGGCCGGTAACGGTGTGAACAGCTCACGTGGATCGAGCGCCGCGTCGAGTTTGTCGGGTGCCGGGAATTCACCGACTTGCGGCAGTGTCGATTGTCCCATCTTGTACTGCAGCAAATGCCGGACGACGTTGTTTTGCTCAAGCTGATCCGAGCGGTCCACCAGATCACGCCACATGAGGTACTTGGCAAACGAGAACGTTCCGAGCGCAACATCGGTCGTCACCTCGAAACCAGGCATGTCCCGGACGGCACGGCGGACGATGTTCCAGATGGCTGTGACATTGACGCCGCTCTCATCCTCGGGGAGATCACCATCCAACCGGTGTATCTCGAGATGGAAATCGTGTCGCAGGAGTTCCAGCAGCGTCAGGTTGAAACGTGTTTCGTCATCCAGTCGTGACATCTTCACGCCTGATACGACACTCTTTCGTTCCAGTTTCACTGGCAACAGGATCAACGGCGCGCTGTAGACGCGGGGGTCGTTCTCAGCCTTCTTCCATCGCAGGAACCCAATCGCGAGGAACAGAGTGTTGGAACCACCTTCTTCGAGATCGGCCCTCGCCTTGCGGTAAAGGTCAATCAGCGTTGCTTCGAGCTTCGGCTTCTCCAGTTTGCACAACACTTCATGCTTTTCCAGCGCCTGCATGGCAACGTCTGTTTCAAGGTCCTCATGGGTCCGTTGACCATAAACTTTGGTGTCTCGACCGCCCACCGCTAGTGGCGGCATGGGTGTGATCCTGACACTCTTGCCATCGGCCAGGACATCTTCCAGGCGGGCGGGATCAGGGCAGACCAGTCGGAGCGCCTTTGCGCTGTCGGGGAGATGGAGCAAGCGATTTCGGGTCGTCAGGTCAAGCAGCTTGCGCTGCCACAATTCGAGCTTCGCGGTCGCCGTAACAGGTTCTACGAGTATTTCAACATCGAACCCCGGCAGATTTGGCGCCGCTTCCAGCCCTTCACTGACGCGCGGCTCATTGTCTGATGACACGGCTGCGAGCCGTGTGGTGACACTCAGGGGACGCAGCTTCTGCATACGCGCGCGCCGTACATCCACGGCCATGACAAAGTCTTCATCAGTCAGCTTCTGTTTCGCCGACTCGATCGCACGACTGAAAGGCGGTGGATGCGACTGGGTCGCCAATGTCGTTTCAAAGACCAGAAGCTCCTGCAGCTCAACCCGTTTGCGCAGGTCCGAAGCATCTTCGACCAGGATTTGCGCGAACTCTTGAGGCTGTAGCCAAATCCCGGTCAACGCGTGACCCTTCGTCAAAACCACAATCGGATTCAGGCCAGCCTGCTCGGCAGCCGCTGCAAACAATAGGGAGGTATCAAGGCAAGTGCCGATTCGCCCGTCAAGAATTTGCGAGGGCGTCCGTATCTTTTGTCCCGACTCGGCAAAACTCGCAGGTGGCAACGCGTAACTGATCTCGAAGCCACAAACCGCAGACCAAAGGGCGGACGTCAGCTCCCACACGCGCTGACGGGATTTCGCCTCGTACCCATCGATTCCGTCTGGCCGACCAGCCCGGCGCAAAACCTCCGACGTACCCTTGAGGACGCGGTCGACCGCCGGATCATTAGGCGTACAGAACACCGCCAGAAGTTCAGGCATGCTGCCGGCGCCGCCCCAGTCATTGGGCGCCAGCAGTTCGATCGTACAGCTTTGCTCCGCGACTGCGGATTCGCCCAATCGAAGACGGAAATCGGCAGATGTCTGGATGCTTTCCGAAAGCTCCGAGAGGTAGCCTTCCTTGAGCTCAATGTCCCGATCCGTGAGCTCCAAGGTGTCACCGGCACCCAGCCGGTCGATGTGCCATGTCTTGGCCACCGCGAACGGCAAGCTGGGCACGAATTCGAGTATCAGGTCGTCGAGCGACTCAGCACCCGCATTCGTGATAACGCCCCGCCGCAAAAGCGGCACAGCGTTCTGATGCGACGCCAGCCCCAACTTGTTGCTTACGGTCAAATCGATCGATACGTCCATCTCCGTGTGCACCCCCGTTCTGCTCCCGCCGTCGAATCATAGCCTGACAGCGAAGTCAATTCGGACAGCAGCCTCGCAGCACCTCGCGAATCCGTGATCTAGGCCCCCCAACGGCCGCTATCGGGCGACTCGATCGTGCGGCGAACGGCCGGTTGTGGCCGATTTCCGCACCCCGCACGCGTGCTCAAAGCCGCCAACACTAAAGCCGCTCGCTGCGGTCCACTTCGACCAGCGGCGCGAAGAGGGTATCGGCGTCGATGCCGCGCGCGAACAGCATGGTCTGGAAGCGTTCGCCCATTTCGCCCGGCAGCGTCAGTCGCTTGACCTGCTGGGCGAGCGCGTAGCGCGCGGCTTCGTCGGGTGCGGCGGCGTGCGCGGCGGCAAACAGTTCCTCGAGTCCCGCCGCGACCAGGAATTCCGACTGGAAGTTGTAGGCGACCGGCTCGAAGCCCGCTCCGACACCGGCTTCGGCCAGCGCGGTGAAATCGACCGAAGCAGTGATGTCCTGCAGCCCCGGCAGGATCAGCGGGTCGGGGTGCGCGCGGTGTCGGTAATGGCACATCAGCGTGCCGTCGCGGCGTTCGGGCAGGTAATACTCGCGCCGTACGTAGCCGTAGTCGACGAACAACGCCGCGCCGCGCGTCTGCTCGCCGGCAATCGCCTCCAACCACCACGGCAGTTGCGGCAGGACTTCCGAGCGATAGCCATCCGCGAACTCGCGCCCGAGGCGCCGCTGCAGGTGCCGCACCGCGCCGGCAACCAGCGGGTCGGACGGCCGGTCGCTGAACACGAACGCGCCATTGGCATTGGCGCCGACATGTTCCTCGAACACTTCGCCGTCACGCATCGTGAACCGCGTGATCGGCAGCGCATCCAGCACTTCGTTCGCAAACAGCACGCCTGACCACGCGTGCTGCGGCGGACGCTCGAGCCACCTGCAACGCGCGAACAGGTCCGCGGGCAGGCCGGCGCGCAAGGCGTCGCGCTGGCGTTCGCGCAGGTCGGCCGAGGGCTCCAGCAACCAGTAGCGGCGCGGCAACGCGTCCAGTTCCTGCAAGGCCAGCAGGCAGTCGCGCGCAAACGCGCCGCTGCCGCCGCCCAGTTCGAACCAGGCGGCGTCGCTTCCGCAATCGCGCAGCGCGGGGGCGAGCGCGCGGGCCACACAACGTGCGAACAACGACCCCAGTTCCGGCGCGGTCACGAAATCGCCGTCCGCGCCGAACTTCAACCGGCCTGCGCTGTAGTAGCCCAGCCCCGGCGCGTACAGGCAACGTTCCATGAAGCGCGCGAAGGTGATCGGCCCGGTGGCCGCGATTTCGTGGCGGATCGCGTCCGCCAGCCGCGCGGAATGGGCGGCCTCCTCGGCGGAGGGTTCGGGCAGTGGGGTATCCAAACTGGCGCTTGTTCCCGAATTGCGGCAGGCTGCGAATCGTGCAGCATAACGGAAGGACAGACGATGACCGAAGCCGCCCGCCCCATTGTCCTCATCACCGGCGCGTCGCACCGGATCGGTGCGGTGATTGCGCGCACCCTGCACGCGGCCGGCCACGACCTCGCACTGCATTACCGGCACTCGCGCGAGGAACTCGACGCCCTGATCGACGAGTTGGAAGCGCAGCGCGCGGATTCGACACTGATGCTGCAGGCCGATCTCGCCGACCCCAAAACGCTGCCGGGCCTGATCGACGCGACCGTCGCGCGCTTCGGGCGTCTCGATGCGCTGGTCAACAACGCCTCGATGTTCCATCCCACGCCGCTCGGCAGCATCACTGCCCAACAATGGGACGCCTTGTTCAGCGCCAATGCGCGCGCGCCGCTGTTGCTGGCCCAGGCCGCCGCGCCGCACCTGAAGGCATCGCATGGCTGCATCCTCAACATCACCGACATCTACGCCGAACGGCCGTTGCCGCAGCACGCCGCCTATTGCATGAGCAAGGCTGCGCTGCGAATGGCGACGCTGGCGCTGGCGCAGGATCTCGGCCCCGCGGTGCGGGTGAACGCGGTGGCGCCGGGCGCAATCCTGTGGCCGGAGGGCAAGAGCGATGCCGACCGCGCCGAGGTCCTCGCGCGCATTCCGCTGGCGCGCACCGGAACGTCGGAAGAAATCGCCGGCGCGGTGCTGTGGTTGATCCGCGACGCCACCTACGTGACCGGTCAGACCATCCGCATCGACGGCGGCCGCATCCTCGGTGCATGAGCGGCGCATGAAGGCGCGGCGACGGCGGCTTGAACGATGATCGCGGCGACGGCATGTTGGTACCTGATGCGACAAGCCCATCGAGGACACCGATGACTGCCTCCGTTCCCGCCACGTCCGGACAACCCCCGCAGCGGATCGCGCAGCAGATCCTCGACTTCCTTTCCGAGATTCCGACCAGCCGCGAACCGGCACGTGAACATCCGCATGCCCGCGCCGAAGCCATCGCCGTGGCGGCGCGGCGCAAGGCGTTCCTCGCGTCGTCCTCGCTGGCGTTGCCGCCGGGGCCGCTGGGCTGGCTGACGGTGCTGCCGGAACTGGTCGCGATCTGGAAGATCCAGGCGCAGATGGTGGCCGACATTGCCGCCGCCTGCGGCCGCCACACGAGCCTGACCCGCGAGCAGATGATGTACTGCCTGTTCCGACACGCAGCCGCGCAGGCGGTGCGCGATCTGGCGGTTCGCACCGGGCAGCGCTGGATCGTGCACGCCGCCACCACGCACACCCTGCGCAGCGTGGCCCACCGCATCGGTGTCAAGCTGTCCGGACGGGCGCTGGGCAGCTCGCTGGCGCGGATGCTGCCGCTGGCCGGCGCGCTCGGGGTCGGCGTCTACGCGTGGTACGACACCCGTCAGGTCGCGCACACCGCGATCGCGATGTTTTCGCACGAGGTCGAGATCATTCCGGCCGACCGCAGCACTGAGGTCCACGCCGCACGCGTGGATCGGGACCGCGCACAGGACGCGCGCGACGCGGGGTTGTAGGGCGGGTGGAAACCCGCAGTTGTTGCATTCGGCGGAAGGGGTTTCGTTGTCCGGCGGGATGCGCTTCGCTTCTCCCGCCCTACGCGGGCTTTCGTCGGAATGACGAGAATATGGATTGTTCAGACCTTCTTTAGAAGAGGGAGTCTGCCGGCAAGCGTTCCAGCGGCGGCAGGCTGGCACGTAATTGTTGCCAGCGCGCGGCGAGGGTTTCGCCGGCGAAGGGCTCGCGCAGGTCGGGCGCGATGTCCGCCAACGGGGCCAGGACATGCGCGCGCTCGAATTCCTCGCGTGACAGGTCGCTATCGCAGGCGCCGGCTTCGCACCACAACGCGATGTCGAGGTCGAGTGTGCGGTCGGCATAGCGAGGCAGGTCGCGGTTGCGACCGCTCGCGTCTTCGAGTCCGCGCAACCACGCGCGCAGCGCGTCGTGCGTCGCATCGCTGTCGAACGCCGCCGCACAATTCAGGAACGGTGCGCCCTCGAAGCCGACCGCCGCGCTGCGGTACACGGGTGAGGCGACGACCTTGCCAAAGCGCCCGCGCAACGCCTCCAGCGCATCGCGCAGGTGGCGTTCGGGCTCGACGTTGGAACCGAGGCTCAGGTAAACGCGTGGCACGAGGCTAGGCCTTCGAACCACGTTCGATCACCACCCCGACGGCCTTGGCGCCGCGCACCGCGCCGGGCTTGGCGAGTTTCAGTCGCACCCACGTCACGCCGAACTCGTCGCGGACGATGCCCGCGCAGCGTTCGGCGAGTGTTTCCACCAACTGGAAGCTCGACGCCTCGACGAATGCGACCAGGCGTTTGGACACCGCCTTGTAGTCGAGCGTGTCCGCGATGCCGTCGCTGGCGGCGGGCCGGGTGTTGTCGAACGCCATCTCGACGTCCAGCACCACCGGTTGGCGCACGCGCCGCTCCCAGTCGTAGATCCCGATGACGGTTTCGACGGTCAGTCCCTCGATGAAAACGGTATCCATGGTCACGCCACTTCCGGCAAGGTTTCCAGGTCCCAGCGGGGCTTCACCCGGATTTCCGGACCGGTGGCCTGGCCCGCGGCGAGCCGGATCGACCCCGCCAGCGCGATCATCGCGCCGTTGTCGGTACAGAACGCGAGGCGCGGGAAATACGTGGAGAATCCTTCGCTCCGGCCGGCCGCGGCCAGTTGCGCGCGCAATCGCTTGTTGGCGCCGACCCCGCCGGAAACCACCAGCCGCGTGTAGCCGGTTGACGCCAGCGCGCGCCGGCACTTGATGGCCAGCGTTTCCACGATCGCGTCTTCGAAACCGCGCGCGATGTCGGCGCGGGTCTGGTTGCTTTGGTCGCTGCGCTGCCAGGCCAGCAGTACCTGGGTCTTCAGCCCGGAAAAACTGAAATCGAGGCCGGGC
>DASTIS010000232.1:0-15245 GCA_035717365.1 Rhodanobacteraceae bacterium
GAGATGAAGCTCACCCACGTGCTGGAAGGCAGCGTGCGCAAGGCTGGTGGCCGGGTGCGGATCAGCGCCCAGCTCGTGGACTGCGAAGACAACGGGCACGTCTGGGCCGAACGCTACGACCGCGATACCAGCGACATCTTCGCGTTGCAGGACGAGATTTCCCGCGCCATCGTCAAGGCACTGCGGCTGCGGCTCCTGCCCCAAGAAAAGAAGGCCATCGAACGACGCGGGACCGACAGCGCCGAGGCGTACGACCTGTACCTGATGGCAAGGCAGATGTACGTCAGCGGCCAAGAGTGGGATGAACATGCGGCACAAGCCATCATCCGCATGTGCACCGGCGCCACCGAGATCGATCCGAGGTATGCGCAAGCGTGGGCGTTGATGGCGATCGGTTATCGGAGCCTGCGGGCATTGGGCGTGGGATCGGATAGCGGCATGGCCGCTGCCGAGCACGCGTTGGCGATCGATCCGGACCTGGCCGAAGCGCATGCCGTCAAGGCTTACATCCTGCTCCAGAATGGCGACACCGATGCGGCGGAATCCGAAGCCGCAGTCGCGCTGAAACTCGACCCGGAATCCTACGAGGCCAACCGCACTGCAGCGCGCGTGAATTACCAGCTGCACCGCTTTGAAGACGGCATCCGCTTGTACGAGAAAGCCACGGGCCTTATGGATGCGGACCTCAATTCCGCATCGATGCTGATCAGTGCGTATACCGCCTTGGGCGATACGGCCGGTGTGCGGCGATCCGCCGAAATAGCACTGAAGCGGGCCGATGCAATCCTTGCCCGTGATCAGAACAATCCCGGCGTTCTGGCGTACAGCGCCTATGCACTCATGGCGCTGGGCGAGGCCGAACGCGCCAAGGCACGCATCACTCGCACGTTGATGATCGACCCCGACAATTTCAACATGCGCTACAACTTTGCCTGCGCACTTTGTGTGTACCTTAAAGACAAGGAGGCTGCGCTGGAGATGTTGCGGTCCGTGTACGCGACGATCACCGATGCATTCCTTTCCTTTGCCAAGGCCGACCCGGACTTCAGCCTGTTGCACGACGACCCGCGCTGGCAGGCCATGGTCGCCGCCGCCGAAGCACGCCTCGCGGCCTCGAAGGATCCGGACGCGTCGGCTGTGGAAGTACCCGTGTAGGAGCGGCCCTCGGCCGCGACCAGAATCAACGGAACCTCTGGTTACGGGTCGCGCGCAAGGCGCGCTCCTGCAGAAGGTGTCGTATCTGTCATGCCCCTTCCAGAGGCCGGTATGCCGGCGACGACGCGTCCGTGCCCCTGTTCTCTCCACGAGTTACATCTTCCCTGCTTCCAGCGGCCGCTGGCGGTGCATCAGTGCCCATTGCGCGTGTTCGGCCAGCGCCGCCTCGCCCAGCGCATGCAGGATGCCGCGCCGCGCATCGGGATCGTGGGTTGCGTCCAGTTGCCGACGCGCACTGGCGAAGATTCCGCGCATGTAGCGGTACTGGTTGATCAGCTCCTTGTCGGCCTTGCGGAAGGCGTAGGATTCGCGTGCCGCGGCGATGACCGCGAGGATCCCCATCAGTGCGACCAGCCAGGTCGTCGTGTTCGGGCCCACCCAGTGATGGAACAAGGCAAGGAACAGGCTGGCCGCGACGGCGGCCAGGAGCAGGATGCGCGCCACGCCCTCGTAGCGCTCATGGACATGGCGGCGTTGTTCGGCCTTGCGTGCGTAGTAGCCGAGTTGGCCGTCGCCTTCCGGTTCACCGATCCATTCCGCGATCACCTTCGCGATGTCGTCCGGTGAAGTTCCGCTCGTCACGTGGATCGCTGCCGCGCGCATCACGTTGCGGATCCAGCCCAGCTCGACGTCCTGTTTCTGCATGAAATCGCCGTGCGCGAACGCGCCTGATTCGTGCGCGCCCACACCGGCGCGTTGCCAATAGCCCTGCACGCGCAGACCCTCCGCCAGCGCACGGTAGTCGATGTACTTGCGGTGCCATTCGCGCCTGCGCGCCAGCCATGCCAGCCACGCGCCGACGGCGAACAGCACCACGAACACGTAGATGCTGTCGTCCTGGCCCGGCAACCATCCGGGAAGATCGGAATAGCACACGAACGCGATGCCCATCAGCACCGCCAGGGTGTACAGGCAGCGCATCGCCAGCAAAACCTGTTTCTGGCAGTGGATCGCCAGCCCGTCGGCGGCTGCGAACAACGCCGCGGCCGGCGGGCATCCGCCCACCCCGGTCGCACCGCCGCCATGTTGCGCCGCGTCCGGTTCGATATCGTCGGCGTGGCGGACGGTGTCGTCGTTGAATTGCTGCATGCGACGGAACATGCGGCGGAAGTCGGGCGGCATCCCGGCGTCGCCGGCGCTGGCACCCCGATCGGTGATCCAGCGCGCCTGCAGCGGTTGCAGCGGAGCCTCTGGCGGCGTGATCGCTCCTGCACCCTGGTCGCGTGAGCAGGCGATGTGGTACAGCAGGCTTTCGTCGCCCGTGTCCAGCGTCACGTGCCGGGCGTGGCGGCGATCGGCCGTGCCCGGCGGGATGCTGTCCATGTGGAAGCGCACGATTTGCGCGGTACCGCCGAGTGCGTCCGAACGGCGCCCGTCCCAGATCGCCAGCAGGATATGGCAGTGGCTGGCGGTGAACACGCCCGCCTGCGCGTATTGGCGGTTGCGCGCGGCGCCGCGTACGGCGATGTCCGCGGGCGTATTCCCCGGCAGCAGCGGCAGTTCGATGACCTCCGCCTGCGCGCGCAGCGAGTCGAATCGGGCCCGCGTTGCAGGGTCGCTGAAATCCTGCTCGTAGAGTGCGCGCGCAAACGGCAGCGGCGCGATCAGGCGCGCGCCGGCGGCAAGCCCTTCCCGCGCGACCAGTTGGTCGCCGCCTTCGGCCAGCGGCGACAACACCACCAGTGGCAGGCCGGGGAAATCCTGTTGCAACTGCGCAAAAAAATCCTGCACGCGTTGCCGGAGGCCGTCGATCTCGCCAGCCGCAAGGTTGCGATGGCTGGTGACGCCGACGACCAGCGGCGAGGCGGCGGCGCTCACGGGCGGGCTTCTCGGTTGAGCATCGCCGAATACTACTGCAGCGGCCGTCGTTTCAGGCGTCATCAGATACGCCGCGAAGCCGCCACTCTCACCCGGTCATTCCGGTCGCAGCAAAGGCTGCCTCTCTTCTGCGTCATTCCGGACGCGCGCGACGCGATCCGAAATCCATTCCATTTTTTTCTCCATGACCGAAATCCATCCCGGCCTGCGCCGGGATGTCGACAAGCGATGTGCGTGCAGGCCGGGCAAAGCAGAGCGAAGTCCAGCGCAAGGCTTGCTGGCGTTGGGCTTCGCGTTGCCCAGCCTCACCTACCTGCTCTTGCATCCCTTTGCCGGGCACGCGTCACATGTTTTTGATAGTCGGGTTTGTGGTGACATTCGGGCTGACGCTACCTGCTCCGCCGGTGGCGGCCATGCAGGCGAACGAATTGCCGCTGGCGCAGGCCATGATCAAGTGCTCCACTTCGGTGAACCGTGAATCCGACAACGTGGTGGTTGCAGCGCTTGCCGCGCCTGCGGCACGAGCCGTAAGAGGCTCCACCGGTTTGAATCCGGGGGGCGAACGGCGCAGGGTCGAAGCAATCCTGCGCCGCCCGGCGTTGGATACCGCTGCCACGGTGCTAAAAGTTGACGCCCCGGTTGCGGACTTGCGGGTCGATGACGCTCAGCAATCCGTCGGAGCGCTGGATGACCAGGCTGAATTCGAAAACGCCCGGTTCCGGATTGGCATCGAACAGGGTCAGTTGCGTGGTGTCGCCCTTGGCAGCGATGGTACGCAGCGGAAATGCCGCGCGACCGAGCGGATCGCGGTGATCACCCCGGTTTTTGGCCACCTGCTTGCGCTCGATGCCGGCCACTTCTTCCCTGAAGCCGATGCCGACCGGCATGTAGGCGTACCTGTCGCCTTTTCTCGCGTGTACGAAGAATTCGAGGTAAACCTCCGCGCTGACCACGATCGGATCGTTGACCCTGGCTTGGCTGACCTTGCCGTTGCCGGTGTCGGTCAATTCGATATCGGCGCGGCTGCAGCCGCGCTCGCGACCGATCTCGTGGAAGTCGGTCAACGTGACGGAAATCCGCGCGGTGGCGGGTCGTGCGCAATCAGCGGACATGACGTTCTCCTCGGGTGGCTACGGGTGACGGCTGGCTGTCGATGGCCGGCCAGGGTTGCAGCGGCACGTAGCCGCTGGCGTTGAGACGCTCGAATGCGATTTGGGCATCGTCGACATTGCCGGTCAGCCGGCACAGACGCAACCAGGGATCGAGCAGGCGCCAGTCGTGCGAGTCGGCGGCGCGTTGGGCAAGCAAGGCGTGCGCTTCCGCCCAGGCGGGCGGAAACTTGTCGGGCGCTTGCGCCTGTTGCAGCATGCCGAGCAGCAGCAGCGCATCGCCCTGATCCGCCACGCTGCGGTCGTCGGTGGCGCCGGGGATCGCCTCGTTGCGTGCTGCGACGAGTGACTGCCCGGTTGCGTCCCTGGCCCCCCGCGCATCGCCGCGATGCCATGCAATTCGCGCGCGAAGCAGCCACCCACGGCTGAGTACCGGGGGGATCGATTGCCGGTTCTGCGCGGCGGTCGATGACCCGAGGCCCTGCAGACGCTCCATGGGTTCGGACAACAGCTTTGCAGCCTCATCGGGACGATTCGCGGCAAACGCGTAGGACGCGTTTCGAACCTGCACGCTGGCCATGTTGACCCGCCACTGGATATTGCTGGGGTCGTGCTTGGTCAAGGTTCGATAGGCGCTCTCCGCCTTGACGAGCGCATCCCGGGTCTCGGCGTTGCGGCCCGTGGTGCCCAGCGACGCGCCCAGCAGTTCCTGCGCGTTGGCCCATTCGAACAACCAGCGAAAGTCTTCGGGGTGCAGCGCGCGCAGCCTGGCGTAGCGGCGGACTTGTTCGCCGAACAGACGCTGGGCGCCGACCAGGTCGCCGCGGCGGTCGGCCACGATGCCGAGCCAGGACATCGTATCGGCGATGTAGGAAGCCAATTCCGCATCGTCGGGCTGCGCTTGCGCAAGCTGCTCCTTGACGGCCAGCTCGGCCTCGAATCCGCGCTGTGCGCCATCGAGGTCGTCCCGCTCCAGTGCCAGCACGGCCAGGTTGTGGTTGCCGTAGGTGGTTTCGAGTTGCCAGTTCCGGTTGTGCGGATCGATCTCCAGCAGCGCGAGGGCCGAGTCGCGGTAGCGGGTCCACCAAGCGTTGGCTTCGGTCAGCTTGCGTTGCTGCCAATAAACGTTTCCGATCCAGTATTCCGCCTGGGCCCGGTCGAACAGGAACCGGCCGTTGGCGGGGTGCCGCGTCGTCAACTCGGTGCTGCGCTGGTCGGCACGCTGGAAGGCGTCCATCGCGGGGCCGTAGCGCGCCTCGGCCAACCGGATCTGGCCAATCTGGACCAGCGCGCGGGACTGCTGCGTGAGTTCCTGGTCGGTCAGGGATCCCGGCGCGCCCGTGGCGAACAGTGCCATGGCCTTGTCGGTCACCGACTCCATCAGGTCCAGCCGACCCATGCCCTCGAGCTTGTCGTGCAGGTCGCCGAGCATGAAATTCAACGCGTCCCCGGTTTGCGCCTGGCGCTGCCGGGCTTCGTTGCGGGCCACGTACGCGGAGATGGTCAGGACACTGGTGATCGCCATGCCCAGCACCGCGGCAACGGTGATCATCAGCATGCGGCGATGACGACGGTGCGCTTCGCGCTGCACCAGGACGTCGAAGCCGACACCCAGCAGTCCGGCGATCAGTTTCAACTTGGCAACGTTTTTGCTGTCCGCCCGCGCGCGTGCATCCGCGGCAATCGGTTCGGTGCGTGTGCCGCCCGGTCGACCCTGATCGTCGAGGGTGAACCGCAGTGCAGGACAGAAACATTCCTCTGATTCACGTCCCGGCTGGTCGCTGGCATGGGGTTCGCCGCCGACGATCAGGCAGAAGATCCGATCGCCGCGACCCATCCGCTGGAACGCCAGGACTTCCTCGTTCACCCAGCGCGACCGGGCCGAGTTCGGCGAGCAGATCACGATCAGGGCGTCGGATCTCGCCAACGCCTCGTCGACGGTGCGGCTGAGGTCGGTGGCGCTGGCCAGTTCCTCGCGGTCGCGGAAGATCGGCGCAAGGCGGCGCGGGATCACCCCGGTCGCGGTTTGTGTCCCGATCAGACGCGAGGGCACACGCCAGGTTTCGAGCGCCTCGTGCAGCCAGCTGCCCCAAGCCTTGTCGGCATGGCTGTAACTGATGAACGCGCGATAGGCGAACGTGCGCTTGGTGGACGGTTCGGACGTCATCCGAAACCCTCGCGTCCGATCAGTGGCGGGTGGGCACTGGTATCGCCCGCCGTGGTCCGGAAATGCCCGGGCGGACAGGCAGCAAAAGCGTAGCATCAAATGTGAACCACGTCACACTTATTTCAGTCGCGGCCCGGCGCGGATCGGGCCGCAAGCGCGGCGATCGGCATTGCGCGGGCGGTTCAGCGCAGCGGCTTGGCCATGCGCAGCAGGTCGGGGGTAAAGCCGGCATGGTCATACAACGCGCGGGCCCGGGCGTTGCCAGGGAAAACCGAAAGGGTCAGCAGCTTGCAGTGGTGGTCTTTGGCCCATCGCCGCGCATGCTCGAGCAGCGCGTGACCGATACCTTGACCGTCGTGTCCCTCGACCACTGCAAGGTCGGAGACGTGACACGCGCGCACGGCGGAGAGAAAGTCGCGCTGGACCTGAAGATGCAGGAAGCCGGTGCGCTGCCCGCCTGCAGCTTCGGCAACGAAAAAGTGCTCGCCCGGGCGCGGATCGTGCAACGCGCGTTCTATCTCGGCGCGGATCGCTGCCAGGACGTCGCGCTTGCGGTGGCTTGTCGGCAGGGCGCATGAGACGAACCGCGGCACCAGCGACAGGATGAATTCGATGTCCCGGGCGTCCGCGGCGCGGATCTGCGTTGACTTTCCGGTTTGGGACATCGGCACGGTGTACCTCGTCGCTGTGTCACCCCGGGGCCGTCGGAGGTGCAACCCGAATGCAGGGGCCGGATGCCGGGGTGAACATCGGCCCTGCCGGTGGCCCGCGAAGCATGCAGGTTGGACTGAACGTAGTGAAGCCCAACGTCGGAACGCGGAACGGGTGTTGGGCTTCGCATTGTCCGGCCCAACTTACCCGAACAGTTTGTCCGGCATGGCGAACACGCTGTCCGCATCCGCCTGCATGGCCGCGAGGTGCATGCGGGTGCGCGGCAGGATGCGTGCGAAGTAGAAGCGTGCAGTCAGCAGTTTGGCCTGTTTGAAATCCTCGCCCTGTTGCGACGCGCCGGCCGCAAGCACGCTGCGTGCCCACGCATGGGCCAGCGCGATGTAGCCGGAATAGAGCAGGTAATCGACCGCCGCCGCGCCGACTTCGTCCGGATTGGACAGCGCGCGCTTGCCAAGTGCCTGGGTGATGCTTGCCCATTCGTTTGCGAGTATCGAAAGTTCGGGGACGAATTCCTTCAATGCCTCGTTGTCCGCGTGCTGCGCGCAGAATGCGCCGATCTGCTCCAGGAACAACCGCAGGCCTTCGCCACGCTGCTGGATGACCTTGCGGCCGAGCAGGTCCAGCGCCTGAATCTGGGTGGTGCCCTCGTAGATGGTCGTGATGCGGGCGTCGCGCGCGTACTGTTCCATGCCGTTGTCGGCGATGTAACCGTGGCCGCCGTAAATCTGCAGCGCAAGGCTGGTGCATTCGTTGGCGTTCTCGGTCAGCATGGCCTTGACGATCGGCGTCAGGAACGACACGAGAGCTTCGGCGCGCTTGACCTCTTCGGCATCCTTCGAGCGATGCTGGACATCGACCAGCGTGGCGGCATACAGGCCCAATGCGCGGCCACCCTCGATCAGCGATTTTTGCGTGAGCAGCATCCGCCGCACGTCGCCGTGCACGATCAGGGGGTCGGCCGGTTTGTCCGGGAACTTCGCGCCCGACAACGCGCGCATCTGCAGGCGTTCGCGAGCGTAGGCCAACGCGTTCTGGTAGGCGCGTTCGCTGAGGGCGAGTCCCTGCAGCCCGACCGCGAGCCGCGCGGTATTCATCATGGTAAACATTGCATTGAGGCCCTTGTTCGGCTCACCGATCAACCAGCCTTGCGCGGCGTCGAAATTCATCACGCACGTCGCCGAGCCCTTCAGCCCCATCTTGTGCTCGATCGCGCCGCAGCGCACGGCATTGCGCTCACCCGCCACGCCATCCCTGCCGACTTTCATTTTCGGCACGATGAACAATGAAATGCCCTTGACGCCTTCAGGGGCATCGGGCAAACGCGCCAGCACCAGGTGCACGATGTTGTCGGTGAAATCGTGTTCGCCGGCGGTGATGAAGATCTTGGTGCCGGTGATCGCGTGGCTGCCGTCGTCATTCGCCTCAGCGCGGGTCCTGAGCAGCCCCAGGTCGGTCCCGCAATGCGCCTCGGTGAGGCACATCGTGCCGGTCCATTCGCCGGACACGATGCGTTTCAGGAATGCCTCCTGCTGCCAGTCGGCGCCATGCACGCACAAGGCTTCGGTCGCGCCGTGCGAGAGCAGTGGATAGGTCCCCCAGGCAAGGTTGGCCGAGTCGATCATTTCCTTGACCGGCGCGCCGATGGACTCCGGCAGGCCCTGGCCTCCGAACGCTTCCGGCGCGGTCAGGCCGGCCCAGCCGCCCTCGACGTATTGCCCATAGGCGCGCTTGAAGCCTTCCGGCGTCGTCACCGTGCCGCTGGCCTTGTCGAAATTGCAACCCTGTTGGTCGCCGACTGCATTGAGCGGCGCCAGCACCGCCTGCGAAAATTTCGCGGCTTCGTCCAGTACCGCGTCGACGAGTTCGCAGGTCAGTTCCCCGCAGCCGGGCAATCGCGCGAACAGCTTCTCGACTTCCAGCACGTCGTAGAGGGCGAAGCGGATGTCGGCAACCGGGGCGGTGTAGTTCGTGGTCATGGTGATCCCAATTATTCAATGGATCCCCCTCCGTTTGCACGGAAGCGGACGTACTCCTGAACCTCCTTCCCTGGGAAGCCTTTGATCAACGTCCTTCATTGGCGCCCGGCGTGTAGCGTCGTCTTGCCTTTCGCGCAGAGCCTGCCCCGGAAGTGCGTCTGATCCGGGGCCGGAGCCCAGTCTCATTTTGTATCCCGGCCTGCGGCCGGGATTCCTTTCCTTGCTGGATTACTCGCGCCGTCCATGACACTCGCCCTCCGGGCCGCCGCAGCCTGCCCCGGACTCGGTCCGGGGGCGTTCGCGTTTGCAATCCTGCAAACGCAGTCCGGCCTGCGCCGGTATGACGAGCGAATTCAGAGCTTCCCGAAGGGAGAGTGTTTTTATTCAACGCCAGATGTTGGACACGCCCGGCACCGGTGAGATGAATCCCTTGTCGTCGACCGGAAAACTTTGTGCCTTTCCTTTCGAGTCCTTGCCGACCGACAACGTGCCCTTGAGTTCGTACGCGATCGCGTTGGGCCTGGCGGCGCCCAGCGCGGAGACACCGGACGCGTCGGGTTTGAAGGTCGAGGCCGCCACGTCGGCGTCCATCGCGGGAATGTCCAGCGAGAGCGACACGGCGATGTGCCCGGCCGGCTTGCCATTCAAACTCAGGTTCAGATCGATCGCGTGGACGTGCATGCCCGTGTCGTAGCTGTTGTTCTGGATGCGTACGAGCGTTGCCCAAGTGCCATCGGATTGCACGGTCAACTGCTGGATGCTGGCGGCCGGCGGTTGCAACTTGGTGCCGACGCCGGTGCAGCCGGCCAGCGCCAGGGCCGCGCCAAGCAGGGCAAGGCTGGCACCGCGGCGTGGGGTCGTGCGCAAAAGTTGATGGCTCATCGGCCGCCTCCTCAACGGACAAGACGAATCAGGAATCCCGCAGACAAGTACTTTAACGCGTTGCGCGCAGGGCGGGCACGGCTTCCGATGCGGACGCGGGCCGCTCGTCCAGCAACGACGCGAGGGTTGCCACGACAGTGCGCGCCCGATCTCGACGCCCCGGGCCGGCCGGGCTGCACGCCAGGTCCGCGGAGCGCGGGTCAGCGGCCCCAGGTGATGGTGAGCGTCGCCTTGGCGAGGGTGTGTTGGTTGATCGCGGCCAGCGCCGCGCTGCGGTCGAAGTGCGCGAGGGCGCTGAGCGTGGGCACGTCGAGCGCGTAGACGGTGATGACGTAATGGTGCGGCTTGCCCGGCGGCGGACACGGGCCGGAGTAGCCGGCATTGCCGAAGTCGTTGCGCAATTGCACGGTGTCTCCGGTTGCGTCGCCGCCGTGCGGGGTCCCCGCTCCGGCATTCAGGCCGTGCGCACCCACCGAGATGTCGAATGCGATCCAGTGCCAGAAACCACCCCTGGCGCCGGGGTCGAGCATGGTGATGGCGTAACTTTTGGTTCCGGCCGGCGGGTCGTGCCACATGAGTTGCGGCGACACGTTGCCGCCGCCGCATTCGGTGTAGACCCCGGTGAGCGGCATGCTGCCGCCGGGTTCGAGCGTGGGGCTGGTGAGGGTGAAACCCTGTGCGGCCGGCGCCATGATCGGTACCAGCGACAGGCCCAGCCAGAGGAGCGCGCGTCGCAGCGTGCGGGTCACGCCGTCGCCTTCCTGCGCGAACGCGGTTTGTGTTCACGCAGGTATTCGGCCAGCACCACCGCGTTGGCATGCTTCTCGTCATGGGCCATGAACAACAGCGTGGCGTTGGGGTGTTCCTGCAGCAGCGCCTGCAACCCCGCGACGGCTTCGGGGTTGGCGTCCAGTTCGGCACGATAGCGCTTGCGGAATTCTTCCCACTTGGCGGGATCGTGCCCGAACCACTTGCGCAGCTCGGTGCTGGGCGCGATCTCGCGCACCCACGCGGTGAGCTTCAACTTCGCCTTGGACTGGCCGCGCGGCCACAGGCGGTCGATGAGTATGCGTGCCCCGTCGGCCTTGGTCAGGGGCTCCGTCGCGCGCTTGATCTTGAATGCCATGGCAACTCCAGTTTGTGTGATTGCCACCTGACACGGCATCATATGCGTTTGTCCGTGAAGGTTATGCAATGACCAGACGCTTGATCGTGCGCCGTTCGCCGATACACGGCAACGGCGTGTACGCCGCCGTGGACATTCCCGCCCACACCGTCCTGATCCAGTACAAGGGCCGTTTGCTGACCCATGCGCAGGCCGACCGCCTCTACGACGAGGGCGCCGACACCGGCCACACCTTCCTGTTCACGCTCAACGACAAGTACATCGTCGATGCCAACGTGGGCGGCAACAGCGCGCGCTGGATCAACCACTCGTGCGCCCCGAATTGCCACGCGTACATCGAGGAAGTCGACGGCGGGCGCAAGGACAAGATCTTGATCGAGACGAAACGCACGATACGGGCGGGTGAAGAGCTCACCTACGACTACGGGATCGTGCTGGACGTGCCGCACACGGCGAAGATGAAACGCATCTGGGCATGCCGCTGCGGCGCGAAACGCTGCACCGGGACGATCCTGAAACCCAAGCGCTGACGCCGCGAAGTGCGGAAACCGGCTGAGCGCAAATCAGTTCGCGGGCCGAGGGGTCAACGTGGCGAGAAATTCACGCAGTGCGCGCTCGAACGCCTGCGGCCGATCGTGGAATACGGCGTGCCCCGCATCCCGGATGACGACGGCGCGCGCATCCGGCATCCGTTTCACCTCGGCCTTCTGATCGGCCAGTTCGAACGAGGTTCCGGCGGCGATGATCAAGGTCGGCTTGTCGAATTTCGCCAGCGCCGGCCGGCGATCGACCGCAAACATGTCCGTCGTCAGCATCGCGATCCCGGTGCTGGTCGGTGTACGCATCGAACCATCCACCATCCGCTTCATCTCGTTTGCGCCAAGTGGCTTGCGGAAAATCGCCTGCATCATGCCTTGCAGGTACGCGCGCGGTTGCGCGGCATAGATCGCCATGTGGCCGAGGATGCGCTTGGCGGCTTGTGGCTGCACGCCCGGAAAATCCGGCCCTGATGAAACCGCGGCATCCACGAGGACGATGCCGTCGAGACGCGCCGTGCCGGATTGCGCCACATAGGCCGCCACGTCCTGCACGCCCTGCGACCAGCCGATCAGCACCACGTGTTCGAGCTTCAGTTGGTCCATCAGCGACGCAAGGTCGTGGGCGCGCTGCTCCGGCGTGTTGCCGTCCGGTGTTTTCGAGGACTCACCCTGCGAGCGCGGATCGATCGCAACCACGCGGTACGTCGGCGCGAAATGTTGCATTTGTTCCTGCCAGACCGACGTGTCCATCGTCCAGCCCGGGATGAACAGCAATACCGGGCCATCGTGCAATCCGCCGTCCACGTAATGGATGCGGACGCCGTCGGACACCGTAACGAAACCCTGCCGGAATGTCGCGGCGCCGGCGCCGGACGCAACAAACAACAGGCAGACGGCCAGCAGCGCGGCTGCGAACGTCGGGAGCGGTTGCCGGTACACGTTACTTCGCCGGCTTGCGGAACAGCAGCATGAAACGATCGGTGTGGCCCAACGCGGGCGGCTTGTAGGAAACCGTGTCGCGCTTGTCGGCGGGGTTGCGCAGCGCATCGCTCGCTTTCACGAATTCGAAGCCGTGTGCCTCGAAATCCTTGCGCGCATATTGCTCGTCGATGCGGTGCAGGGTGCCGGCATCCTTGTTGCCGGTACCGGGTTTGGCGGAATGGTCCACCACCAGCAGTACGCCGCCGGGTTTCAACGCGCGCTGCAACTGGTCGAGCACCGACGGCACATCCACCTTGGGCCAGCCGTCCTGCGGAGCGACCCAATAAAGATCATGATAGACCTTGACCATGATCACCGCATCCAGCGAGTCCGGCTTGAGGCCCATGTTCGTGAAACCGGCGGTGCGGTGTTCAACGTTCGGCAGCCCCGTGATGCGCGTCCGCCACTTGCCGCCGGCAAAGTCGTCGTAAGCCTTGTTGTTCAGCAGCACCACGTGTCCTTTCGGGCCCACGATGTAGCTCAACAACTGGCTGTAGTAACCCTCGTAGCCCAGAAAATCCAGCACGTGCATGCCGGGCTCGATGCCGGCGAAGCGCAATACGGTCGCCGGTTTGTCGGTGGCGTCGCGTTTCAGGTCAGCCGCACTGCGGCCGGGATGTGCGACCGCAGTGTCGTAGATATCCGCGGCTCGCGCGGACGGTCCGGCCATGGTTGCGAGGGCGAAGGAGAGGAGGGGGAGCGCAAGCAGGGAGCGGTGGCCGCGGAGCATCATGTGCCTACCTCCAATGCTGGAAGCCATGACGAAGCCAGCGTCAACCTAACGGCATGCACGGTTCGCTTCGCATGCCGAAAGTAACGGCTCGTCAAGAACGCAATTTTCGCAACGCCATGGGTCGACATGCCTTGTACCAGTCGCCCTTCACGACCCGGTCTTTCGCCCGCCCGGCGAGGCGTGCACCGCGCGGCCCCGTCGTCGTGATCAGCGACCCAACGCAAGATCGTCGATGCTCGGGCTGCCGCCCGCGATGCACTCGTCGAAATAGCACGCCGCACCATCGGCCAGGTTGGTGGCCGAGTCGTTCACGACAGGACGTTCGACCCGAATGAAGGCTGCGAATATGGGGACGCCCGGCTTGCGCCGGGCGTTTGGAGGTAGCTGCAACGTTCCCGGTCATGCACCCACGGCGCAGGCTGGCAACGTTGACCGGCTCCCTGCCGGTAGCGGGGCGCCCCCGCCCACCGGTCAGGCCGCGGCGCGGGACGCCTCGGCCTGCTGCCGCGGGCCCTTTTGCAGCGCCTCGCGCACGTGCGCGACCAGCAGGTCGGCCTCGGCTTCGTTGATCGCGAAGTGCGGCGTGAAGCGCAGCGAATTGGCGCCGCCGTGGATCACGTTGATGCCGTGCTCGCGCAGGTATTCCTCGGTCGAATCCGCGCCGAAGCACTTGAACTGCGGAGCCAGTTCGCAGGAAAACAGCAGGCCGGTGCCCTGCACCTTGGTGATCAGCCCGCCGAGTTCGTCCTTGAGGGCGTTCAGCTTCTTGACCAGCCCGATGCCACGGTCGCGGATGTTGGCGCGCAACTCCGGGGTGACTTGCGCCAGGACCGTGCAGGCGATGTCGAGCGCGCGTGGGTTGGCGGTCATGGTGTTGCCGTAGATGCCCTTCTTGTACAGTCCGGCCGCGCGTTCGTTGACGGCCAATACCGAGAGCGGGAACTGGCCACCGTTGAGCGCCTTGGAGTAGGTTTCCATGTCTGGCGCCGGCAGCTTTTCGAAACCGGGATAGTCGACGATGGAAAGCACGCCGTGGGCGCGCAGGCCGGCCTGGATCGAATCGACCAGCAGCAGCGAGCCGTGCGCCTCGGTCAGTTCGCACGCCGCGGCGTAGAACTCCGGCGTAACCGCACGGCCCGGGTCGCCTTCGCCCATCACCGGTTCCAGGAACATCGCCTCGAAGAACCAGCCGTTCTTCTCGGCTTCGTCGAATGTCCGGCGCAACGCGGCCACGTCGTAGGCCTCGATTGCGATCACGGAATGCTCGTCGCGGAAGCTGGCGAGGTTGGCCTGGTAGGCCTTGCGCGAGGAATCGGAATACAGCGCGGGACGCTCGGTGCGGCCGTGGAAGGCGCCTTTCACCACCAACCGCTTGATGGTGCGGCCGGCATACTTCGCGCCCGGGTCGGTCATGAGCTTCGCATTGACGTCGGCGATGCGCGCGGCCAGCGTCACCGATTCGGAGCCCGAATTGAGGCACATGAATTTCGCGAACGGATGCTGGCCGCTGCGCTGGCCGATTTCCTTGCGCAGCGCCTCGGTGAAGGCGTGTTGCGCCAGCGAGGGCGTCATCACGTTGGCCATCACCTGCGGTTTCGACAGTGCTTCGAGCACGACCGGCGGATTGTGGCCGAAGCCCAGCATCCCGTAGCCGCCGCAGTCGTACAGCACCGCACCCTTCAACGTGACGATCCACGCGCCGCGTGCGGCCAGCGGCACGAACGGGCAGACCGCGTCGTCGGGGTAGAAATTCACGAAACCCGATTGCACGGCGTGCAACTGCGCGTCCTCGTCGAGACCGAGTACTTCGGGCTGTTGCGCCTTCAATTGCGCAAATGCGGCATGGGCGTCCGCGATCGCGGCGGCCAGATCGGCGTCCTTCTCGACGAATTTCTCCACGGTGGCGTCGTCCAGCCCGTGGGTGCGGATGGTGCCGCCGTAGTTGCGCAGCTCACGCAGCATGTCGATCGATTTCATGGGGACCTCCAGTACGGCAGCACCGGTGGGCTGCCCGTAAGTGATTCTAC
>DASTIS010000233.1:0-49188 GCA_035717365.1 Rhodanobacteraceae bacterium
TTCCAGACCGGCCGCCCTGTCTTGCGGTTGGGCTTCGGGAATCCCGGCTTGCACGCGATCCGCTCAAGAAATGCGCGGGTCGAGACGGCGCCCACGAAGATCGCGCACGCCTCGGCATTCAGCCAGCGGTCGCCGTCCAGCATTGCGGCAAGCATCGCGACGGGATCGGTTGGGTTGCGCTCGGTCACGTCAGTCCTCCACGACCAGGCGCACGCGCTTGCCGGCCCAATCGTCCGCGTTCTCTGCGCTCAATACCGAGAGCATGTCCGATTGCCCATACACAAGCGTCGCAACCGGCGCCTCCGCGATCCTCGCCTTGAGCGCCGCAAGCTCGGTTTGCGCCATGTCGCGTTCGCGCATGTACTTGTCCGCCGCAGCGTTCGCCAGCGCGCGCCCCAAGCTGCCCGGCGCGGATGCCTTGACCTTCTCGGCTATGCCAGCCTCCGCTACCTGCACGCGGCGGTTCAGGCGCTTGATTGTCTCGCGGGCAGCCGCAAGCTCGGCCTCGGAGCGGTCGGCACGTCGATGGCCTTCCACGTCAAGCGTTTCGATTATGTGGCGCATGGATGCGTTCTCGCCCGCCAGCCGCAGCAGTTCGGCCTCGATCACGTCATAGGCATCGTCGCGATTACCTCTCGCTTCGCCCGACATGATGCGTATCGCGGCTGCGACTTCCGGCCGCAGGTTGTCCAGTGCGGAAAGGTCGTCAGTCATGGCGAATCTCCATCGCCGCATCAATGGCGGCGCGCAAGCTATGGATGTTCGGCTCGACGCATTCACGGGGTAGCTGCACATTGCCAACCTTGTTGTCCATGTTCGCGAGCCAGTCGATACGTCGTGTATCGAGCATCCCGTATGTGAGCGCACACCGCACGGCCCACGCCGCGTCACGCTGGTACTGCGTGCGCGCGAGGCTTTCCAACGTGCGCAGGACGTTTTCAATATCGGCGGGGAGTGCGTTGCTGTTCATCGCCCGGACTCCTTCGCCATCGCGGCAAGATCGTCGTGACGCGGGCCGCACATCACCACGTCGTCGCCGCCAGCGTGCCGGATCACTTGGCGCCAGGTATCGTCAAGCGTGCGCCGATGCACGTTTACCAGCGGGTGGTGCAGAACCTCGGCGTTCCACCGCGATACCGCCCACCCCAACAGCGCCGCATCCTTCGCATCCTGCACTGGCTGCGGGCGGAGGTAAACAGGAACGCCATTACCGAGCACGCGTCGATCGGCAAGCAGCCTGTCCCATTCGGGCATGCTGCCGTGCGACACCTCGATTCCAGTCCGCGAATCCGAGCCGCAGCAATGAAGTAGCGCCACCGGCTCCGCTGCCTGCGCGGCCTCGGCGGCGTGGGCTTGTAGGGCTTCCCGCACTCGATACGCGGCATCGCGTGCTCTCATACGATCCACGGTGCCATCGGTTTCGCAAATGGCGTCCAGCATTGCGGCGACGAATGTCGAATCGCGCAGCGCCTCGGCCAGCTTGTCATTGCTCATGTCGTGTTTCCCTGTCGTGTAACGCATTTCGTGGGGTAAATCTCAAATCTCCCATTTATTGGGCGAGATACCGCGGACTCGCCAGCCTTGGCATCGCGCGCCGGAGCCCGTCTAGCACGCGCGACCACCCAATGCGCGCTTTCCATTCCTGGCCGTCGATCACGGCTCGATACGAATCGATGCGCGAGGTGCGAAACAACTCCACGACGTGCGTGCGCTGCTCCGCACCATCGAAATCTTCGATCGTGATGCGCCGGCGCAACTTCGGTGGCCGCCAAGCGATCGGCCGCTGCTCGTCCTCGGCAACGACTGGCCGAGGGTGCCACTGGCGACGCTTGGCGTATTTGCTGGTCCTGCGGTACATCGACCTTCAACGCTCCGGATAATGCGTGTTAGCGGGCAAGTAGTCCAGCCAGTATTTCACCGCGCCTTCAGTAGCTTCCCGCGCCTCGGCGTCCGTCGCAAAGTGACCGATTTCGACCCTGATCCCCGGTAGCCGGCAAGTGGCGAGGTACTTCTTCGGGTCGTCACGGTTGCGCGCACCATCGTAGTGAGAGCCGCCCACCTCCCACTTCCCCAGATACAGGATTGAGCCGCTTGTGTACTGTCGGGTGTCGCGCTTCCATTCCATGTGGGTTGCCCTCTAACAATTCGTTCAACAGCGACGCCGCTCCATTGCTGTTGTTTGGTGAAAGTCTGCGCGTAAGCGGCGCGCGTTAACTCAACCGTTAGGCTTCTTAATCACAGCAATGAAATCCGGGTGGTAAGCACTCGATGTTCTGCGCCCGTCCCACAAAACGGATGGGCTATTGAACTGATCGACTTTTATAACCGTGCCAATTCGCATGGCCTTCTGGCCGCTATAACAAAGCGCCTTTACCCCCATTTTGCTAAGGCGAACACGCTGCCCAGCTTTGAACGGCCGTCTTGAACCAATCATTTCTCACGCTCCTTGCAGGACGAAGCCCAACAACTCAATCCAGGCGGACCCGCTACGCGGGCCGCTGATTTCGGGCGTTATACGCTCAGCACCCACGCCAATGCTTTTGGCGCGTCCGGCCACTTCCGCTTTATCAAGCCTTCATCCTCCATTTGTGTAACCTCGCTCCTGTTAAGCAGTTCGTAGCGCACGCCGCCCGTGTGCGTGACCGCAAAATCGACGTAGCGGCACGTCTGGTATAGGTATCGTTCCGGGCGCTCCCTCAAAAGCTGCATCACCCGCTCCTGCTTTGTATTCAACATTGTTGTTCTCCGCGTATAACTATTCGCTCCAGGCGAGCCAGTCAGCTAACGCTGCCTGGCCGCCTAAGCTCAACTGTTAGCGCGCTCTTGTGCGGCGTTCAGCGCAACGTCCAACATCGCCGCGTCAACGGCGCCGTCGAATTTGTTTTCAGGTGTCCAATACTTCGGGTTCTGCAAAACTTCCCAGCCGCCGCAGCGCAGCCATCTGTATCGTGCAGCGTCACGCAGTAGCGCTTCGTGGCGCTCGGCCGTCCGTTCCTCGTATTCTTCGTTTGCTTCGTCCATCATCGTTTCCTCCGCGCTCTAACTCTGCGTCCGAGCGGACCGATGCCCCGCTACGCGGGTCACGGCCGCTCAACTTGGTTGTTGGGCGGCATGGGCAACGGCATCCAATGCGTTGCAAGGCCGTATTCCCATTCATCGCCCAGGTCGTCGCGCACTGCGTTGAGCGCCGTTGGCTCGGACACGTTCGAGATTCCGTCCATTTCGGCCGCGCCGATGTAGCCATCGCCCGTCGGATCATCGGAAAGGTTGCCGTCGTGCGTCAGCCAGTACGCCGGCCAATACGCCAAGAATGCGCCATGCTTCGGTGCCGTCTCTATCGGTTGCCATTCGCTCATCTCGTACTCCGTAGGTAGGTGCCGTCCAACTCTGCATTCCAGCGGATCGCCTACGGCGCCCGCTGAATTTGGGTGTTGGGCGGCACATTGGCGCATTCGCTGAATGCGTAGCGTCTCGCGCACGGTCGCGGCGGGTTATCGTCCGGGTGGCATGTGCATGGCGGTGTCGGGCCGCAGTATTTGTATTCGTAGTCCGCGAGAACGTCGTCAACGCCTTCGCCGGCTGCAATTCGTTCCACGGCGCACCAAAGCCAGTGCTCGCCAATCATCTTGCCGGTACGCTCGTGCAGGCGTAGGTATGTCCGCAAGATTTCGTCGGCACCGCCGCGCTTGAACCGCTCGCGGAGTTGCCGCCCAACAAGTCGGTCAACCCGACGTTCACTTCGCTGCGCTTCGTTCACGCGGGTTACCTCCAACGTTATACGGCATCGTATTCATCTGCGGGCAACCTGGTCACTTCGACATTACGCCATTGCACAGTTCCATCTTCGCGGCAGAGCCACGCTTGTTGCAGCTTCCATTCTGCGGGGCCGCCAAAGGCTGAAAAATCCGGGACCGGCTTCACTACGCGCAACCGCATCGTTGCTTGGAATGTTTTCGTGCCTTGCACCAATGTATCAATAGTTTCGGTGTTCATCGCTACTCCAATGGATTATGCGGGGATGCCGCATAACAACTCAATCCAGGCGGACCCGCTACGCGGGCCGCTGATTTCGGGTGTTGGGCGGCGGTGGGTAGTACGTCGTGCGGTCATCGCCTGGCTTAGCCATGTCAACACCGCGCCAGAGCGCGGAGTTCAGCGCAGCGAACTCTGCATCAGTTCCACTTGCTGATCCATGCGGGTTCTTTGGGCCGCGCGGAAGAAACCGGCAGCAGATGCACTCGCCGTGTCGCCGCACGCACTCGGCTTGCTCGCAATCATCCGGCCATTCTCTTTCACACTTCGGGCATTTCATGGTTTCGGTCTCCCGCCGTCCAACAGGTCAATCAACCTGACGCTCACCCGTGCCGGGTTCGCGCAGGTTATTTCCAGCGTTATGCCGCAAACAAAGCATCGCCGCGGCCCCATTGTTGAGCCATCGCGTCCGCGATCCCCGCATATGTGCGGCTGCGTTCTTTCCATCGTTCAGTGCTCGGCGGCATCCGATGCACGCGCGCTTCGCGGCCCTCAACAATCTGCGTTGGCGTAAGCCTCGGAAGTCCTTTCAGCCAAAGGCATGTAGCCTTCGTTTCACCGTGTCCAAACTGCCACGGCTGTATCACCTGATCCGGCTTGCGCCACAAGCTCGACATCACGCACACCGGGTTTTCAATCGCAATGCGCGGTATCGGCGCGCGTGCCAACATCATGAAAAAGCTCACGGCTACCTGTTGCCTGCCATCCATGCGCTTCGCCTCAAAATGCCGCGCGCCGCTCACACTCAAATGCGTGCACGGCGGGTGCGCTACCATCAGGTCCCACGGGTAATCAAGCACGTCGCGCACGTCGCCCTGGTAATGCTGGCCTTCGGTTTCGCTCGGCAACAGGTCGCAGCTCATTGCGTCATGCCCCCCCTCGTAAAGGCATCGCGTACCGCGCCACTGTATTCGCAAGCTACCAGCACCTTCACTTCGGTTACCTCTGTTTGCGGCATAACTCTGCGCTCAACCGGAACTTCACCCGCTGCGCGGGTTCGTCCGGTTACCTTGGTTGTTATGCGGCATCGTCGTGGCTATCCACCGGCTCGGTTGTTTCATGGCACACTGGGCACAAAAGATCAGTGCCGTGCTTCCATGTCACGCAATCTGTACTAAAGCCAGTCCAGCCACATTCCTCGTTGCAGCAATCAACTTGGTATTTGTCCACTTGTTTTTCCTCGTGTCAGTTTGCCGCATAACCCGGCGCTCAAGCGGACGGCTTGCAGCCGCCGCTTAGCTCTGCGTTAGCTGCTGCTAGTTCGTCCACAATCGCTGAATGTTCGGCCAGCCATGCGTTTGCGGCGTCATCGCCATCGAAATGAACAATCCCGACAAACCGCCCAGGACACTTGCCGGAAATCATCGTTAGCCCGATGATGATCGTTCCGTTGTCCTCAATCGGGCAGAACGCCATCGGCTCGTGGCCATGCGTTACGTCAAGCACCCAGTTTTCCCACATGATGTTTCTCCTGGCAGCTAACAATTCGGTCAAGGCGGACGCCGGTCCGCTGCTTTCGCTCAATACAGGTCGCGGCCGGCGCCGCTTACCTCAGCCGTTATGCCGCAAGGGGCTAGGTGCCTTGCGGGTGCTGCGTTTAGTACGCCACCAGCCGCGTTCGACCTTTCGGTCATTTTGGTCGCCGCCCACCATGGTTATCCGTCACGACAATTGCGCTGTCTATTGTCGTCAAGGCCGCCGGTGATGCCCGGAAATACAGTCTCGGCTCATGCCATTCGCCATATAGGCACAGCGGCATAACTGCTCAATCCAGCCGAGCCAATCCGCTAACGCGGCTCGGCCGGCTGATTTCGGGTGTTGGGCGGCATGGAAGCGCCTTCGTAGGCGCATGGATATTCATCTTTCGGCAGCCTCAAGTAGCGCACGATCGTGTCAGCAATCGCAATGCGCTCCATGTCATCAGGTAGCGCGCTCGCGTAGATGCGATCGGCAGTTTCGCGCATCGCTTGCTCTACCGTTGGGCGCGACGGCGTAAAGAAGTCAATCGCGGTTTCTAGGCCGTCCAGAACGCCCGCAAAGTCATTGCATTCCCAAGCTGCGAATGCTGGTTCAAACCAGTGCAGGTCGTCCTGCGTGATTCGGTTATTCATGTTTGTCTCCAAGTGTGTCGTCCAACTCTGCATTCCAGCGGATCGCCTACGGCGCCCGCTGAATTTGGTTGTTATGTGCTCAGTTCGTCGTACAAAACTTCGCCGGTATCCGCATCGGAAAGGCGCACGGAATATTTGCCATCGCTGCACGCCGCGCCTTCCCAATCGTGCTCATCTTCCTTGCCTTGTGCTCGGTCAAAAAATAGCTGGCGGTTGCAGTCGCATTGCGCGTTCCCGTCCTCCCACCAGGACTGGTTGAAATCCCAATCCGGCCAGATGTCGGTGGCAATCTCGCCATCCGCGTTACGTCGAATCTCCACTTTCAATTTCATCGCTTCCTCGTAGTGCCGCCCAACTTGTAGGTCAAGCGGACGGCGTACCGCCGCCGCTCTCGTGCAATCAAAACGGGATATCCATAAGATCGTCGTCCTCGAATCCGCCTGCGGCCTGTCCCGGTTCCGGCTTGCGTTCCTGCCGCTGCGGTTTCTGCGCACCATCCGGTTTCCAGTCATTGACGGCGCAATACACCCTGCCGCCCTTCGATTCTTTTACGTCCACATTTACCCATTCTTCGCCCGCATGCGTCTTGCACCATGCGGCGAGCTTGTCGGGCTGGATGGAAATGGAGCCCTTCACGTAATCCGGCGCTTGGGCACGCGGCTCTTTCCAGAAAAGGCCGTCAACGAATTCAATGTCTTTGTCGCTCATGCCGCTTGCTCCTGCTGTTGTGGACGCGGAAGGGACGATTTCATCCAATTCCGCTGTTCGGTGGTGAATACCAAGCCGCCCTTGGTCGGCGCACGCCACAGCAGGATTTGATCCTCGCGGCTGACTTCCGCCCATATTTCCGCGATCGCGTAACCGTTGCGTTCATCGGCCTCCGGCTCCAGCTGTTCCTTGAGTGCCGCGACGGATCGCCAGTTACGACCTACGGCAGCTTCGTGCTGAATCTGCCGGCGAGCCTCGCGTTCTTCGTCACTATCGAAGTCATAACCGCCCTCAGATTCGTTCGCGACCTCGATTACTTGCGCCAGCTTGTCGGTTCCATATGGCCAGGTCTTTTGCGCGCGCTTGATTACAGCCTTGCGGCACATCTCCGTGAAGAACTCGACCCACGGACCTTTCTTGGCCTTGACGTATGCCGTGGACTTGTCGCGCACTTTCTCGATATCTGCGCGTGACATGACCTCCGTCAGAATGTCTCCGTCCTTGGTCTTGGCGATGCAGTACGCGCCAATAACCTCGCCGCGATCCGACTTGAAAGGGTCGGCCTGATGATCAGGAATGGATGCGGGGCCGTGATAGACGAACGTGTCCGCCGAATACACCACGTCGGCGCGCGCCCATACGATCGCGCCGGAATCCGTCGCGATCTTGATCAGTCCCTTGTAGGAAATATCCAGCACAATCGCCCCGTCGCGCGGCACAAGGTAGGCGTAGGCATTCGCGGGATTCAGTGTGAGCCCGGTACTCGCGACGTTGATCATTGCAAGGTGAACGGACTTCGGATTCTCGTTTGCAACCTTCATCGCGAAGTCGGTTTTCATCAAGGCTTGCATCGCGAAGATGCACTCCTTGTCATAGTTCACCGTCTGCGCGGCAATGTGCTGAAACCGATCCTTGGCCGTCTGGATCGCGTTCTCATAGGGCATCAATTCACGGCTCATTTCCTTTCCTCCGAATAGTTGCGCGGCGGCGAGTCGGTGCCGCGCGCGGCGTAGGAGGGGTCACCGGTGGGCCGGTGTGCCGCGTCGGCTGCGGCGGGGTTGGCAAGGACACGCCTTGCGGTTTCGATGTCCGGCATTGACTTGATCGGCGTGCGCCGGTGCGGGACGACGTATGCGCCAGCGAATCCGGGACGCCCGGAGCGTTCGCGCCAGGCGCTGACGCGTTCGGCGTTGGTTTTCGGACGAACCGTGTTCATCCTGCTGGCGCGCACGATGCCAATGGCATCCACGCACCCAGCCCGCGCAATCCGCCGGGCTGCGCATTTGTCGCGCTGCACCGGATTCATGGCGACACCTCGTCAAGGTCGATGCCGTAGCGGTCATGGATGCGATCCTTCTCGCCGTCGCATGCCTCTTGCATGATCTCCTGCCGCCAATAGGCGAACAGCAGACGACCGGCTTCGCAGTAGTCGCCAGCAAGCGCGAGTTGCGCGAGTCGCATGTCCGCCCCGTTCGGCATCCATGGCAGCTTTTCGGCCCATTTCTCCGGGTTGTGCACGGCTGCCTGGGTGGCAAGCTCCACGTCACGCCGAAGCAAGCTGATCCACTGCGCGCGGTCGTGTTCCTGCATCGCGTGGGAGCCGAGTGCCGATGTCGTCAATTCGCACATTTCAGCGGTCCTCCGATCCATCAAACCAGTCTTGTTCGTGGGCAATGCGCCGCTCTACCGCGAGCGAAATCGCGTCGTTCTCCATCGCTGGCGTAAAGTCGTCCGCGTCGCAGCCGTAGCGGTTTTCCGTGTCCGTGATCGCGCGCTGCATCTCGTCTTCGGTGACGCGCGGATGCATGTCGCAGGCGTAGCGGGTGAGGATGTGGACGAGGCTGGCGTTCATCACAGCCATCCCCACGCGCTCACTGCGTAGATCACGACCGCGACCACCAGTGCCGGGCCGATGAACCACCATGATTCGGCCCACGTGTGCGGCTCGTCAGCAGGCTGAGGCTCCGGCGGCAGCGAGAACGGCGGCTCGTCCGCCTGCCAGTACAGGCCGTCGCGCTGGACAATGCGGGAGCGGGTCATGACAGCGCCGCCTGTTCCGGCGCGGCCAAGACAGCCTTGCGTTTGGTGGCGGACTTGCTCATGCCGCCACCGCCTGCGCCGACCCTGGCGGGGTGGGGCGATCATCGTTAGCTGCGGGAACCGGCAGCAACCGAAGCTGCGGCACGTACACGATGGGGCGGTATTCCGGCGGCTCGGGCTGCGGGCAACCCTTGACGGATCGCGATGGGCGCGAGCGGTACATGGTGGTGTTGGTGTTCATGGCTTCCTCCCGGCCCGCAGCGGGGCGTTGAGTGGAACTGTACACCAATGTTGCATAGAAATCAACATTCCAGTTACAGGGAAATGAACCGTATTTATCATCGGTTCAGGTTCGGGGTGTTCTGGTTAGGCGTTAGTCGTCGTGGGTAAGCTTGGGCACATTGGCATGCGCCATTTGCAGAAGGGCTTGGCGGACCTCGTCCGGCTGCTTCCGGTAGTAGTCGATCCAGCTTCGCTCGTCCGGCGTCTGGATGTAGTCCGCATCGTCGGCCAGGTACGCGATGCTGACGCCTAGCTCCCTTGCTATATCTGACAAACGGCTCACTTCCGGCTCTTCCCCATTTACCCACCGGGTTACTGTTCCTCGGCTCACACCGAGGGCGCGGGCCAAGCTGGCTTGTGTCTGTCCGTTCCTGCTGGTGTAAGCAGCAATGGCAGCCGGAAGGTTAGGGAAGGTCAGGCTCATGGGCTGATACTGCCGCCCAACGTTCCGGTGCACCAGTAGCGTGCAACATACATGCCATCGCGTGTGTGCAGTATGACACAACGATCGCTTGCATGTGGTTTAGTTCTATGCAACAATTGGCACATGGACCTAGACCTTTTCCGGGCTTATGTATCGTCTGCTGGCACGCAGGCCGAGGCTGCGCGTCGTCTCGGGTGCAGTCGCGCGACGGTTTGTCGCATCTACAGCGGCGACGCTCCGCTGACCCTCGCGCGCGCCAAAAAGATCGAGGAACAGACCGGCGGAACGTTCCGGGCCGCCGACCTGCTCGGGCTTGGCCGGGGAGTCCCGATGATGCAAGGAGACTCCCGCGATGCAGCCTGACGTTCCCACGGTCGGCTCTCCGGCTTCGTGCCCAAGCGGCACGAAAAAATTTTGCTCGAATGAGCTTGTCAACGGTAGTCAACAAGAGAAACCGAAATCCCCGCAGGCCACACTGCGCCTAGCTTTCGGCGTACATCATGCGCCAAAAGATGCGCCGCAGCGCATTGTCGGCCAGTGTGAATCCGCCGCGCAGGCGCTCGCTATATCCATCGCCGGCGCGAACCACAAGCTGGACTATGTTGCGACCTGCATCGGCAAATCGCGCAGCTACGTGTCCCTACTGCAATCCGGCAAGCGTCCCATCCCGGAACGCCTGATTGGGCCGCTGTGCGCGGCAACCGGAACGAACCTGCTACGGCAGTACGTGGATCTTCACCGCGCAATGGACGGCATCAGCGAAACCGAACGGCTCGCAAACCTACTGCGGAGGGCCGCATGAACACAGCCGTACACGTTCCCGGACTCGGCCTGCTGGACTTCGGCCCCAACGAAGCCCGCAAGGCTGCCGCGTTCCTCGCGGTGCGCCTGCGGCATGTTGAGGAAGCCGACCAGCCTGCCTACAGCCGCGCCATCCGCGACCTGGAGCACGCGGCCAAGCCCGAAGCGCACTTCGATACCGACGCCTACACGATGCCCGGCTGCGTGCCGGGCTGGCAGGCGGACGTATGACGCCCGTCCTCGTCAAGTTCGAGCTACTGCACATCGCAAGCATTCGCCTTGTCGTGCGCGCGTTCCTGCTGCGCGTATCGCTTGACCGGAGATTCAGGCCGTGAGCGAACACGAAATCACGATGGCGCAAGCCGAAATCCATGCGCTCACCGAAGCATGGCGTGCAGCCTGCAGCGAGCGGGATCAATGGAAACGCCGGGCCGAGTTCGCCGAAGCGCTCCTGGCGCAACACGGGCTGGCAACCGCCGACGAAGCAACGGAACCGGAGGACGCGCATGGCGGGTGAGTGGCTGAAGTTTGAGAAGTCAACACTCGACAAGCCCGAGGTGTTGGCGGTCGCGGCGGCGCTTGGTTGGGATGCTGATCTAGCCATCGGGAAGTTCGTTCGGATGTGGGCATGGTTCGACACACATACGGTTGATGGTGACGCTCGCGGCGTCACGCCAGCGTTACTAGATGCAATTTTGCGCGTCACTGGATTCGTCACGGAAGTCGAAAAAGTGGGGTGGTTGGAGGTACATGAGTGGGGCATTAGGCTCCCGAAATTCGATATTCACTGCGGAGAAACCGCCAAGAAGCGCGCGCTTGGAGCCAAGCGCAATGCGGCTTACAGGGCGTCTAACGCAAATAGTGACGCTCCAAGCGTCACGGTTGCGTCACCTAGAGAAGAGAAGAGAAGAGAAGAAGAGCAAGAGCTAGTAACACCTAACGGTGTTACTTGTCCGCAAGCAGCGGACGCACCGCCCGCAAACCTGCCTGATTGTCCGGCACAGCGCATCGTTGACCTGTACCACGAAAAGCTCCCCGAGCTTCCGCGCTGCGAAAAGCTGACCCCGACGCGTCGCGGCTACCTGCGCCAGCGATGGCGTGAAGATCTGGAAACACTGGGCGACTGGGCCGCGTTCTTCGCGGACGTGCGCAAGTCCGATTTCCTGATGGGCAAGAAAGCAGGCCGCGATGGCAGGCCGCCATTTCGCGCCGATCTCGAATGGCTGACCAAGCCAGCCAACTACGCGAAATTCATCGAGGGGAAATACCACCGTGCCGCATAAACCCGTTCCAATCCAGAACACATCGGAGGCGAGCGACGCGCGCCGCACCTATCTCGGTTCTGCGCCAAGCGTACGCCGCGAGCCTACCGCCGACGACGAAATAGCTGGTTACATCGGAATCTGTCACTTGCGCAGGCTGATGGGCGCAGAGATTGCGGCCAAGCGTCCCGTTTGCGCTGCGGATCGTTTCGAGTTCGTGCACAAGCGCTACGCATCGCGGCTTGATCCGCACACACGGTCACTGCTTGGTTACCCGCTGGCCGCTCGCGAGTCTGCCGGTGATTCCGACACAACGGCTTCCGCGTTGCGTGGTTACGGGCCTCGTCACGTATTCGTGTCGATGGCCGAACTTCAAGGTTTTGACTGGCAACACGTACCGGGAGAAGCGCAATGAAATCAATCGCTGCAGCCTACTTGCTAGGGTCTTTGCGGAAGCGACCCAGCGATCCTGGAGAAATCCAGAGCCTGCTTGGGTGCTCGCGTGCGACCGCGTACCGGTGGCTGAAACGTATTCGCGACTTCGATGACCCGGAACGAATCAATGACCGCGACATCGATAACGCATTCAAGGACTGGATGCAGCGAGCATGAATACACGCGACCGCAACCGCGCAGAGGCTGCCGCGCACGGGATGGGATGCGTAGCCGAGTGGGTGGACCTGTTGCGCGCCGGAGGCTTCAAACACACGACGCCCGTGCACATCTGCGCACCTGACGGCTGGACGGTAGGCAAGCAGGACCGTGCTGGCGAGGTTGACGGTATCGCAATGGCCCACCACGCGACGGAGCTTGCGCGCTGGTTCGGCAAGACGAGCATGAAACCGGATGCGGCCCCGAAACGCCGCGGCATGACTGACGCGCAACGTGCGTGTCTGCGAGGTGACGTATGACCGACATCGGTGGTTGGCTGTTCGTCGCGATCCTGCTGTTCGGGACGCTGCGGGTTATCCGGTACTACAACGAAAATCGGTGGTGGTGATGAAACTGGCGACCGAATCAGAACGTACGCGGTGGATTGCATTCGTGCAGGCGCAGCCGTTGCCGCTTGACGTGGAAGCGAAGCCGTGGCGCAAGTCGCGCAGCAATGAGCAAAACGCGCTGCTGTGGGCGATGTACGGGCCGCTGGCCGATCACATGGGTTACGACCGCGACGACATTCACGAGTGGATGTGCGGCCGGTTCTTTGGGTGGAGGGACATCAAGGTTCCCAAGACGCCGCGTAACCCGGAGGGGTTGGCGAGTATGCCGGTGCGATCCACGACGCGCGACGAAAATGGAAAGCGCAACGTGATCGACAAGACGACGTTTACAAAGTTTGTGGACATGGTTGAGCGTGTCGCCGCGCAAGCCGGTGTGTTTATTCCGATGGAGCGTGCAGCATGAAGCGCAATTCAGACATTACTGGTCGCCGGTTTGGGAAGCTGACTGCCGTCCATGCCACAGACAGACGAACGGCGTCGCGGAATGTTGTTTGGAGGCTCGTGTGCGATTGTGGTGGCGTTCGCTTTTGCGATACGGGGGAATTGGCAAAAGGGAAAGCCGTAGCGTGTATTGGTTGCCGATTGGGACGTTCGGATGTGTGTTCATATTGTGGGTGTGGTGAGCGCGTACACGCTGGCGGCCTGTGCAATCGACATTACAAGCGTCTGCGCGGCACTCCGAGCACGAGCCACAACATCCGCGAACGTCTTGAGTTGAAGACCCGCATGCTTGAGAACGGGTGCATTGAGTGGACGGGTGCGGTAAGTAGTTCTGGTTACGGCACCACAACAGTCTGCGGTAAACACGCGCTTGTGCACCGGCTCGCATGGGAGCTTGTGCACGGTCACATCGCTGCCGGAATGGTGATATGTCACAAATGTGATAACCCGGTGTGTGTGAATGTCGACCATCTGTTTATCGGCACACAGCGAGACAACGTGCGCGATGCGTGGGCAAACGGTCGCGGGAGGGCGCCATGGCAAACCATGCGCTAAGAGACCTCGCACGCGGCAAGCCTTGCATGGTGCGCCTGCCGTGCTGCAACGGCAACCCGGAAACGACCGTGCTTGCCCACTACCGCCTAGCCGGTACGTGTGGCGCCGGTATGAAGCCGGACGATTGGCAAGCAGCGTGGGCTTGTAGCGCATGTCACGACGAATGCGATCGGCGCACGCGGAAGCTGGAAACGGACTTCGTGCGGCTGGCGCACGCGGAGGGTGTTTTCCGAACGCAGTACGAAATACGGAGGATGACGAAGTGATTGACGACGTGATGAACCGCACCAAGGTCAAGCGCGGCGAGGAATTGCCGCAGTCGAAGTTGAGCAATCTGGATGTACTGCTGATACGGCAGGCAGTCGAAGAACGTACTCGCCTGCGACGCGAGGCTTCACAACTGTCGAATTTCAGCCTTGCGCGGAAGTTCGGGGTTCATACACACACCATCGAGAGGATCGTCGCTGGTGAAGCATGGGCATGCGTGCCATGAGCGCATCGCAACGCCGCAAGGGGGCTGCCGGTGAGCGGGAATTTGCCCGGATCATGGGTGACGAGCTTGGCATCAAGATCGCGCGGGAGTTGTCGCAGTCGCGGGATGGCGGGTGCGACTTGGTGATTGCTGGATTCGCGGTCGAGGTCAAGCGCTGGGAATCTCCGCCGGGCGTCCCACAGTGGGCGCAAGCGTGCACAAGTGCTGAAAGAATGGGACTAATGCCGGCATTGCCATATCGCGCGAGCCGTCAGCCGTGGCGCGTGATCGTTCCGGTGGACTGGTATGCGGGCGGCAAACAGCGCGGGTGGAACGAGTGCGCCATTCTGACTGTGCCAGCGTTCGCGTTCGCGTGCCGGGAGACGATGCCGTGAGTGGGTACGAGCGCAGCGAAATTGCGCGACTCGGCAGGGCGCTTGAGCGCTTGGGGAAGGCCATGCGCAAGCGGCCCGTGAAACGCGGAGCCAAGGCGCTGCGGTGGGTCCAGCGGGTTGTGGACGTGAGCTAGCTAACAGGAGGCGCAGCATGGACTACGAACCGGAAATTGGACAGGCGTGTTTCGGCCAACCTTGGCAACCACAAGAGTGCCAGGAAGATGTGCAGGGCGTGCTGAATGCATTGAGTGAGGCATGGGAAATAGCGCGCAGTGACGACAATCCGTTTTGCAACACGGGCGCGAGGTTTGATGGTAAGGCGTTCCGTGCACATGCGTACTCATGGAGTGATGATGCGCAGCCATTCAATTTCGCGTGGCGTGATTTGCGCGTGAGTTGGTACAAGTATCTAGGACGCGGAATGTCCGCAAACCGAAGTGTTGACCGTGCAGAAGCGTTGGAAATGTTGCGCGAGTGCATGAGAGAACTGCTGGCATGAACTACGTACTGCTTGGCGAAAGGGCAAAGCGATGGGCGGACGAGCTGATGCACGACTTCCATCTGTCCCGCGAGGTTGCGGAACGCATCGCCTGCCGCACGGAGCTTGAGGTCGAGAAGGCGCTGCTGGCATCGCAGGACGATGAATTGTTCGTGCGTGAGTATCGCGAGCTTGGACCCGTCGTGCTTAGCGAGGTGATGGACTGCCATCGCGACACGCTGCGACGACGCTTCAATGCCGCGAACGCCGAAAAATCTCCGAAAAAATTCGGCACCTGATTCGGCATGGATGCGATGGAATAGCTACCTGACGCGGTGACGCGAGGGTGGCGAAGATGCAAGACGAAGTAGAAAAGCCCGGCCATTACCAGTTCGGGCAGATGGAAGCATGGGACATCATCGAGCTTGCGGTGATGGACATCGCCGACCCGGTGACGGCGTATCACGTAGCCAGTGCGCTCAAGTACCTGCTGCGCGCGGCCCGCAAGGGTGGTGACACGGACATCGCCAAGGCATCGGCGCACCTGAAGCGTGAGACGGCGCGGCACGTCGTGCGCATTCCGCCGCCGCCCAACTACGACCCCGCAAGCGTGGCATTCCGGCATGGCGACATCGGCCAAGTTTGCCGCCACCCAATGGCCGCGGAGGCGCTGCGCGATCAAGACGAGACGACTCCTGGCTGCGCCCCATGGGGGCTGCCATGATCCGTGGAACACTGTGCTGTGTCATCGCGTTCATCGCCCTCGCCGCCGCGCTGACGAGCATGGTGCTCTGTGCGCTGATTTCCCAGCCAGACCCAACTACCGCGCCGCGTACGCCCACTTGCTACACATTTCACCGCGCCGTCGTGATCGTGCCAGCTGTTTGCGCCAAGCACGACATTTGCGAGACGGCCATCGAGGCGAAGGTGTGCGACAGCATCCTGATTCAGGGGGCGAAGCGATGAAACAGGCCCGCAGGCATTTCATCATCCCCGACACGCAGACGAAACCCAGTGTACCGCTGGATCACATGCGTTGGATCGGGCAGGCCATCCGCGAATACGAGCCGGATGTGGTGGTCCATTTGGGCGACCACTGGGACTTCCCGAGCCTGTCACGGTGGTCGGCGGATGGTTCGCTAGAGCGTGAGGGGCAGCGGGTATCGGCAGACATCAAGGCCGGAAACCTGGCGCTCCGCATGCTTGAGGATGCGATGGCTCCGTTCAAGCCGCGCCGAAAGGTACTGCTGCGCGGCAATCACGAGGATCGGTTGACGCGCTACATCCGCGACCGTCCCTTGCTGGATGGTGCGCTCGGGTTCCACTTGCTGGCGGATCGTGAGCTTGGTTGGGAGGTGGTCGATTACTTCCATGGCGCGCCGCAAGCCATCGAAATCGACGGCGTGCAATACGCGCACTATTTCGCCAACCCGAATACTGGCAAGCCCATCGGCGGCACGGTCACGAATCGGCTCGCGAAGATCGGCAGCAGCTTCGTGCAGGGGCATGTGCAGGGGCTATTGCAAGGCAACGTCCAGTACGCCACTGGGATCATTCGGCACGGCATCGTGGCCGGATCGGCCTATCTGCACGACGAGGAGTTCAAGGGCATGGCTAACGCCCACTGGCGCGGCGTGGTGGTCCTGAACGAGGTCCACAACGGCCAGTTTTGCGAAATGCCCCTGACGCTGGATTACCTCTGTCGCAAGTACGAGGGCATGGGTGTGGCGCGGTTCCTGTGCCGGAATCGGCGTGACGCCAAGCAACGGTACACGCTGGCGAGGGCTGCCGCATGACCGCCACAGCCGAAACGATCCCCGAGGCCGTGGGCGATTGGACGCTGCGCGGGCTTGACGTGGACCAGGTTTTCGCGCGTGCGGAGTTGGGTGACGATGCACTCACGGCTGCCTGTCTCACGACGGCGCGCTTCGACCCGTCGTTTCCGGGCTGGCAGTTGTATCGCCGGATCGTGGCGGGATTTACCTACTTCGACGCAGAGCTTCGGGAGTGGGCGCAAGGCGTAGGCGCACTGCTATCGCTGGCGCATCGCAGAGATGGCCGTGCGTACATCGCCAAGCGTGGCGAATGGGTTGCCGTCGCATCCCGTGACGCACTGGATGCGGTTGTGACCGGGATATCGCCGGTTGAGACGGTGCGGGCGCGGCAGCTTGGGATCGACCTGAAAACCTATCGGCGCATCAAGCATCCGCTGGCCGCGTGCATGGAAGTGGGGATGCAGACGTTCCGGGCCGAACTGCTGGCTAAACTTTATTTCGTGCGCCGAATCCATTTAGCCGAATTGGGCGATAAGGTATTGATGCCAGAGAGAGACGTGTTTAATGCCGGGCTGCGTTTTGGCCCGCAATCTGGCAACTCAATCACCAATTACGGTCACCGGATGGATTCGGGGACGTAACCCAATCCCGGCACAGCCTCCGCGCCGCCCATGACGGGTTGAAGCACTCACGCGAGCCAGAACCGGCCGGGACCCGCGCGGTAGCCCAATGCAGAGGCAGCCCGACAAGGGACCACAGTCCGGGTTCAAGTCCCGGCCGCGCAATCTATCCAGGACTGTGCCGGGCTAGTTCAGTTGGCAGAGCGTCCGCCTCGTAAGCGGAGGGCCGGTGGTTCGAATCCATCGCCCGGCACCAGTAGTGCGGGTCAACAAGCGCAAGGGGCGCGCAGCAGCCTTCCAAGCTGATGACCGCGGAGTTCGACTCTCCTGACCCGCTCCAATTTGCGATGCACGCGCGGGCTACTGCGGCATCGGGCGTCATTTCAGCGGGTAAGTTCTGCGGCAGGAACACCGGGCTCATATCCCGGCCTTGCCCGGTTCGACTCCGGGACCCGCTTCCAATTTCACAACCATGAGCCGCACCTATCGCCAAGACCCGCGCGGATGCTGGATGCGCTCCCCACGGCACAGACGGGCGCGGATCGCGGCGGCGGTGCTGGCTGATCCAGGGCTAGCCGAGGTTGTCAATCGACAACCCAAGCGCGTGAGCCAGCCTCCGGACGCGTGGGATGACCTGATCGTCAGTCACTGGCGCGGGCAGCCGTGGGCGCGGCGCGACCGTATCCGAGGATGAGATGGCCGACGAACCGGAAGACGAAGACCTGGGCGGAATCGAGGTCGAGGAAGAATCGCCTGCCGAGTGGCTCGATTGCGAGAAAGGCAGCCTGTGCTTCCCGCACGGTACGGCATGGTACGCCGACATCCACGGGTTCAACCGCATCTTCGTCGACTACAAGACCGGCGATGTCACGGGCGAGGACAACGAAACCGGTCTGATGCGGAAGCCGATCCGCAAGGGCGCGAGTGTGCGCGCAATCAAGCCGGAACCGAAGGCGCAGTGATGCCAATTGCGCGGTCCTTGCGCATACCGCAAAATATGGTATCCTTGCGGCATGGAATACCGCGAATTGTCAGATTCGTTGCGCGAGATTGGCTGGAATCAGAGTGAATTTGCACGTCGCGCAGACGTGGACACCGACACGGTAACCCGCTGGAAGCGGCTGGGCCGCTGTCCGGAATGGGTGCGTGGATTCATCGCGCCGCGCGTTGGACTCGCGAACCTGTATCGCAGGCACATCCGTGGTTAGCGTCATATCCGGCGCGCAGACGATCGCGAAGGTGCGCGAGCATCAGTCGGACACATTGCTTGCGTTTTCCTGTGGCAAGGATGCGATTACGGCATGGCTGGCAATCCGGCCGCACTTTGATCGCGTGGTACCGTACTACCTGTATCTGGTTCCTGGACTGGAGTTCGTCGAGGAGTCGCTGGACTATTACGAGCGCTGGTTTGGCACGAAGATCTATCGCTTGCCGCACGTTTCGTTTGCCCGGCTGCTTAACGAGTGCGTGTTCCAGCCCCCGGAAAGGCGCGCAGTCATTACCGAAGCGGAGTTATACGAGCCGAGCTACGAGGACTTGCGTGGCGAGGTCGCGCGGGCGGCGGGGGTCGATGCTGCAACGATGGTCGCCGATGGCGTGCGGGCTGCTGATTCGCCGATGCGGCGGTTGGCGATCACCAAGCATGGCCCGATCACGTGGCGGCAGCATAAATATCATCCCGTGTGGGACATGCGCAAGGCGGACCTGCAAGCCATGTTCAGGCGCGAAAAGGTCAGGTTGCCGATCGACTACAAGCTATTCGGTCGCACGTTCGACAGTTTAGACTTGCGTTTCCTGTTGCCGGTCAAGAAGCACTTTCCACGCGACTACCGGAAGATTCTGGAGTGGTTCCCGCTAGCCGAGCTTGAGGTTTTTCGATGGGAGCACGCGCGATGCTAGACCGTGCTGCCATCGAGGCCAAGCGTGAGATTGCAAGGCAAAAGGCCGATGCCGCGAAACGCGCTGCCATGTCGGCGCGCGAGGCGCTGAAAAACCCGCCGCCCAAGTTCATCACGCCGATCAACGAAACCGGCGACATCGAAAAGGACTATGCGGCCGAAGGCAAGGCCATTGCGACGGGATTCCTGAAGCGTGCCAAGGATGAAGGTGCGCGTTTCCGTGCGGCCACGGATAGCGAGTACTGGGCGGCAATCTGCTTCCAGACGCGCGAACAGAAGGAAGCGTTCCTTGCTGCGCTCGGCATTCTTGCGCATGGTGACAAGTATCTGGACGGACGGGCTGTCGCCGAAGCGCTCGGAATTGTACTGCCGGTCGCCGACGTACCCTACAACGCCAGCGCGAAGAGGGATACGAGCTGGGATGAATTTGTGGACTGAACGCCACGAATAGCGCAGTAATCGACGGCCGCCTTGTGCGGCTTTTTTCTTGCCTGCAAGAGGACATCATCATGGCAACTCGCAAAGCCCCCAAGGGGCGGAAGGCTCCGCGTGGCCGCAAGGCCGCATCCCGTGGACGCGGTCGGCAGTCCGGCAGCTGATTCCGTGGCCGCCGTAACGGGCGGCCTTATTTCTCATGGGAGCACGACGAAACAATGGTCGCAAGACCAGTCCTGAAACGGCCGCCGCCAAGATCAAGGCCGCCAAGGCGATGGAATTGCGGATGGAAGGCAAGACCTTTCAGGCCATCGCGGACGAGGCGGGCTACAACAGCCCGCAGGCTGCATACGATGCGGTGAAGCGTTCGCTGCTCGCGGTGATCCAAGAGCCTGCTGAAGAGTTGATCCGGATTGAATTAGAGCGTCTTGACGTTCTTTGGGGCATTCAATACCTGAATGCGCAAGCGGGCGACGTGCAGGCCATGGCCGCATGCATGAGGCTGATGGAGCGTCGCGCGAAGCTGCTGGGTCTGGACGCGCCAGTCAAGCAGGATGTCAAGACCGAGGTGACCACGAAGTCAGGTGTGCTGATGGTTCCGGCCGCGGTTGATCCGCAGTCGTGGGCCGAGGCGGCCGCCAAACAACAGGCGGCTTTGAGCGCGGATGCAGAATGACGGCTGGGCGCCACACCCAGGCAGCCAGACGCTTTTCCTGAGTTGCCCGGTCTACGAGTGCTTGTACGAGGGGACGAGGGGTCCCGGCAAGACTGACGCGCTGCTTATGGATTTTGCGCAGCACGTCGGGCAAGGCTTCGGGCAACACTGGCGCGGCATCCTGTTTCGCCAGACATACCCGCAGCTTGCGGACGTGGTGGCGAAGTCGAAGCGATGGTTTCGACGGATATTTCCGCGTGCGCGGTTCAACGCTGCGGAACACGTCTGGACCTTCGGTGATGGCGAGCAGTTGCTGCTCCGGCACATGAAATCGCCGGACGATTACTGGAACTATCACGGCCACGAATATCCGTGGATCGGGTTCGAGGAACTCACGAACTGGCCCACGAGCGAATGCTACGAAAGCATGTTCGCCTGTTCACGTTCGTCGCACGACGGGATGCCGCGCAAGTATCGCGCGACCTGCAATCCCTACGGGCGCGGACACCAGTGGGTGAAGGCGAGGTTCATTGATCCGGCCCCTGCCGGGACGATTATTCGCGAGTCCGGCAAGCCTGAGCGTGTACGGATTCACGGCCAATTGACCGAGAACACGCACCTTGCGAAGGCTGATCCCGAGTACGTCGCCAAATTGCAGGCGATCACGGACGAGAACCGGCGCAAGGCGTGGCTGTACGGCAGTTGGGATATCACCAGCGGCGGGATGTTTGATGACCTTTGGGACGCGCGCAAGCACGTCATGCGGCCGTTCCCGATTCCGGCAAGCTGGCGTATCGACCGCTCATTTGACTGGGGATCGAGCCGCCCGTTCAGCGTTGGCTGGTGGGCCGAAAGCGATGGGACACCCGCACAGACGGGCGTGGGACAACGGACCTTCCAGCGCGGCACGCTGATTCGGATAGCGGAGTGGTACGGCTGCACCGGCAAGCCAAACGAGGGATTGAGGCTCACGGCCGCCAAGGTTGCCGACGGCATTCTGGAACGCGAGCGCGACAATCCATTGTTGCGCGGACGCGTCAAGCCTGGGCCTGCGGACTCGTCCATCTATGACGTGACGGACGAGGTCAGCATCGCCGACAACATGGCGAGGCAGGGCGTCAAATGGGTTCCGGCCGACAAGCGCGCCGGCAGCCGCAAGAACGGATGGGAAGTGATGCGCGACCGACTGGAAGCGGTCGCGACGGGTGCGGACATGCCTGGCCTGTATGTATTTGACACGTGCCGCGATTTCTTGCGCACGGTGCCGACCATCTCCAGAAGCGAACGCGATCCGGACGATGTGGATACGGACGCCGAAGATCACGCCGCCGACGAGTCGCGCTATCGCGTGCTGGCAGCGCCGCCACCTAAGGTTTACGACGAGGAATTGATAGCTTGATGGACGCCGTTCGCCAGACATCCCGCGCGGTCGATGCCATGTCCGCGGATTGGCCGACCATCAACGCCCTGCTTGGCGGCACGGTTGCCATGCGTGCAGCGGGCAAAATGTTGCTTCCACAGTGGCCGAACGAATCGCAGCGTGCCTATGACATACGGCTGGCGGCGGCAACGCTGTTTCCGGCCTACGCGCGCACAGTCGACGTATTGAGCGCGAAGCCATTCAGTCGGCCGATCCAGTACAGCGAGGACATGCCGTCGCAGATCAAGGCATGGACCGACGACATCGACCTTGAAGGCCGGGGCTTGCACAACTTCGCGGCCGATTCGCTGGAAGCGGCGCTTGGCAAGGGTATCTGCGGAATCCTGGTGGAGTTCCCGCGCACTACGGCAACCGGCCGCAGGATTGACGAAAAGGTGGCGGGCGTCCGCCCGTATTTCGTGCACATCAAGCCCGAGCAGTTCCTGGGCTGGCGCTACAGGCTTGTCAAAGGCAAGCCGACGCTGACGCAGTTCCGGTTTCTGGAAACGGTTACTGAGGATGCTGGCGAGTTCGGCGAAACGGATGTCGAACAAGTGCGCGTGCTGTATCCGGGTCGATGGGAGATTTACCGCGAAAACGACAAGCATGAGTGGGCGATCTTCGATGAGGGCACGACGACGCTGCCCGTGATCCCCTTCGTTCCGGTGTATGGCCAGCGCACGGGGTTCATGACTGGCGTTCCGCCGCTGCGCGACGTGGCCTACATGAACGTCGAGCACTGGCAGTCGAAAAGCGATCAGCAAACCATTCTGCACTTCGCCCGTATACCGATCCTGACCATGATCGGCGGCGGTGAAGATACCGAACTTACGATTGGCGGGTCGCGCGCCGTCAAGGTGCCGATCGGCGGCGACCTGAAATTCACCGAACACACGGGCGCGGCCATTGGCGCTGGCCGGCAGTCGCTGCTTGACCTGCAGGATCAGATGCGGCAGGCCGGGGCGGAATTGCTGGTAATCCAGCCGGTCAAGGCGGTCGCGCAGGTCGAGTCCGAAAATGAGGCGGGCTTGTGCGCCTTGGGCCGCACCACGCTTGACCTGCAGGACTCGCTCAATCAAGCCCTGTGGCTGATGGCGCAGTGGGTGCACGAATCCACTGGCGGCACGGTCGAGATTTACAAGGACTTCGGGTTCAACTCGCTATCCGAAGCCGACGCCGACTTGCTGCTGAAGATGGCGACGGCCGGCAAGTTGAGCGACGAGACGTTCTTCGATGAAGCGCGCCGCCGCGGCTTGGTCGCGCCGGATCGGACGTGGGCGCAAGAACAGGAGCGGTTGAATACACAAGGCCCGGCGCTCGGGAACATCAGTGTCAACGGCCAATGAGGTATTGCAGGACGAGGCGATCCGTCGCCATATCGACCTGCAGCGCTACAGCAACGCGACGGTCCGGAAGATCATCGCGGTACTCAACAAGGCGGATGTAGAGCTTTCAAGGCGGATAGCGACCGCGATCGACCAAGGCCGCGACACGGCCACGATCGAGCATCTGGACGCCATGCTGGCGTCGGTGCGGGCGCTGAATGCCGAGGCGTACCGGCAGGCCAGGTTGGCACTGGACGCCGACCTGAAGACGTTCGCCGCGCACGAATCGGCGCAGCAACTGGCGGTGCTGATGCTGGCAATTCCGCGGGAAGTCGCGGTGCAGATCAGCCTTGCGGGCACTACGGAGAGCCAGGTCTACGCTGCCGCAATGGCACGGCCGTTTCAGGGCCGGTTGTTGCGCGAGTGGATGGCGGACATGGAAGCCGACCGGGCGCGCAAGATTCGGGATGCCATTCGCATCGGCATCACGAACAACGACACGACCGAAACCATCGTGCGGTCGATTCGCGGCTCGCGGGCACAGAACTATGCCGACGGCTTGCTGGAGCGGCCGCGGCAAGACCTTGAGACTGTCGTCAGGACGGCGATCAACCATACGGCGGCGGTGGCGCGGGAACAGACCGCGGCAGCCAATGCAGACATCCTGAAAGGGATCGTGTGGGTCAATACGCTGGACACTCGCGTATGTCTCCTGTGCGCCACGCATGGAGGCGAGGAATATGCGATCGGCACACACAAGCCGCTGGGGCCGAAGAAGCTACCGTGGCTCGGTGGGCCGGGATTGGCGCATTTCGGCTGCCGGTGCGTGAGTGCGCCGGTGCTGAAGTCGTGGCGTGAGCTTGGGCTTTCGGGCCTGCCGGAAGGCACAAGGGCCAGCATGGACGGGCAAGTCCCGGCCAGCATGACCTATGCCGAGTGGTTGGCAAAACAGCCAATGGATCGGGTCGAGGATGTGCTGGGGCCTATCCGGGCGAGGCTGTATCGCCAAGGCGGCCTGAAGCTTGATGGGTTCGTGAACGACAAGGGCGTGCTCTACACCCTTGACGAATTGCGGGCGCGGGATGCTGCGGCCTTTGCCAAAGCCGGCCTATAATCGCTGCATGCCGTTCAGGGTCATCGAAGGAACGCCGCCGCCCGACACGCCGATGGAGCGTGAGCGCAAGCGTATCCGCGCGATGCCAAAGCCTGCGGCAATGGTGCAGTGTCACCGCTGCGGTGGGCGCGAAGTCGTGGAAACGAAGATCGGCGTGATGTCGCGCGACGGCAAGGCGAGCGGCGGCACGAAACAGCGGCTGTGCGTGGCGTGCCTGATGCGCGGCGAGCGCGTCGTGGTGTAGCAGGACGCAACAGAATCGATTCAACGAAACCCGCCTCGCGCGGGTTTTTTCATGCCCGCACGGCAGAAGCCACGGGCGCAACGGCCGGAAGGCCACAGCAAGGCCGGAAGGCCGAAGGTAGATCATGAAGCTCAAGACGATTGAAGTGGAGGGCAAGACCTACGCCGTGATTCAGGACGGCAAACCCGTTTTCGTGCACGACGACGGGAAAGAAATTCCATTCGATGCGCCCGGCGCGATGGCGAAGATCGGCCAGCTTAACGCCGAAGCCAAGGGGCATCGGGAAAGGGCCGAAGCGGCAGAAACCAAGCTGAAGGGCTTCGATGGCATCGAAGACCCGGCCGCCGCAATCAAGGCGCTTGCCACGGTCAAGAACCTTGACGACAAGAAGCTGGTGGATGCCGGTGAGGTCGAGAAGGTCAAGGCCGAAGCGATCAAGGCCGTGCGTGCCGAGTTCGAACCGGTGGTGGCCGAGCGCGACAAGCTGAAGGCGGACCTGTACGGCGAGAAGATCGGCGGCAGTTTCGCGCGGTCGAAGTACATCGCGGACAAGCTCGCGATCCCCGCCGACCTGGTGCAAGCGCGCTTCGGCGAACGCTTCAAGATCGAAGACGGCAAGACGGTCGCCTATGACGCGCAGGGCAACAAGCTCTATTCGCGCGCCAAGCCCGGCGAACTGGCCGATTTCGATGAGGCGCTCGACATGATCGTCGATGCCTACCCGCACAAGGACACGATCCTGAAGGGCTCCGGCGCTTCCGGTGGCGGCGCAGGCCAAAGCCACGGCGGCGGCGGCGCCAAGTCCATTACCCGCGCGCAGTTCGATCAGCTTTCACCGACCGACCGCGCGGCCAAGATGAAGGACGGATTTTCCGTCACCGATTGAGGCTGGCAACAGTCTTTGTTTCGAGGCCGCCGCGAGGCGGTTTTTTGTGGCCGTTGCTCGGATGGGCACGGCGTCCGGGCTGGATAGCCCATTCGTCACTTCCCAATCCGTATCAACGAGGAAACAATCATGCCCGGTAACACCATCACGGGGTTGATCCCCACCCTGTACGAAGCCCTGAATACCGTCTCGCGTGAGATGGTGGGCTTCATCCCCGCGGTTCGCCGCGATTCCAGTGCCGAACGCGCGGCGCTGAACCAGACCGTTCGCGTGCCGCTGGCCGAAGCCGGTGCGCTCGAGGACGTGACCCCCGGTGCGACTCCGGCCGATTCAGGCGATACCACGGTCGATTACGTGGACGTCGCGATCACCAAGTCGAAGGCCGCGCCGGTCCGCTGGAACGGCGAGCAGCAAAAGGCCGTCGGTACGGCTGGCGTTTACAACGCCGTGCTGGCCGATCAGTTCACCGACGCCATGCGCAAGCTGGTGAATGCGGTGGAAATCGACCTCGCCGCGGCTGCGTGCGTGGGCGCTTCGCGCGCCTATGGTACGGCGGGCACGGCTCCGTTCGGCACGGCGGGCGATCTGTCCGACTTTGCCGGCGTCCTCAAGATCCTGGAGGACAACGGCGCACCCAAGTCTGACCTGCAGCTCGCCTTGGGTTCGGCAGCCATCGCCAACCTGCGCGGCAAGCAGTCGGTGCTGTTCAAGGTGAACGAGGCCGGCAGCAACGACATGCTGCGCAACGGCATGACCGACCGCGTGCAGGGCTTCGCGCTGCGCAACTCGGCCGGCATTGCCGTGCATGCCAAGGGCACCGGTTCGGGCTTCCTGACGAACGGCGCGGCGGCTGCGGGCGCAACCGGCATTTCGGTTGACACCGGCACCGGCACGATCCTGGCGGGCGACGTGGTGACCTTCGCGGGCGACACCAACAAGTACGTCGTCGGCGGTGCGCTGGCTGCGGGCATCGTGACCCTGAACCGTCCTGGCCTGCTGGCCAGTGCTGGTGACGGCATCGCGCTGACCGTGGGCGGCAACTACACCCCCAACGCGGCTTTCGCCCGCAACGCCATTGTGTTGGCGGCGCGTGCCCCGGCCGTGCCGACGGGTGGCGACTCGGCGGACGACGCGACCACGTTGACCGATCCGGTCACCGGCCTGACCTTCGAGGTCCGGGTGTATCGCCAGTACCGGCAGGTCAAGTACGAAGTGTGCTTGGCTTGGGGCTGCAAGGCCGTCAAGCCCGAGCACATCGCGTTGCTGATGGGTTGATGTAACGATGTCACCGGGGGCTCCGGCTCCCGGTGACTTTGTGGAGAAAATCATGCCGAAACGCAAGCAACAGCCGCCGATGATCGACCATGATCCAGAGGCCAATGCGCCCAGCGGTGGGGGCGGCCATGCTGAAAATCCCGATCTCGTGCCGATGGTCAAGGACGGTGAAGTCCTGAATATCCATCCGCGCGCGGTCGCTGAACACGAACAACTCGGCTGGCAGCGTCAATGACACTGGTTACCGAGAGCGGCGCGGGACTTGCGGATGCCGAAAGCTTCGCATCCGTGGATTTTGCGACCGCGTACCACGCTGCCCGCGGCAATGCCGCATGGGCGCCCGCGACCGATGATGCCAAGGAATCGGCGCTGCGCAAGGCCACGGAATACCTGCAGCAGGTCCACGGACTGCGCTGGAAGGGCGAACGCATGCTGTCCACGCAGGCACTGGATTGGCCGCGCTGGGGCGCGATCGTGGACAACGTGGAAGTTGGCTACGACAGCGTGCCTAACGCCATCCAGAAGGCATGCGCGAGTCTGGCGCTGCGGGCCCTGTCTGCGCCATTGGCACCCGACATCCAGCGCGAGACGGCTTCCGAGAGCATCGCGGGCGCGGTTGCCGTGACCTATCGCGAAGGCGCACCGGCCTATGTCCGCTATCGCGAGATCGACGGGCTGCTGGCGCGTTATCTGCGGGCCGGAAATTCCGGATTGATGGTGACACGGGCGTGAGCCTCGACTACGCCGGCATGGCGGCCACGGTCACGCGGCTGCTGGGCGACAACGGCCAACCCGTGACTCTGCGCAAGAGCGTAGGCGCGACCTACGATCCCGTGACCGGCACGTATTCCGGCGGCAGCACGCAAGACCTGCCGATGGTGGGCGTGTTCGTGCAGATTTCATCGCAGTACAAGCTCGCGAACAATGTGCAGGATGGTGACCGACTGATGTGGGTCGACGCCTCGCAAACGCCAGCTATGGGCGATTCCATCGTCGTTGTCGCGGACGTTCTCAAGATCATGTCGGTGGACGCGGTGAGCCCGGCAGGAACGCCGCTCGCGTACAAGTTGCAGGTGCGGCCATGACGTTCGCCAGCGACGTAGCCAAGTGGCAGAAGGAAACCGAAAAGCGCATCGACAAGCAGGTGCGCGCAATCACGCTGGGGTTGTTTCGCGACGTGATCCTCATGTCGCCAGTCGGAAACCCGACCTTGTGGAAGCACAAGGCACCGAAGGGCTATGTCGGCGGGCGTTTTCGTGCGAATTGGAACACCAGCGTCGGCTCGCCCGTGCTGGATACTACGACGCGCGTTGATCCATCCGGCGCATTCGCGATCGGCAATGCCGCGAGCAATATGGGCGGGGCAGGGACGGTCACTTACATGAGCAACGGCCTTCCCTACGGGCAGCGCCTGGAGTACCAGGGTTGGAGCAAACAGGCTCCGGCCGGATTTGTGCGCGTCAACGTCGCGCGCTACGCTGAAATGAAGGTCATCCCGACATGACGGGCTTCGCCGACGTTTCCAGCGCCTTCGTGCAAGCGTGGGTGAGTGGCGGCTTGGGCTACCCAACCGCCTACGAAGCCATCGACTTCACGCCGCCGACCGATGCGCCATGGTGCGAACTGAAGGTATTGCCGGTGAACGCGCAGGCTGCGGCGTTGGGCGACGTGGCGCCGATCGAACACGTCGTGCTGGGTCAGATCGACATCAACTACCCGGCCGGGCAGGGCGCGGGGCCGTTGCTTGCCGATGCGGACACGGTAGCGGCATTGTTCCAGCCCGGCGCGATATTCACCTACAACGGCATGCGGCTGGTATCGAGCTATTGCCAGCGCTCGCAGATCATGCGTGACGGCGCCTACAACGTTGTTTCGCTCACCACGAAATTGCGCGGATGGCAGCACCGCGCCTGACGCTTCATTCAAGCAGCAAACCGGACCCGCGAAAGCGGGTTTTTCTTTGCCCGCGATCCGGGCTTGACCACGAGAGGTATTCACCATGACCGCTGGGATTTCGCAGGGCGGCGCACGCGTCTCCTATTTCTACTGCCCTGAAACGGGCGGCACCATCGACCCGACCGCGCCGGCCTTCAAGCCGGTGCGCATCACGCAATCCGGCCTTTCGATGTCCGCGAACGAGATCGCGAGTAACGAACTGCGTTCGGACCGCCATCGCGTGACCACGCGTCGCGGCACCACGACCGTGGCGGGCGACATCACGGGCGAATTGTCATATGGGACGTTCGATGACCTGCTGGAAGCCGGCTTCTGCGGCACCTGGGCCACGGATGTCCTGAAGACCGGCGCCACCCGCCGCACCTTCGCGATCCTGAAGCGCTATCTCGATATCGGCGTGGACATCCTGTATCGCGGCTGCGAGGTCAACCAGATCAAGTTCTCCTGCCCGTTGCAGGAAAAGATCACGGCCGCCTTCTCGATGATCGGCAAGAGCGAGGAAAACTACACCGTCCCGGTGGGCGCCACCTTCGGCGTAGCGACCACCACCGACTTCATGACCACGCTGGACGGCTCGCTGTCGATTGCCGGGGCCGGGTTCAACTGCGCGACCACGCTGGACTTCACGCTGAACAACAACATGGCTGCGAAATATAGCCTGTTCAACACGGACGCCTACGAAAACAAGATCGGCATGATCGACCTGACCGGCGACCTGTCGGCCTATATCGAGGATGACTCGCTGAAGGCCGATTTCCGCGGCGATACGTCCAACGCGTTCTCGATCGTGATGACCGACGCCGCATCGAGCGGCAATACCTACACGTTCGCAGTGCCGAAGGCTCGGTTCACCAGCGTTTCCGCCGACAACTTCAGCGGCGACGACCTGGGCATCCAGCAACTGCAATTCCGCGGCCTGTATGACTCCACGTCCGGGACCGAGTTCTCGCTGACCAAGGCTGACGCACCGTGAGCGAGTTCGACGCATTCGACGTTCGCAAGGTCATCGACGACGGCGTACGGATCGACCTGAAGCTTCCGGATGGCTCCGAGTCCGGCAAGTGGATCAAGATTCGCAACTTCCGCTCGCAGGCATATCGGGACACGCTGGACGAGATCGGCGCGCGGATTGCCGAGCATGGCAAGCCTGACGCCAAGCAGCGTCACGCCGACCGCATCGCGCTGCTGTCATCCCTGATCGCGGAATGGAATTTCGAGACGAAGCTGACCGCGCAATCGGCGGCGGACTTCCTCAACAAAGCCATTCTGGTGCGTGAGCAGATCGATCGGGCGTGTCTGGAGGATGACCGTTTTTTCGGCAAAGGTGCGACCGCTTCACCGGCTGGGCCGAAGCCGAAATGAAGCTGGCGCGCCGGGTGGGCAAAAAGACCCGGCGCGAGCACCTTGAAGCCCACTGGAAGGCAACCGGCAGGAAGCCCAAGCCGCTGCGCGATGTCGGCGAATGTCCGGCCGGGTTTGATCCGGTCTGGCGTGCGTTCTGTCGGCTGTCGTCGGCGCGTGGTGTCGGCATGGCGAACGAACCCATTTCCTACGCGGATATCGCGGCGTTTCAGGGCGTCGCGGGCGTGCGGCTGCGCCCGTGGCAGGTTGAGTTGATCGAACGGTTGGATGGCCTCTGGCTTGGAATGAAACATGGCTGACGAAGTATCGAGTCTGATTCTCAAGGTAGACAGCACGAGCGCCAAGACGGCGACGCGCGACCTTGACAATCTGACCGCATCCAGCGCGAAGGCGGAAGCCGCGGCCGGCAAGCTCGGCACCACGTCCAGCACGGCCGCGCGCGCCGTGCAGGAGCATGGCGCAGCTACGGCGACGGCCGCTACCCAAGCCGCCGAGTTGGCCGAAACCGAAGAGCAGGCCGCCAAGCGCATTCACGACATGGTGCAGGCGAGCCTTGCGGCTGTGGAGGCCAGTAAGGCCAACACCGCGGCCAGCGTCGCCGCGACCCGTGCGACCAGCGAGGGTGCGGCCGCATCCAAGGCGCTCGCCGATGCCCAGACCGCGCAGATGCAGCGATGGACTGCGATGCGCGCGCCAGTGGCCGAGGTGCAGGCGTTGCTGTCGAAGTCCAAATTGACCACGGCCGAGGTTGCCAAGGCCGAGGCGTTGCTGGATGCTGCGCAAGCTTCCGGCGTGATCACGAGCGGCGAACTCGCCGAGGCATTCGCCGCACTGGACGCGGCCAAGGTTAAGGACATTGCCGTCACCGAGGCGCAGGCGGTCGCCAACAAGACCGCAGGCCTCAACTCGCGTGCGCAAGCCGAGATTGCCACGGCAGCGAGTGAGGTCCTGTCCGGCAATTTCGGCAGGCTGCGCCGCACGGGTGCAGCGTTCGCGAACCAGGCCGGCTTGCTGACGAAACTCATGTCGCCGATGGGACTGGCGTTCATCGGCGTGAGTGGCGCGGTGATCGCCTATGTATCGGCGATGGTTCAGGGCGAGAAGGAAACACTCGCCTTCACACAAGCGCTCGCCAAAACCGGCGACTTGGCCGGTATGACTGGCAGCCAACTTTCAGCGATGGCGCTTGCGGTTGGTAGCGCGACGGGCGAGTTCAACGATTCGACCAAGGCTGTCCTTGAGCTTGCGCAGGCTGGCTTCGGTGCATCGCCGGCCCTGCAGGGTATGGCCGAAAGTGCCGTCCGCTTCGGCAAGGCCACGGGCGACATGAAGGCCGGGATCGAGTTCGCAACCGTCGCGATGGGCGGCAGCGCGAAACAGATCGAAGACCTTGACGCCAAATACAACCTGTTAACTGCCTCGCAAGCGAACGAGGTGCAATACCTGTTCCAGATTGGCGAGGCCGACAAGGCGCGTCAGATCGTGATGCGCGACGGCTCAGCGGCGCTTGCCAAACGCGCCAGCGAGGTCGAAGACAGCACCGGTTCGATCATCAAGGCGTGGAACGCGGTCACGACGGCCGTATCGTCGGCATGGCACGAGATGGCGCATGCGGGCGCGACAGATATCGAATCGCGCCTGAAGGCCGTCAATGCGCAGCTTGCATCAGCGCAGGGCGTGCACATGAATGCATCCCAGCAGTTCGTGCCGAATGCATCACCGTCCGTCATCGCCAGCCTGAAATCGACGCAGGCGCAGCTACAGGCGCAGTTGGTCCAGCAGGGATGGGATCGCACCATGCAAGCGTTGGACGATGCCCGCAACAAAGCCGCCAAGGGTGCCCAGGAATGGGCCGCGACCGCGCTTGCGCCGATCGACGAACTGCAAAGCAAGCTCGATATTGCGGTGAAGATGAAGGAAGCGTTCTTCGCCGTGCCGCGCACCGCCGCGGAATCGGCGCGGTTCATGCGCAGCTACAACGAACAGATTGCCAAGGCGGCGCAGGCTTACGGCGGCCCCAGTAGCACGCGCGGCTCGGGGCGCGCATCGCGCGACAACTCCGACAAGCTGCGGCAGATGGGTGTTGACGACATCCGGAAGCAGATCGAAGCGCAGGGGCGGTTGAATGACGAAAAGGCGCGGGGCGATGCCATTGCCGCGCAGTTCGTCGCCACGCTCCACGAACAGGTAGCAGCACAGAAAAACGCCATCGACATCCAGGTCGCCAGCGTCGGCATGGGCCAGAAAGAGGCCGAACGGCTGCGCGAACTGAACCAACTGGATCAGCAGCGTATCCAGCAGGTCCAGAGGCTGCAGCGCGAGCAGGTCACGCATCCCGAGCAATACGCGGCGCTGCAGCGGCAGATTGACGCGGTGAATGCGTCGTTCGGCGACATGCGCGACACCATGATTGATGGTTTCCATCGCATGGATACCGCGCAAGGCGAGTGGAGCAACGGGTTTACGTCCGCGCTGCAGGACTTTGCCGATCAGGCCGCCGACGTAGCGGGCCAGACGCACGACCTGTTCCTGAATGCCTTCAACGGCATGGCTGACGGCATCGGTAATTTCGTCCAGACCGGCAAATTCAACCTAGCCGATTTCACGCGGTCCTTCCTCGCCGACTTGGCGAAGATGGAGACGCGGATTCTGATTTCGCGCATTCTCATGCAGATTTTCGGCGGCGCGGTCAGCTATGCGGGCGGCACTGGCGCGGTGACCGGTATGGGCGCCTACAGCGGTTTCGGCGCCAGCGGGACGGTCATCCAGACCTACAACGCAGCGGGCAACGTGTTTTCAGGCCCCGGCATCGCGGCTTACGAAAACCAGATCGTCACGCGTCCGACCTATTTCGCCAATGGCGGCAACGTCATGGGGGAAGCAGGTCCCGAGGCCATCATGCCGCTGTCGCGCGGATCGGACGGCAAGCTCGGCGTGAAGGCACAAGGCAGCAACGTGACCGTGATCGTCGAGAACCACAGCGATTCCAAGGCCGAAGTGTCGCAGTCGAAGGACAGCAACGGCAACGACATCCTGAAGGTGATGATTGGCGCAGCGGTGAACGAGGTCAATAAGCAGATCGGTCGCGGCGGCAGTACGGGGCAAGTGATCCAGCAGACGTTCGGCTTGAGTCGGCGCGGCGTGCCGGTGGCTGGCTGACATGACTAATCCAGTATGGCCCTCAACCCTGCAGCAAGCGCCGGACCTTGGCAGCGCGCAATACGAACCCGTTGCGGAAAACATCCTCGTGACGCAGATGGAAACGGGTGCGCCCAAGCGGCGGCGGCGGTTTACCGCAATGCCCGCGAAGTTGACGTGCTCGATCACCTGCACCGGCGCGCAGATGGCAACGCTCGATACCTTCAAGTCCACGACGCTCAAAGACACGGGCGTATTCGATTGGGTGGATGTGCGTACCGGGGCAGCCGCAACGTACGGGTTTCTTGAGGGGATCAAGTACCAGCAGCAAGACGGCTTCCCGGACCAGTGGACGGCCACGTTGTCATTGATCAAGGTGGCCTGACGTGCGCCAGGTATCGCCCACTGCGCTGCAGGCCATGCTGGCGCAGGACACTGCGGAAGTGTTCGTGCCGATCCTGCGGATCGAGCATCCGGACCTTGCTTCGCCGATCCTGCTTGCCTACAACACCGAAACCGTGACGCGCGCGGATGGCGATTACCTGCCGTATGCGTTTCAGGTGAATTTGCCCGCACAGTTGGACGAGGAAATTCCAACCGTGCAATTGACGGTGGACAACACCGATCTTGCAGTCAACGACAAGATTCGTTCGCTGGTGGGCAAGCCGACCGTGACGCTTTCGGTAGTGCTGGCGAGTTCGCCCGATACGGTCGAAGCCGGTCCGTTCGTGATGTCGCTGCAAACCGCGCAGGCGGATGCGAACACGATCCAGGGCACGCTCGGGTATGAAGATGGAGTATTCGCACAGCTTGTGCCGGGGCAGAGTTACATCCCGTCCAATTCGCCGGGCCTCTTTACGTGATCCCGGCATGGGCAGGTGAATACGTGGGCTTGCCCTACGCCGACAAGGGCCGTTCGCGCGATGGCGCGGACTGCTGGGGCGGCGTGCGGATGGTGTACCGGGAAGTGTTCGGCATTGACCTGCCGGACTATGCCGACGCCTACACCAGCGCCGATGAACGCGACAGCGTGGCGCAGGCGGTGGAAGCGGGCCTAACTGACGGCTGGGAGTCTGTGACTGTTCCACACGGCGGCGACCTGCTGATTCTGCGGGTAGCTGGGAGGCCGTGGCATTGCGCGATCATGGTCAACGATGCCCAATTCCTGCACTGGCCTCCGCCCAACGAGCGCGGGGAGCAGCAGCTATCGTGCATCGACCGGATCGACGCGCCGCGCTGGGCGAAGCGGCTGGGCGGCTGGTGGCGGCATGCTTGATTCTGGCGCTAAATAGAGCAAAAATCAGGCTCCCAAACAGGGAGACGGATCATGAAAACGTTACTGGTGGCTATCGCCTGCGCGGCGGCGTTCGTTTGCACTGCGGCATCGGCACAGAGTTACAAGCAGCAACGCGACCAAGTGTTCTGCAACATCATGGGGCAGGATGTGGCGCTTGCGCTTGGTGATTATGCGAGCGGCGTACCGATGGAAACATCCATCAAGCGCGCCGACGACTTCGTGTGCTACACAAGCGAAGTTGGCGCGGAGTGTGATGCGCGCAAGGACATGCTTCGCAACATGATCCGTAAGACATACGCACGGCTTGGTCCGTCCTATGGGCTGCAAAATGCCGATGTCGCAAGGATTGCCAAGGCACAAGACGAAGCGAAAATACGGATCACGTCCATGTGCGTGCAGATTGCGGATAGTCGCTGACGTCGCACCGCACCAAACGTTTCCACAAACCCCGCTCCGGCGGGGTTTTTTATTGCCAAGAGAAAATCATGCCTGACGGCTCGACCACGCTTGTCGCCAACCTCTCGCCGTTCCCCAATGGTGGCGAAACGGTCTACGCGGAAGTGCGCGCCGGGCTGACGCTGGCCGAGATGCTTGGCGAGCGTGCCGCGCACTCGCTGGATGTGCGCGTTGGTGGCTATTCGGTTCCGCGTGAACTGTGGACGAAGGTACGCCCGAAACGCGGCGCGCTGATTCACGTCACGCTGTATCCGCAGGGCGGCAAGGCGCGCAAGTGGCTTGCGATCATCGTCATGGTTGTGGTGACGATCCTGACGTACGGCGCAGCCGCCGGATGGTTCGGCGCGGCCGGTACGGCCCTTGGCACTGCTGGCTCGACTGCGGCTCTGGCGCTGTCAGTCGGCATTTCGGTGGTGGGTTCGTTGCTTGTCAATGCGCTCATTGCGCCGCCGACTCCGAAAGGCTTGAGCGGTGGTGACCCGTTCCAGCAACTGGCCTCCATCACCGGCACCAGCAACCAAGCCAACCCGTACGGTGTCATTCCGTGCGTGGTGGGCACCATGCGCTACTTTCCGCCGCATGCAGCATTGCCGTACACGGAGATCAGCGGTGACGATCAATACCTGCGCATGCTGCTTGATCTCGGCTACGGCGATTTCGACGTGTCGGATATCCAGATCGGCGGCACCGACATCGCGAGTTATCAGGATGTCGAGTACGAAATCACCACAACGCCCACCCTGTTCACGCAGGACATTTACGAAGCATCCGTCGGCATCCCGCTGAACGATTACGGCAATACCGCCACGCGCACCACGCAGACTGCGACGACGGAAATCTCGCTTGATCTCGTGGGGCCAGGTGGCGTGTTCGGGGTGGGCGCAAAGAACAACACGGTTACCGGCACCATCGGTTTCAACATCACCTATCGCGCCACGGGCAGCACGGGATCATGGACGCCAATCGGTAGTGCATCTGGCTTGACGCTGACCAATGGCCTTGCGAGTACCGGAGGCGCAGGCATCAGCCTGACCTCGGGTGCGCGCAAGGTCTATCGCGGCGGCGTGCGCTGGAAGGTGCCGTCGGGTCAGTATGACGTGACGGTCACCCGCACGACCGCCAAGGGCATCGGGTTCCCCGGCGCGATCGATACCAACAGTGTGTCCGATCAGGTCGCGTGGTCGGTGCTGCGTTCGATCAGTCCGCAGAATCCTTCCACCACCGGCACGACCAAGCTAGCGGTACGGATCAAGGCATCGGATCAGCTTCAGGGCGTGATCCAGAACATGTCCGTGCTGCTGGCGCAAAAAGTGCCGATGTGGGACAAGGCCAATCAGGTCTGGCTCGCCGCCGCAGTGACGCAAAACCCGGCGTGGCTGTACGCATGGTTGATGACGCGCTGCGAAGCGGTGATTCGCCGGCTCCCGGATTCGCGGCTTGATCTTGACGGCATCGCCGACTGGGCGGACGAATGCGCGGCCAAAGGGCTGGTGTGCAATTTCGTGATGGATTCTGGCCGTGCATTGGGCGACGTGTTGCGGGATGTGCTGGCTGCGGGGCGCGCTTCGTTCGGACTGCGCAATGGCAAGTATTCGGCGGTGCGCGACTTGGCGCAAACCGTGCCGGTGCAGATGTTCACGCCGTCAAACTCGCGGGGCTTCAGTTATGCCCGCGTATTCAGCGATCTTCCGCATGCGTTGCGGGTGAAATTCACCAATCCGGAAGCCAATTATCAGCAGGACATGCGCATGGTGTACGCCGATGGCTACACCGAAGCGAATGCGACACGGTTCGAGGAATTGGACCTGCGCATGGTGACGGACCCGGATGCAGCATGGAAGCTTGGACGCTATCACTTGTCGGTTGCATACAACCGGCCGAATACCTACACGCTGAATGCGGACATCGAGAACCTTGTCTGCGAGCGCGGCGACCTGGTGCGCGTCGCCCACGACATCACCGAATGGGGCCAGGCATGGGGGCGCGTCAAGGCGGTTTCTGGTGATGGTTTGACGATCACGCTGGATGGCCCGGTTGACCTTGATTCCGGCACGACCTATCGCTTGCAAGTCCGCAAGTCGGACGGTTCGCAGGCCGCGCAGAACGTCACCACGGCCGCGGGCAGCAACCTGACGACCCTGACACTCGCGGCATCCACGGGCGCTGCGGTGGGCGATTTGTGGGTACTTGGCGCAGTGTCGCAGGGCACGGCGGACCTGATTGTCCGGGCAGTAAGGCCCTCGGACAACCTCAACGCCGAATTGACGCTGGTGGACGCCGCGCCTGCGGTGCTGACCGCAGACAGCGGCACGCCGCCAACGTTCGTATCGTCGATTACCGGGCAGGCATGGTGCGCTGCCCCGGACGCACCGGACTTGACGCTCGCGATCACGCCGGGGCCGGTCAATAACGGCGGTGTGGGCGGCCCGCACTTGATCGGCAGCATTCCGCCGGGAGGGGGCATCTTGCGTGGAGGCCCTGGCACGTATCGGATATCAAGAATTGCAGCATTATGACCAAGACCGCAGCAATCGCCTACGAATTGCGCTGGCGCAAGACGGCCGATCCTGAAAACCTGTGGGCCGGGCAGATGTCCGTGCCGGCAACCGGGAACATCACGGTTCCCGGCCTTGACGATAGCGACAGCTACACCTTCGAGGCGCGCGCGATTTCAGCGTGCGGCGCAAAATCGGCGTGGGTCACGCAGACCCAGCTCGTCGATGCCGTAGCTGGCGCACCGCAGGCGCCTACATCCCTGACGGCGAGCACCGTGGCGGATGGCGTGCATCTGGTGTGGACGGTTTCGGCCACGGAGCCGGCGAATGTCGAATACGAAATCCAGCGCGCAAATGACAGCAGCGGTTCGCCTTCGGGATGGGCGACACTGACAAAAGTCCGGGCGCTCGCCTATACCGACGCCTTCAATGATGGCGCGCTGCACTGGTATCGCGTGCGGGCCGTGGATTATCTCGGCTCGACGAGTGCATTCACCACCCAGCTTAGCGCGCAGGGCTTCAACGTCACCGGCTCGGGCGGCTTGAAGGATGTCGCGAACGAGGCAGCATCGAATGCCACGGCCGCGCTAGCAGCCGCCGCCAATGCGAATGATGCGATTGCGGACATTGCCGATGACGGCCTGCTGACGCCGGCAGAGAAAAAGGTAATCATCCGCGAGTACGGCGTCATCACCGGCGAGCAATTCGGCATTGATACGCAGGCGACGACATTCGGCATCACCACGGCCAAGACCGACTATGACAATGCCGTGTCGGCGTTGACCACGTATCTCGGCACACTTACCACACCGACGCACTGGGATGATCTCTCAGGTAACACCACGGTCGTGCGCGCGACGTTCGAAGACAAGTTCAACGAAGTCTATCTAAAGCGCCAGGTACTGCTGAATGCCATTTACGTTGCCGCCAAGGCGCTCGCCGATGCCGCGCAGCACACGGCGGACACGGCCGTGACGAATGGGGACGACGCGCGCGCCATCGCGCAGGGCAACGCGCCGCTGGTGCCGAACGGGAACATGCTGAATGGTCTGACCGGCTTCAATGTCGGCACGGGTTGGGCGGCCATTCCGGTTGCCGGCGGCGCGAAGTTCACAGGCTACGCTGGGGCGATCAGTTCATTTCTCACGGGCACCACGATCGTGCCCGTGAAGCCTGGGCAAATCATTTACGTTCAAGCCACTGTCGAGGCCGCATCCGCGAGCGGCACGTGCGGTTCCGGTCTTGTTTTCTATGATTCGTCCGGCGCACAACTCACGGCACTAAGCAGCACGACCACCGCGACGGGTACGACGGGCGCGGCTGTATTGAGTTCCCTGCGCATGCAGGTTCCGACGGGTGCGACAGGCGTCGCGCCTTTTGCCGTTGCGCGCAATTGCACGAGCGGCACCTTCACTGTGGACGGTATCGCCATGACCGTCGCAGCCATCGCTACGCAGGATGACCTGCCCGATGGCACGACGCGCTATGCGGCTGCAGAGCCAGGTGCGAACAAGACCGAGACGCGCACCTCGGCGGATACTGCGAAGGTCAATGGGGTTGCGGCGTCAAGCATCTCGCCGATCGGCGCACTGATGCCGAGCGAGGCCGGCGCGGAAAGGACCACTGGCAAGTCGGTCGACATCCTCGCGGATGGCACGAACTTCCGGCGCACCGGCAGCGGCTACATCGACACCAGCGGCCGCCCGTATCGTCTGTGGGACGGCACGGCGATCCGCGAGGCGGTCGACGTGTGGGATGGCGCCAACCGCGCGCGCACGGGCTTTGACAGCAGTGGCTATCTGGTCGATCAGCGCAATGCGCTGACGCTATTGTCGGGCCGCACCGCCGACAACATCTCAGAGACGGACAGCAAGCGCTGGGCGGGGCAGTCGAACGCAAACCTCATCCGCACCTCCAATTTCGAATCCGGTGCAACGGGTATCTGGTCAGAAGCCGCGTGGGTCATAGGTACGGCGGGTGCCATCGGCGACACCGCGCTAACCCGGTACCTCAAAGTCGCATCTGGCGGCAGTGGTGTCGCAGCGCAGGTCATCCCGGCCAACCCCGGCGACAAGCTCGTGGTGGAGTGTCTTGCATGGACGAATTCCGGGGGCGCCGGCACCGCACAATTTGCAATGCGATTTATCGACGCCACTGGCACGACAGTCGCCTATGACGGTCCGACGCTGGCTGGCAATCTGAGCTGGACGCGTATCAGTAAGGTGGTCACGGTCCCAGCGAACACCGTCGGGATGAGTCCCGCAGTGTTCGTCAACGGCAGCACCTATTCTGCCTTCACGGACTTTCAGGTGCGCAAGGCACTCGCCAGCGACCTCGGCGCTGGCATCCATGCCTATGTGGATTTCGGCGACGATGCCAGCGGCGGGCATGTGGGCAAGCATCTCGGCAATTTGCCGGACGATGCTACGAGTCATCGTGCAGCGCTTGACCCGGCAGACATCTACCTGAGTGGCGGGTACAACCGCGTGGGCCTGCGCATCCCCGGCAGCGGACACACCATCGGCGACCAGCGCAACCTGGTATCCAGCATCACGCGCAATCTCGGCTTGGTCCGCAGCGCGACCGCATTGACGGCGTACTCGACGGGTGCGGTGAACGTGAATGCGCACACCATCACGCTGGGCGGCGCCAGCGTCGGCTACAACGCCAAGACCAATGCCGTGACGGGCCTGTCGACGGGCAGCAGCTACTACATCTATACCCGCGACAACTATGCCGGCGGCTCGCCGACGTGGAGCTACTCCACCAGCAGCGCCAGCGTCAACAGCTACGACGATGCATACAACGCGGGCGTGGTGACGATTCCATCCTCCGGCAGTTCCGGCGGCGGCGCGGGCGGCGGTGGTCCTATAGACGACTGCGTCGGCTCTGAGATGTGGCTGCGGCGCGGGCTGACCGCGCGTCGGCTGGCCGAACGCTGGCGCTGGTGGCGGCCGTATCTGCTGCGCGGCCAAGACGGCTGGCACTTTGTGCGCCAGCAGCCGCGTATCGTGCTGCAGCCGTGTTGCCGTATCACGGTGGCCGACGGCTCGACGCTCGATTGCAGCAACTCCACGCCCGTCACCACGTCGACGGGTGAGAGCGTGCAGGCGCCGATGCTGCACGGACATTTTGTGGCCACCGATAGCGGCTGGCAGCGCGTCATCAATGTCGAGCTGCTGCGCGACCAACGCGAGGTCGTGCGCATCTGCGTCGGCGGACATTCCTTCTTCGCGGGCGCGGACGCGCACCGGCGCATCTCCACCCACAATATCTGGAAAAAGTGATCATGACCGCGACCCCAATCACCACATTGCCGAACCGCCCCGCCGACAAGCCGGTATTCGATTTCGCCATCCCGGCCGGCTATGCGCGCGTACCACTGGCGACCGTCAGCAACGACGGCATGACGCTGGTCGTGTCCGCATGGGCCTGTCAGGTGGACGCGAACGGCGAGGCCGTGCTTGCAGCCGCGACCGGCGCACCCGTCGGCACCACGGACGGCACCAACAGCATCGCGCTATCTGGCGTGCTCGCCGGCACCCACACCCTCTATGACGGCTGGGTCACGTACATCCCGCCCTCAGGTACTGCGATCGACGCCGAGCACCTGCCCGAAGGCTGGACCAGCGGCACCGGCGACCCCACCGGCACGCCAGCCTACGGCACCGGCTACTACGACACCGCTGCCGACAAGGCGTGGACCTATGCCCAGGGCGAGCTGACCCGCGTCGCCCAGGGCTACGCCGATGCGCTGCAGCGGCAGATTGACACGGCAACAAAAATTGCTGCCCTCGGACTGTAGGAGGCGCCATGACACCCGTCGATTACCCAACTTTCCTCGCCAACGTGAACCCGGATGACCTCGCGATGCTGACCAGTTTCATCGTCGGCGTGGACGTGCAAGCGCAGGCCGACGCGACGCTCGCGGACACGCTGTTCGCCCAGGCCGTGCGGCTCAACAACGCGGGCCTGCTCACCTCACTGCAGCGCAAGTACGCCTATGACGGCAACGACAACCTGCTCCAGTCGTTTTCCGGCACCGTGTCGCCGGTCGCGGCCGGCTACGTGGCGCAGCTCGCCCGTGAACGAATCATCCTCTCGCGCGATCCGGTGCCGGCGTCATGAGTACCGCTATCGCAATCGTCGCCATCCTCGTCGCGGCCTACGCGTTCTGGCAGGTCCGCACGCTGAAGCGATCCATGCCGCCGCCGGACGCGCGCAAGGCATGGGAAGACGCGGTGCGAAAAGCACTGCAGTAGACACTCCGCATATTCCAACCAACGACCCGCCGCAAGGCGGGTTTTTCATGGACTGCCATGCTCACCATCAATTTCAAGGCCGGCAACACGTTCCGCATGGACGGCACGTATCAGCCGGGCGGAACCGTACAACCATTGCCGGCTGGCATTCGGGCGCAATTGCGCGATAGCGCGGATGTACTGGTTGCCGAACTGACGGTGACTCGCGCCGACGAACAGGGCGGAAAATACACGCTCTCGTTCGGCAGCACAGATGCATGGGTTCCCGGCCGCGTGCTGTATGGCGACGTGCTGTTCACCGACTCCACGGGCGCAGAGGAAAGTACCGTGACTTTCACGGTCAACGTGATCAAGGCCATCACGCATGACTGACGTGCTCACGAGCCTCACGTGCGACGGCCAGACGATCGTGCTTGGCAGCGCCAGCCAAGTTTCGGAAGCGCCACAACAGCAACCGAGGGCTTCCGCGTTGCTTGGGCCGGTGACGGTCACGTTCGCCGATGCGGCAAGCGGTCTTTCATGGTCCGTCAGCATCGCGACGCTGCTTGAGTACGGCGGCCTGAACCTTGGCGGCATTCCTGACGTGCTGATGTCGGCGAACCTGCCCGATGGCATCCGCGGCTATCCGTACACAGGAACGATTTCGGCCATGAACATCGGCGGCGCCACGGGTGACATCACGATCACGGTCGATGCGCTTCCGGCCGGCCTGACGCTTGGCGCAACCACCACAACCGATCACCAGACCTATACCGCAATCATCACCGGGACATTGCAATGAGCACGTTTTCCGCGACCAACGGCACACAGACCAAGACCCTTGTCGATACGATCAACGTCGCCGCGCAAGCGGGCCTGACGTTCTCGACCTCGCTTCCGTCAGGCACCGCGAACGCGCCCTACAGCGGCAGCGTGACGGTATCTCGCCAACCGAACGCCAGCGGCACCATGACGATCAGCGTCGATACCGGTTTCAGCCTGCCCGCCGGGCTGACGCTTGGCGCAACAGTGGACAACGGCGATAACACCTGGACCGCGGATGTCACCGGCACGCCGACCACGCAGGGCAATACCACGGTGCAATTCAAGGCCACGGATGGCGTGCAGACCAACACCAAGTCGGTGAGCATGGCGATTGCCGCGGCGCCGGATGTTTCGATCACTGCGAACCTGCCGGATGCCGTCGTGGGTTACCCGTACACCGGCAGCGTCACCGCGCAGAACATCAACGGCGCAACCGGCGCGATCACGATCACCGTGGATTCGCTGCCGGCTGGCCTGACGCTCGGCAGCACAGTCGACAACGGCGATGGCACGTTCACGGCTCCGGTGACCGGTACACCGACCTAAGCCGTGAGCACGTTCACGAGCACATTCACGGCGTCCAATGGGGCGCAGTCGAAAACGCTGGCGTATACGTTCACGGTCTACGCGACCTCGCCGATTACCCTTTCCGCGACGTTCCCGACCAGCCCGAAAGTCGGTGACGCGGTGAACTTCGACGTGACCGCGACGCTCGCCAATGGCGCGACCGGCACGCTGACGATTACGCAAGACACGTTGCCCGCCGGCCTCTCGCTCGGCGCGACCTCGCAAGTGGATGCGAACCACTACAAGGCGACGGTATCTGGCACGCTGACCACGGCGGCCACGGGCACCACGAACTTCGGCGCGACCGGCGGCAGCGTGGCGGCGCAGGAATTGGCGTGGAATTGGACGGTGAGCGCGGCGCCATCGGGGCCGACGCGCGTCGCACTGGTGCAGGCACATGGGAGCAGCGTAACTGGCGCCGTTGGTGCGTTCGACTTCCCGGCCGTGGACATCAAAGCCGGTGACCTCTTGGTGGTGCAGTACACCTGCCCGTTCAACCGCTACATCACCACACTCTCCGACGGCCAACTCAACAGCTATGGCGTGGATATTCAGTGGAACTCAGTGACAGGGACAAAAACCGATTCGCAGATTTGGCACGCCGTCGCGAACGCCGACGCAACCAGTGTTGTGCTGCATGCGGTACTCAATGGCACTGTGGGTGCTTTCTCAGCATTTCTGCTCGTCTATCGGAAGACCGGGACAACGTGGGGCGTCGATACCCCTAACGTCAAGCACCTTGCCGCGGTCTACACGAACACCGCCGTAACAACGCCCGTTAGCACGAGCGGGCCAGCGATTGTTTCGATGCTGATTGGCAACGATCAATACGACAACGCTGCGGTCACGACAGGCACATGGACGGGTGCGACCAAGGTCGCGGACGGCCCCTCGGGTTACGGCGGCGTGATCGGGACTAGCGGTGAGTACATCGCCGACGCGGCGCTGTCCGGCATGTCGATGGGGGCCGGTTTCGATGGGTCGTACGTCTACAAGGATCTGTTGGCGGTACCGTTCACCTTCACCTGAGGACACGACATGATGTTCCGAATACTAGGTTTGCTGCTTGCGGTTCTGCTGGTCGGCCTCTGCGGGGAGGCGGCCGCCACCACGTACTACGTTCGCACCGACGGCGGTCCCGCGTCGGTGTGCAACGGCACTGCCGACGCGCCGTCAAGTGCTGCGCCGAACTGCGCGTGGAACAGCCTGATGGAGGCACTGCCACCGAACTGGCTGCATGCGCAGGCGGCGAAGATCGCGGGCGGCGATACGGTCATCATCGCACCCGGTAGCTATCCCATCGGCTGGCTGGCGGCCTATGGCACCCGCTTCGGCGACAACTGCGCGGCGCCGTATGCGCCGGCCTGCCACCCGCAGCCGGTCCCGAGCGGCACGGCGGGCAACCCCACGCGCATCCTGGGTGCGGGGTGGGACAGTGGCTGTACGGCTCCGCCGGAGCTGTGGGGCACCGAAGGCGCGAACTGGATGCTGTCGCTGGACGGATCGAGCCATGTGGTAATCGCGTGCCTCGACATCACCGATCACGCCTATTGCACGCTGAACTACCGGCCGGACCCGGCGCGGACCTGTCCGTACCACGTGTCTGGTGGTGCGGACCCCGGTATGGGGGACTACGCGCGAGTGGGGCTGCATGCGCAGGATTCGGACGACGTGACCCTACAGGATGTATCGATTCACGGCTTGGGCGACCAGGGCGTGCAGGCGGGGCGGATCAGCAACTGGACGGTTACGCGCGTGACGGTCGCGGGCAACGGCAACGTGGGCTGGAATGGCGACCTCGGCGGCAACGGCTCGAACTCGAAGAACTCCGGCAATCTGACCTTCACCGACCTAGTGGTGAAGTGGAACGGCTGTCAGGAACACTACCCGGTCGATGGTGGCTATGACCTGTGCTACGGGCAGGAGCAGGGTGGCTACGGCGATGGGTTGGGCGAAGCGCTCACGGGCGGCGTCTGGACGTTCATTCGCCCGAAGTTCTACCGCAACACCAGCGACGGGTTGGATTTGCTGTACCTGGATGGCACCGGCTCCGTGACGATCGACCGTGGATACTTCGCGCGCAACGTCGGCAATGACCTGAAGACGGCGGGCAATGCGACGATCACCAACAGCGTGTTCATCGCCAACTGTGCGGTGTTCAAGGGCACCAGTCAGCCGGTGGCGCCGAATCCATGCCGCGCAGGTGGCGGCGAGTTCGCGGACTTCACGGCGCCTGGGCAGGTCATTACGTTCGCCCACAACACGGTGGTTGGCGAGGCGGGCTGCCTGTTTGGCGGCGACCCGACGGGTACCGGCCAGACCGGCAGTGCGGTGTTGGACGCAAGCAATGTGGTCAACATCCATCACAACATCTTCGTGATCAAGCCGAAGTGGAACGGTGACGGAGTGAGCTGCCTGGTGTACTACGGCAGCCCGCCGCCGATGACGATCAACTGGGCGAGCAACATCGTTTGGCCTGCGCCGCGCGAAGCGGGGCGCTGCACGACGGCCGGGATCACGTGCGTCGATCCACAGCTAACCGACGAGGCCCTCGGCACCTTCAACCCGGTGCCGCTGACCGGGTCACCAGCGTGGACGGCCAGCGCAGGAGTGCAGCCATGAGCAACCCGACTGTGATCGTCATCAATCAGAACGCCGACGGCAGCTACGACATCCCGGCCATCACCCTGAGGCCGGCCGCGGCTGCGCCGCCCGCGCAACCCGACCCCGTGCCCGCGTTCTCGATGACTGCGGACGGCCTGACCGTGAACATCACTGATCAGAGCGTGCTGAACGGCGGTCAGGAATCCTGGGACTTCGGTGACGGCACGGCAAGTGTCGTGCAGGGTGACCAGGCGCACAGCTACGCGCAGGCGGGCACCTACACGGTGGGGCTGACGATCGCAGGTGCCACGGGCGGCACGTGGCCGCTGTCGCAGACCGTGACCGTGGCCGACCCGGTTGTTCCTCCGCCGCCGCCCAGCGGTGATCCCGCGATCGGCGCTCCCGTCAGTACGCAGGCTGAGTGGGACGCGATCAATCCCAAGGACGCATGACGATGACCGAACAGGGGCAACGCACACTCTCCGACGCCGACGTGCAGGCGATTGCGGCGGCGCTTGAATCGCGGCTGACGGATCGGCTGGTGAAGGGCGCGGGAAATGGCGCGCTGGCATTCGTCAAGAAGCTGCTGGTGTGGGCGATCATCGCGCTATTCGGCTACGCCGTGGCGCATGGGTGGAAGCCATGAGCGCCCAGCTTCGCACAATGGCCGATGAGGGCTGCGTGCTGGTGGTGTATGACGACGCTACGGGGCAACCCATCGCGTCCGGGTCACTCGTCAAGGGCAACCCGACCATCGGCTATGGGCGCCTGCTGTGCGAGCCGGGCGGCATCTCGCAAGCGGAGGCCGTATTCCTGTTCGGTGCGGACTGGGCGAAGGCTGAAACAGGCGCCAAGACGCTGCCGTGCTACAGCCGATTGAATGCGGTGCGCCAAGGCGTGCTGACTGAAATGACCTTCCAGATGGGCCTCGACGGCGTGCGGAAGTTCGCCCGCATGTTGGACTGTCTCAACCGATCCGATTTCGACGGTGCGGCGGATGAAATGCTCGATTCACGCTGGGCCAAGCAGACGCCAGAACGTGCGCAACGACTGGCTGACCTGATGCGATCCACGGGGGATGCATGAACTGGAAACAACCTTTCGGGCGCACATGGACCTACGTGCTCGGCGCCCTAAGTACCGCGTATGCGGGCATGGCAGGCGCTTGGGCGGCGCTCCCGTCTGCATGGGTGCCGACCCTCAATGAACCGGAGCGATGGGTGCTGGCGGGTGTCGGCGTGTTGCTGGCCGGCTCCGTTGTATTCGCACACAAGATCGAATCGGCGCCCGTGCTCCCGAAACCAACCGTACCGCAACCCAAGGGGCAATGACCATGCTGACCGACATCGCAATCCTGATCGTGGGCGCCTTCATCGGCTGGAGCGTCCCGCAACCGAAGTGGGCGGCACGGGTATCCGCTTGGCTCGAAGCCAAGGCCGCGATGGCGTTGGGACGCATCCGGTGATCTGGCTCGCGGCCGTCTGGCGCTGGTTCCTCTCGACCATCATCGGGCGCTGGATCGTCGGCATCGGCGCGGTGCTGCTGGGCATCCTTGCGCTGGCCTACACGGCGTTTCTCAAGGGCAAGCACGCGCAGGCTGCCAAGGACCGGGCCAAGGACGCCGAAGCCGCACAGCGGGCCGCGCAGGAAGCCGCAGACGCCATTCAACGATCAGCCGATGCGGTGAGGGCAACAAACGATGAAATCTCCAAGATGCCGGACGTCGGTACGCAGCGTGTGGGCGATGCTGCCCCTGATTCTGCTGCTGGCTGGCTGCGCGCCCATGCGAACCGTGACCAAGCCGGTCCCTGACTGTTCGGCGTGGCGCTATATCACGGTTGGCGATGACGACGTGCTGGCTGACCAGACCGCTCGGCAGATTGTCGCGAATGATAAGAACTGGTTGAAGCTGTGCGGGAAGCCATGAGGCGCGCCTTCCGCCGCTGGTGGCGTGCGTGGCTGGCGCTGCCGTAGGCCGGGCGCTACCCATATTCTCCCCACGATGCCCCGGAATGCACGTCCTTGTGCGGTTTACTGGTGCCCAGGAGAGGACTTTTCGGGCAGACCCGAACTTTCCCGGTTTCCAACCATTTCGCCCCGGAACCCGCGCAGTGTATCGTTTCACGTGGAATTGCAGCCCACCGTTTGACCCCATCTAGCCCGATCAGATACCGTGGCATTCCCCACGGATTCCCCACGGCTGGACATGGCGAGCATCAAGCGACACGGTTCGCGGTGGCGCGCACAAGTATACGTCCGCGGGCGCCGCGATTCGGGAGTGTTCGACACCAAGGCCGAAGCTGCCGCATGGGCGCTTGAACGTGAGGCCGAGATAGCTGGACGCAAGGCCCATAGCGGCACGGTCGCCGACGTGCTGCGTCGCTACGCGCGGGACGTTTCACCCACCCATCGCGGCGAGCGTTGGGAGCGTACCCGGCTGAAGCGCATGGAACGCGATCCGCTGGCCGCTGTGCCCATCGCCAGCCTCTCCCCTGCCGACATAGCCGCATGGCGCGAGCGGCGCGCGCAGGCCGTTTCAGGCGCTTCCGTGCGGCGCGAAATGGTGCTGCTGACCGCTGCGCTCGAAGTAGCCCGGCGCGAATGGGGTTGGCTGCGCGCCAACCCGGCCCGCGAGGTGAAGAAACCGCCATCGCCGCCTTCCCGTCGCCGCCGCATCTCCCCTGATGAAATCGACCGTCTGACGCTGGCTTTCGGGCTTGGTGATGGCCTCGTCGCCGACACCGCCATGCAGCGCACCGGACTGGCGTTCCTGTTCGCATTGGAAACCGCCATGCGCTCGGGGGAAATTCTGGCTCTCACCGAAACCGATATCCACCTGCGGGAGCGGTTTGTGCGAGTGGCGCGGTCCAAAAACGGGGATGCGCGGGACGTGCCACTATCCAGCCGCGCGGTTCAGATCGTCAAAGCGTTGCCGGGGCGCGCGTTCAACGTTGCGCCAGACATTCGTGATGTCATGTTCCGCCGCGCGAAGGTTGCGGCTGGCGTCACGGACATGCATTTCCACGACACTCGGGCAGAGGCTATCTGGCGGCTGTCGCGCAAACTTGACCCGCTGGAACTTGCCCGAGTGGTCGGGCATCGGGACTTGCGCAGCCTCATGCTGTATTACCGGCCCACCGTGAGCGAACTTGCTACGCGGCTCGGGTGACGCGGCCCGCCTCCATCCATTCGTCGACTTCCGACCGCTTCCAGACCGGCCGCCCTGTCTTGCGGTTGGGCTTCGGGAATCCCGGCTTGCACGCGATCCGCTCAAGAAATGCGCGGGTCGAGACGGCGCCCACGAAGATCGCGCACGCCTCGGCATTCAGCCAGCGGTCGCCATCTAGCATTGCGGCAAGCATCGCAACCGGATCGGTTGGGTTGCGGTCGGTCACGTCATTCCTCCACGTCCGCCCATGGATCAATGCCAAGCGCCGCCTCAACCGCAGCCGAAGGCATGTCTGCGCACACATTCCCCGTGCCGCCCGGCTTTTCGATCAGGGCAGTAAGCTCGCGTTGCATTTCGCCAATCGCCCAAAGCAACGCATGCGCTCCGACCTCGCGGCACATGCAATCCTTCGCGCCAAACCCAGCGAAA
>DASTIS010000234.1:0-9145 GCA_035717365.1 Rhodanobacteraceae bacterium
TCACCACCCCTTGCCCCGGGCTGGTACGAGGTGCGCGGAAACCTGGAAGTGCGGGCTGGCAAGGCCATGTTGCCCAGTCTGTATGTGCGTTACGCCGAGGGCTCGGCTCTCGCCAATACCGAGCTGACCTTGTCCGGGCCCGACGCAACCGGGCGCGTCAGCGCGCTGTTGCTGTTCTACGACACGGTCCAGTCGCTGGCGTTCTATCCAAGCATCTACCCCGCGCGTTTCGTGATGCACGACTTCAGCCTGCGGCGCGTATCGCGGTGGCACGCCCTGCGCCACATGCTGGGCGGGCCGCGCCTGGGTACGCAGGGCCCCGGATCCGCGGGCCGCGCGCTTGCATGGAGCCGAAGCGTGACCGGCCGCGGCCTGAAGCGTGCGACCGACGGCCTGTATGCCGACTACCGGCGACGCCTGCATCCCCCGGGTCTCGGCGACTACGAAATCTGGACGCGGAAATACGACACCCTCAGCGCGATCGAGCTGGCCGCGTTTCGCCGGCGGGCGCAGGCGCTGGACGACCGTGGGCCGCTGATCTCGCTGCTGCTTGCGGTCGACGATATCCCCGCGCCGTCGCTGCGTCGTTGCCTGGACCGCGTGCTGGATCAGGTTTGGGCACGATGGGAACTGTGCGTCGTGGACAGGGCGACGCGCGCACCGCAGGTGTCGTCGGTACTTGCCGAATACGCACGTCGCGACGCGCGCATTCGCGTCATGCGTTGCGAGCGCGATGAAAACATTGCGGAGGCGTCGAATGCGGTGCTGGCGATGGCGCGCGGCGAGTTCGTGGCGCTGCTTGACGCGGATGACCAATTGCGTCCGCACGCGCTGCTGCGGGTCGCGGAGTCGATCGTGGCGGATTCCGGACTGGCGATCGTGTATTCGGACGAAGACAGACTCGATCCCGCCGGCCAGCGTATCGACCCGCATTTCAAGCCGGACTGGAATCCCGATTTGCTGCGCAGCCGGAACTATTTCGGGCACCTCACTTCGATCCGGGCGGCCCTCGTGCGCGAAGCGGGCGGGTTCCGCGCGGGCTTAGAAGACAGCCGGGATTACGATTTGATCCTGCGCTGCGTCGAACAAGTCGAGCCCGAACAAATCCGGCACATCCCCGAAATCCTTTGTCACCGGCACGTCACCGCGGATCGAGCCACGACGGGCCGCGATGCCACGCAGGTGGCGGCCACGGGGGCGCGCGCCCTCACCGAACACCTGCAGCGCATCGGGGCCGACGCCGAGATCGAATCCAGCGGGTTGCCTCCCGGGTATCACCGGGTTCGCTGGCACTTGCCCCGACCCGTGCCGAAGGCCAGCCTGATCATTCCCACCCGCGACCGCCTGGAACTGCTGCGGACCTGTGTCGAGAGCATCCTCGCCAAATCCACCCATCCCGACTTCGAAATCGTGGTGGTCGACAACCAGTCCGGCGACGGCGCGACGCTGCGCTACCTGCGCGAACTCGAAACACGTGAGAATGTGCGGGTGCTGCGCTACGACGCACCGTTCAATTACTCGGCGATCAACAACTGGGCCGCCCACCAGTGCGACGGGCCGCTGATCGGACTGGTCAACAACGACATCGAAGTCATCACGCCCGACTGGCTCGAGGAGATGGCCGGTTTTGCCGCGCGGCCGGATACCGGTGCGGTCGGCGCGATGCTGTACTACCCCGACGACACCATCCAGCATGCGGGCGTGCTGCTCGGAATGCTGGGACTCGCCGGGCACATCGGTGCGAAGAAGCCGCGCGGCTGGGCGGGCCACGCGGGGCGCGGCCTGGTGGCGCAGAACCTTTCAGCGGTCACCGGCGCCTGCCTGTTGGTGCGACGCGAGGTGTTCGAGGAAGTCGGCGGACTCGACGAGCGGTTGCCGGTCGCCTTCAACGACATCGACTTCTGCCTGCGCGTCCGCGCGCGCGGCTACCGCAATGTGTGGACGCCCTTCGCGGAGCTGTACCACCACGAATCGGCTTCGCGTGGCGATGACGACACCGTCGAGAAGATGGCCCGCTCCAACTCGGAAGTGGCCTTCATGCAGGCGCGGTGGGGGCAGGCCCTGCGCGAAGATCCGGCCTACAACCCCAACCTGTCGCTGCAAAGCCAACACTTCGAACTGGCATTTCCGCCGCGGGATGGCGCGGCCACAACGCTCGGTTGAGGAATTCTGATTTTGCTCGTCATACAGGTGAAGGCCGGTATCCAGGGGGAAAGAAATGGCGGAGTGCGGCTCGCCAGAGAGCCAGGCTGGGCTTCGATTCCGGATAGGGTCCAGTGCGGGTTCTGCGACCGGGGGCTTCTTGATATGCCTTCGCACTACACGACCTCGCCCTCGCGTCTGCCGCCCCGCTGCCGGACCGCGATCATTCGGATGGCCCCGCATCCGATGAGAATCAGCAACGCCGCCAGCGACAGCCATTTCCCGAGCGCGCGGCCAGGTACCGCATAGCGCAAGGCCACCTCGTGTTGGCCGGGTGCGAGCAGCAGTGCTGTCAATCCGTAATCGGCTCGAAACATCGGGGCAACCTTGCCGTCCACCTGCGCTTGCCATCCCCGCTCGAACGGCATGGAGATAAGGAACACGCTGGCTTGTGGGGCATGCACGCTTGCTGCGAGGTGGATGTCCGAGATCTTCCTCAACGATGCCTGGGCCTCCGTGCCCGCGACGGGTCGCGGATGTTCCCGGTCCAGGCGCGCGAGCCCGGCCTGTACTTCTGCGGGATCCGGCACGATCACCGTATCGAGCAGCAAGGCGTCCCGCTTCGTGACGGGCAGCTTGTCGGCTTCCGCCTCGCTGGCGAGATTCCGGTAGAGATGGCCGATGCCGTGGGCGTCACGGTTGCGGTAGATGTTGATCTTGCCGGCGCTGCCGATCCAGGTCATGCCGTCCAGCTTGTCCGGACCGCGGTTGCGCGACAGCAGGTAACGCACGCCCAGCAGGTCGAGTACCGCCGGTCGACCCGTCATGCGGCCGATGTAGTTGGTCCTCGGATGCGGCCGCGGCAACTGCATCTTGTCCACGAACCGGGTGATGGACTTGCCCTGGAAAAAATAGGACTTGGTGCCGCTGTAATCCTGGACCAGGGAATCGTTGAGATACACCGACCGGTAGGTCTTCTCGACGCGGTAGAACGCGTTTTCGGGTTCCCTTTTGCGGATCCATCGCAGGGCATCGCCCGTACCGTCGTGGTAGCTCCCGACCCGGCTCGATCCGTCCATGGCCACGCTGTGGCGATGCAATATCGGCGGTATCGCGAAAATCAGCAATTCGCAGGCCAGCACGAAAACCAGGCCCGTGGCCGGTATCCAGGGCATGCCCTGGCGCGATGGCGATGGCCACAGCAAGGCGCCATACATCGCGATGAAGGTCAGGACGAGCGCCAGGTGCTCGAAGTCGACGAAATGGGCCCGGCGTATCGTCAGGTACAACAGCACGAGCACCATGCCGGCGATGGTCATCAACAAGCCGCTGCGCCAGGTGCCACTGCGATACACGCGCCGCAGTCCGGCCACCCCCAGCACCAGCAGCCCCAGCGAGACCCACAGCGTGGAAAGGCGAAAACCCAAGTGTCCGAAGCCATAGACCGCATGGCGCATGAACGGCCATGTGATGTACACGAGCCACAGCACGAGGCCGGCGATGCACATCAACCGCTCGCGCCGCGTTGCCTTCGGACCCAGCAGCTGCGGAATGCACACCAGCATCAAGATGCCGACATAAAAGCCGGGTGCTTCGAACCAGTTGGACCAGCCGTGATAGTTGCTGGCGGTCCCGAACATGCTCTTGCCGAACAGGCTGAGCAGTTCCACGGCCAGGAGCCGGAACCCGGTGGTCTCCCCGGCGGAATCCAGCACCGAGTGGAAGATCGAATGGTTTCCGCTGACACGTGGACTGGAGAGCAAATAAATGAGGTTGGGCACCAGGACCACGGCTGTCAACATGGCACCCAGTGCCGCCCAAGCGATATACCGGCACAAGGATGGCAAATAAGGAGCGGCGTCATCCTCGCGAGAGACCAGGAAGGGCCGCGCGACGACGTAGAGCACGCTGAGCAGCGTGAAGGTGTAGGTATCGAAGACAGCCCCCGAGCCGACCACCAGGCCCGCCAGCACGGCATAGCGCGCCTTGCGGTTGCGGAAGTAGCACTCGAAGAAAAACAGGTAGGCGGCGAGCTGCGGAATCGCATAGCCTTGCGTGTCCCATTGCCCGTTGACCATGGCATAGCCGCAGAAGGCGTAGGCCAGCGCACCGGCCGCCGATATGCGCGCTTCGATGCCGATCTTGCGCAGGTAGCCATACATGAATCCGCCGGCCAACAGCACGCGCAGGAAATACGTGGGCAGACGCAGTCCGAGTTGCCAGGACTCGGGAAACAGTGCGTTGAGCCACACCAGTGCATTCGACAGCCAACCGATATAGCTGCCCAGGCCGGCATCGAACGACCAGGTCATGGTGTGCAGCTCGTGCAACTGACGCGCGTGCGCTATCTGGAAAGGGAAATAATAGGAAAAGGTGTCGATGCCGATGTCGACAAAGGCAAAAGCGCGATGCTTGATGATGAAATACAGCGACAGCACAAGCACGATGACGATTGCACATGCCAGGTACAACAGAAAGCCACGCTTGCCTTCGTCGAGGGAACGCAGGCGCTCGCCTGTGCTGCTGTTGCGCGGGATGGCGGCGCCAGGGTTTCGCTGACCGCTGGGGTGGTTCGTGACCATCATCGGCGCGCTGATTCCAGTGCCGCGCCTGCCCTGTCCAGTACGAATGGCAGGTGTTCTTCCAGGCCCAGCCACAAGGGCATCCGCACCAGGCGCTCGCCAACGTCGTCGGTAATCTTCATCGAGCCGGCGCTACGGCCGTAACGCCGGCCGGCCGGCGACGAGTGAAGAGGGATGTAGTGGAATACGGGGTGGATGTCGTCCTCCCGCAGGGTCGCGATGAATCGCGTGCGTGCCTCGATGCCGGGTAGCAGGAGATAGAACATGTGTGCGTTGTGCATGCATTCGACAGGCACGATGGGGCGGCGCGCGATGCCTTCTGCCTCGAACGGGCCGGCCCACTCGTGGTAGCGCTGCCAGATGGCAAGGCGGCGCGTGGTGATGGTCTCGGCTTCCTCGAGCTGCGCCGCCAGGAACGCCGCCAGGATATCGCTGGGCAGAAAGGACGAGCCCATGTCCACCCATGAGTACTTGTCCACCTGGCCGCGGAAGAACTTGCTGCGGTTGGTGCCCTTTTCGCGGAGGATTTCAGCCCGTTCAACGAAACGCTCGTCGTTGACCAGCAATGACCCCCCTTCGCCGCTGATCACGTTCTTGGTTTCATGAAAGCTGAGTGCGCCGAACCGGCCGATACTGCCGAGCGGGCGCCCCTTGTATGTGGACAGGATGCCTTGCGCGGCGTCTTCCACCACGGCGAGGTCGTGCTTTGCGGCGATGGCCATGATGGTGTCCATCTCGCAGCCGATGCCGGCGTAGTGCACCACGCAGATGGCCTTGGTGCGCGGCGTGATGGCGGCCTCGATCAGTGCCTCGTCGAGATTCAGCGTATCGGAGCGGATGTCCACGAAAACGGGCACTGCGCCGCGCAGCACGAAGGCATTGGCGGTGGAAACGAACGTGAACGACGGCATGATCACTTCGTCGCCGGGTTCCAGGTCCAGCAACAACGCCGACATTTCCAGCGCGGCCGTGCACGAATGCGTCAGCAACGCCTTGTTGCAACCGGTCCGCTGCTCCAGCCAGGCATGGCAGCGCCTGGTGAAGTCACCATCGCCGGAGAGATGCCCGTTCCCGTGCGCCTGCGCGATGTACTCGAGTTCGCGTCCCGTCATGTAGGGCTTGTTGAACGGAATTTTCATGGCGATCGCCGATAGCTCAAACGTTGTAGATGACCACGCCGGCCACGATCAGACCCAACGCCAGCAGCTGGTTGCGTCCGAGATGTTCCCCGAACAATCGGTGCGCGGCGAGTGGTGCCAGCACGTACGTCAGAGCCGCGCCTACGTACACCCGACCGATTCCCAACTCGCGAACGGCGAAATAGGTGCAGACTACCGCCAGGCAGAACAGCACCGCTGCGATGGGAATGAACACTTTTCTGCGAGAGAGAAAATGCTGTTTGAAGGCGAGTTGCGCAACCACTGTGGCGGCAATGGTCATGCCGAGAAAGACCCAGCCTGTCACGCGAGCGACTCGTCTTGCCCTGAGCGGGACGGCAGCAGGAGCAACAACACACCTGCAGTGACCAGACCCGCGCCCAAAATCTGCGCCGCCGAAACCGGTTCCCCGAACGCGGCGGCAACGGCCACCAGGCATGGAAAAAACAGCGCGGTAGCCGGATAGGCGATGCTGACGGGAAAGCGCTTGTGCATCGCGCCCCATACGACGAAGCGGCCGAAGCTCAGTACGGCTACCAGGAGCAGCACGGCGGCAATCAACCCCAGTTGCACCGAAGAGAGACCGGATGCGAACTTGATCAGCGCGGCATTGACGAGTTGCAGCGCGATATTGAGCGTCACCAACAGCAGCAGCAAACCGACCCGCACACGCGTTTGCGGTCCGGAGATCGTTCCACCGTATGCAGGTGCGCCGGGCCGACTGGGGTTGGGCATATGCGTCAATCAGGGTTGCCGAAAAGCTCTTCGGCCTTTCGGTAAAACGCATCTATGGTGTTGGCCTCGGCGGCGTTCAGCTCACCAAAGTTCAGGCCCGTTATGGCCTCGACCTGCAGTACCAGGTCCATGGCATCCAGCGAGTCCAGACCGGCATTGGAAAAATTCTCGTCGTTCGCGAGGTCCACGTGGTCGATGCTCTTGACCCGCTTGATGCCCTGGATCACCGCTTCACGAAATTCATTCCTGGTAATCATTCATTCTCCAGAGGTTGACCGGGCATTGATGACCATTGTCGCCCACGACAGGCCGACGCCAAAGCCGCACATCAGGACCCTCGGCGGTGGCGCTTCAAGCCGCGGCTGCAGCAGAAGCGGCAATGACGAGGAAACCGTGTTGCCGGTTTGTGCGGCTTCGAACGGTACCTTGTCGGGAGCGATGCCCATCTTCTTTGCGAGGTTCTCCACGATGAACCGGCTCCCTTGATGAAACAGGAAAACGTCAATGTCGTCGGAAGACAACGATTCGCGTTCCAGATAGCGACGGATCTGGTCCGGCACCGCAGTCATGCTGAACTTGAATACGTTGCTGCCGAGCATGCTCAGCTTGCCGCCGCGGCGGGGTACGCTGATCGAATGCCCGAGCGAGCCGTCGGTACCGAACATTGCGGGACGGCAACGGTACACCGGGTTGTCGCCAATCCAGGTAACCGTGGCCGCATCGCCGAACAGCAGGTCCGTATCCCAATTGCGCGGCTCGATGATGCGCGAGTAGGGATCGGCGGTGAACAGGAGGCCACAGCGCAGGCCATTCGCCTGCATGAGCGCCGTGATCACGGCCAGGCCGTAGACGTACCCCGAGCAGCCCAGCGAAATGTCGAAGCAGGCTACGTCGTGCTTGAGGCCCAGCTTCTTGTGAACTATGGCCGATGTATGCGGCAATCCATGGGCGTCGGGGTTCTGCGTGCACACGATCAGGCAATCGACATCTTCCTTGCGGATGGCCGAGGCCCGCTGCAGGTCGGCGAAGGCCGCCACGCACATGTCGGAAGTTTCCTGGTCGGCGGACAGCCTGGCCACCGACTCGAAGCCGATCTTGTCGCGGATGAAGGCTTCGTCCTTGCCGGCAGCCGCGCTGCGCGCGATGTTCGAAACCCGTTCCGGCGCGATGAAACGGCCGATGGCCTTGATGCCAATCATCACCACACCCCGAAAAATATCTGCCCGATCAGCTTGCCGTCCTTGCTGATGTTGCCCTGATAAAAGGCTCCGATGTCACGCGCATACTGGATTTCCAAGGCGGCATCGGGACAGTGGTCCAGCCTGACGCGGACGAAAACGTATTTGCGTTTGGCGTCGGGATACACCGATTGCAGCAGGCGCTTGAAGCCGGCAATCACAGCCTCCATGCGGGTGAAAGGACCGATGGCACTGGGAATTTTCGCGATTCTCCCCTCGATCTCGAACCGCGCCGCGAGGCCGTCTTCATCGTAGGGCGCGCACTCGCTGATGTGCTCCTCGCGCTCGATGACAAAAAGCCTTCCGCCGCTGTCGCTCCATTCGGCAACCGGCTCCCCGTCCGCCAGCTCGTCCACATAGCTCACCTGCCGGTCGGTTCTGCGATGGAATTTCAGATCGATGTTGGTCGAGTTCTTTCCGCGCACCCGTAGCAGATCATCGAATACCGACGCGCTGTGGAGATAATCACGCGTGCCGCGAAACTGGAAATGTCGATCAAGTTTCACTGCTCGGTGCCCTTCAGATAATTGCGCAAGGTGCGCGTATGCTCGACGGCAAAATTTCCCGACACGTCGCCTTGTGGGGGGACATCGCGGATGACCACGGCCCCGAGGCGAATGCGGGCATGCTCGCCCACCCGGATCGCGTTGGAGATCGTCGCCGAGGCCCCTACCCAGGCGTGCGCACCGATGTGTGCGCGTCCCGCGATCACGCAGTGGCTGGACAGCGTGGCCGCTTCGCCGACGATCGCATCGTGTCCTATATTTGCCCCGATTCCAATGTGCGCGCCCTTGGCGATTTGCGTAGCTTCGTGCCTGATTGCCGAGCGCGCAATGATCGCGCCCGCGTGGACGTACACCTGTTCGCCGATTTCGACGCCCCCGAAGTGCGGAATGTGCGTCCGCTCGCCCTGGACCACTTTCGCATACAGGCCATCGCAGCCAATGATTGCGCCGGCATCAATGCAGGCGTTGCGCCGTACGACCGCCGGCCCACTGATCACGACGCGCGGCCCGATCTGCACGCCTGCTTCGATTTTCACATGACCACGCAAAACGGCAGTGGTGTCCACCAACGCGGAGGCGTGTATCTCTGGTGCATCCGATGCGATGTCGGATAGCTGCGTCGCATGCAGGTGCAGGTAGAGTTCCTCGGCGAGATCGCTGATGATCAGCGCCTTGTCCGACAAGGGCTCGCGGCCGATCGCATTTGCCGGCGCAATAATGGCGCGCACACAGGGGTTGGCTGCTGCCTCGGCGAAGTAAACGCGATTCATGGCCAGGCAGGCAAC
>DASTIS010000235.1:0-4109 GCA_035717365.1 Rhodanobacteraceae bacterium
GGCGAGCTGGTCGTTCACCGGCATGGCGCGCGACCTGCAACTGCTTTACACCGTCGGCAACGACCTGGCCAACTCGCAGGAATGGCCAAACTGGAGCCGCGACTCCGAGTTCCGCGCCACCCGCGACAAGACGGCCGCCGAGCGCAGCTGAGCGCTCGATCCCGCGTGTGCCCTCCCCTGGCGCAGGGGAGGGTCACGGATTCATCCAGCAGGCCCCAGGTATTCGCAACCTTCGCCATTCTGGGTGCGCTTCGCGACCACCCGATGCAGTTGCGGCAAGTCGCCGAGTCTGTCCCATACGAAGCGCGCGATGTTTTCCATGGTGGGGATGCCGAGGCCCTCCACGTCGTTGAGCAGGCGATGGTCGAGCGCGTCGCGCGCCACTTCGATGCGGCGTTCAAGGTCGCCCATGTCCACCACCCAGCCGCGCTCGGTGAGCGGGCCACGCAACCACACTTCCACCTGGTACGAATGGCCATGCATGCGCCGGTAGCGCGGATCGCCGCCGGGGCCGGCGTCGAGCTGGTGGGCGGCGTCGAAACGGAATTCCTTCCAGACGTTGAACAGTTTTTCGCTCATGGAATACCCAGGTACTTGTGGGTTTGCAGGCTCAACCGCCAATGCGGGTGGGCCTTGCAGTATGCAACCGCGGCGCGGGTGTTGTCGGCGATCTGCGGCCCGTCCATCGGCTGCAGGAAGAAGTGTTTCGCCGAGAAATCGACGAAGCGTTCCGGCATCGCATTCGTTTGCGGGAACACCAGCTTCAGTTCGTCCGCGCGTTCCAGGTTCACCGGTTGCGTGCCCTTGGGACTGACCGTGATCCAGTCGAGGCCGTCCGGCGCCTTGAGCGTGCCGTTGGTTTCGACCGCGCACTCGAAGCCGCGCGCGTGCAGTGCATCCAGCAACGCGGTGTCGAGTTGCAGCAGCGGCTCGCCGCCGGTGCATACAACGAAACGGTTATCCGGTTGGTCCGCGGGCCACAAGCTCGCGATCTGGTCCGCCACCGCCACCGTGTCAGGGTACTTGCCGCCGTTCTCGCCGTCGGTGCCGACGAAATCGGTGTCGCAGAAATTGCACGCCGCGGTGGCGCGATCCTGTTCGCGCCCCGACCACAGGTTGCAGCCGGCGAACCGGCAGAACACCGCCGGGCGGCCGGCGTGGAAGCCCTCGCCCTGCAGGGTATGGAAGATTTCCTTGATGGCGTACATGGGACACCGGGGACGGTAATCGATTATTTTGCCAGCACGCGTGGCAATGCCAAAATCGCGGTGAGCTTGTTCTCCTCCCCCTTCAAGGGGGAGACCGGAAGGGGACGGGGTAACGCCGCGACCATTTCGTCGAGTTTTCCATCATCGCCACACCATGCCCACACGGCGTTGTGCGCTACCCTCCCTTTGGAGGGGAGGGTTTTCTGACATTTTGACACTTGGCCCAAACATGCAAATCCGCAGCGCGACGCCCGAAGACGCCGAGACCATCGCCGCGGCCGAAGCCGAAACTGCGCGCACGCCGGGGCTGCTGGTGCAACGACCCGGAGAGATTCCCGTCGAGGCTTTCAGGGACAAGATCAAGGCATTGTCCGCGCAAGGTCGCTACATCGTCGCGGAAGACGACGGTGCGGTGATCGGACACGCCATGCTCGCTCCGATGCCGATGCGCGCCAATGCGCATGTGTTCCAGTTGACCATCGTGGTGCATCCCGGCCGCACCGGTCGCGGGGTCGGCAAGACCATGTTGCGCGACCTCCTCGAATGGGCCGAACAGGACAAACGCGTCGGCAAGGTGGAATTGAACGTGCGTGCCGGCAACCTGCGCGCGCAGGAACTGTATCGCCGGTTCGGGTTCGTCGAGGAAGCGCGTTTCCGCCGGCGTGTGCATCGGCCGGACGGCGAGTACGAGGACGATATCGGCATGGCGTGGTTTCCAAACCGCTAGCCTGTAGCGGCCGACGGTGACAAACTGTGGTCGGCGGATGCGCAGGAGAGATTGCGTGGCGGATGACGACGACCTTCGCGTACTCGACACGCTGCGGCAAATGGCCGGGCTGCAGGCCCGGGTCTGCTACATGAACGTGGATCGCACGCTGGCAACGTGGACGCGCACCGCGCTGGTGCTGATCGTGTTCGGCACGGTGGTCGACCGTTACGGATTGCTGTTGCTGCGTCCCCATCTCGAGCACATCGGCACGCGCCTTGCGCCCAATCCGGTATCGAGCGCAGGCGGCTTGCTCCTGATCGCCATCGGTATCTTCATCGTGGTGACCGCCGCCATCCGGCACCAGGCGTACAAGGCAACCTGGAATCGCGAGTACGGCCGGGACGCGTCGTTCGGTCCATGGCTGGCATTCCCCTTCGCCGTCATGGTGGCGACACTGGGCATCGCCGTGCTGGCGTTGTTGCTGGTGTTCACGCAATGAGCGCGACGCGTTCAACCCGCCTTCCCGCCGCGTGACAGACCCACGCCGCCGCCCCGACACCGCCCACGGATCCCGCCACATGGCAGACGACAACCACAACCTCCAGGTTCAAGTTGCACGCCAACTGGTCGAACTGTCGCTACAACGCTCGTACATGAATACCGAGCGTACGCTGGCGGTGTGGACGCGCACCGCGCTGTCGCTGATGATCTTCGGCATCGCGGTCGACCGGTTCGGCCTGCTCATGCACCACCCGCCGTGGCACGTCGCGAACGTCGGCGAGTTGTTGCCCGATCCACTGTCCACGCTCGGCGGGGTGATCCTGGTTGCGCTGGCGGTCGTGATCCTGCTCGCCGCAGGCGCGCGTTTCCTCGCCTACGGCCTCAAGTGGTATCGGGTCAACCCGCGCAAGGTGGCGTACCACACACCCTGGCTCGCCTTCACCTTCACGATGTTGATGGCGGTATTCGGGATCACGCTGCTGGTGGTGTTGTGCGTGTTCAGGCAGTGAGAGCGATTCGGTAGATCCGAACGCATACCGCCATCTGATTAGCGTTGTGTCTCAGCAAGCCTCGTGCGCCCGGCTGGAACATTTGTCGTCATTCCGGGGCGGCCTGCAGCTTCATCGCAGGCCGAACCCGGAATCCATCTTGTTCTTCGCCGGATCACAGCATGGATTTAGGGCTCCGCCCGCAAACGGCGCGGGCGGCCCCGGAATGACGAGAAACATTGATTGCTGACGTACAGCGCGAATCAGGTGCCGTCATGCACACATCAAAAGATGACCCGGCAACGATGATGGTTCGCCGCTCTCCTTTCCCTGCAAGGGGGGGAGCGATGGTGCCGAGCTTCGTGCTGAAACCCATCCCCACCCAGCGCTACGCGCTCGGCCTACGGCCGCCTCCCCTTGAAGAGGAGGGAGTAAAGCCTGCGACGCTACATGCGTACCGGCCCGGCCTTGTGGCACTTGTCGCGCGCGGTGCGTGCGGTGGCAACGTCGGCCTGCCGATTGTCCGCTTCCGCGATTTCCAGCAACGTCTGCCAGTTGCTCGCGCACAAGCCACCGACCTTGGGACCCAGTGCGAACGAGCGCCGCGCGTCGGCAGCGGCCTCCGGATAGTCGCGCAGCAGGATTTCGACTTCCGCGCGAAACTGCAGGATGTCCGGCGCATCGGGCGAAAGTTTCAGCGCGGCGTCGATCTTGTCCAGTGCGTCCTGGTACTTGCCGGCGTTCTCGGCCTGGTGCGCGCGATCCAGGAATCCGTCGACCGCGGGATCGCGCAACGGCGCGACCTGCACCACTGACTTGTCATTGGCGCCGGCCGCGCGGATCGCCTCGACCATTGCGGTCGGCGAGGAGCGGCCCGACGCGGGCGGCGGCAGCGGCGGATTCGAACAGGCGGCCAGCACCATCGCGAATATGCCGGCGATCACGGCCACGGCCAGGCCCTTCTTTTCGATCATCGTGTTTCGCTCCACGGGGTTCAGCGCGCCGGTTGCGCCGCGCCATTGCTGGAATTGCCGCCGCCGAAAATGTGCTCGAGCCGCTGCAGGTAGCAATGGTTCTGGACCTGCGGCAGGTAGCCGTCGACAAACGGATATTGGCGCGCGCCGTCGCATTCCGGCAAGGTGCCCTGCCCGGTATCAGGGTCGATCCACGCGTACTGGATGCCGTCGCCGAACGACGTGGTCA
>DASTIS010000236.1:0-32221 GCA_035717365.1 Rhodanobacteraceae bacterium
GCGCATCGATACGGGAACTGCAACACGACCGGACTGGACGCCTCCATCGTTTTCCGGAACGCGTCTTTCCACCGAACATTCCGCGGGCTGCTCGAAACCCTAGAGGGAATCTCATGAACAAATCTGAGTTGATCAACGCAATCGCCGACCATGCCGACCTGTCCAAAGCCGATGCCGGGCGTGCGCTCGATGCCGTAACGGACCAGATCAAGCGCGCGCTCAAGAAGGGCGACGACGTTTCGCTGGTGGGCTTCGGTACCTTCGTCGTGCGCAAGCGCGCCGCGCGTACCGGCCGCAACCCGCGCACCGGTGCCACCATCAAGATCAAGGCGTCCAAGGTACCGGCGTTCAAGGCCGGCAAGGCGTTGAAGGATGCGCTGAACTGAGTGAGCGTCGCGTCCGGCCGGCGCTCGCCGGTCGTGTGCGTGTTTTCGGCGGCCGACGCATTTCGCGTCGGCCGCAGCGTTTCAGGGAAATGGAATCTCCGCCGCAGGTTGGGCTGACGCCGGCTCCATCGGCGGAAACCCAACGTTTTCCGTCACGGTGTTGGGCTTCGCGGATGAAGCCCGCTCAGCCCAACCTACGCGAATTGAGGCACGGCATGTGCCGCGCCGGTTTTCGTGAGGGCCGTGGCAGAGCCTGTTCCGGACCTGATCCGGGAATGCCCGGTCCCGAACATCGGAATGGGACAATCCTGCATGAAACGCGGCACAAGGATGTGCCGCTCGCGGAAGCCGCGCAGCGGCTGACGCGGCAAGCGTGACGCAGCTTTGCTGCGGCCGCTTGCATCCGGGCGGCGGCGGGACGCCCCGTCCCGGATTACAACATGGGGTGCTTAGCTCAGCGGTAGAGCGTCTCCTTTACACGGAGAGGGTCGGGGGTTCGATCCCCTCAGCACCCACCAGTCCGGCGCCGCGCGGGCGTTTCGCCTACAATGCCCGGTTTCCCGGTCTCACGTCACGGCGGTAACCATGCTGCAAGCCATCCGCAACATGTTCAAGAGCTGGATCGTCATCGCGATCTTCGGCGTACTGGTGGTCGTTGCATTCCTGTTTTTCGGCATCGAGGGCTACTTCAGCCAGAGCAACGCAACCTGGGTGGCCAAGGTCGACGGCCACGAGATCTCGCAACAGGATTTCAATACCGCGTTCAACAATTACCGTCAGCAGCAGATGAACGCGCCGGGCAACACCATGGATGCCGCGGACTTCAGCAAACCCGAGGTCAAGCAGGCCGTGTTGAAGCAGATCATCAACCGGCAGTTGCTGATGAACGAGAACGAAAAACTGGGCATCAAGGTTCCGAATTCCGAGATTCGTGAACAGATTGCCTCGTTCCCCGTGTTTCAGGTCAATGGCAAGTTCGATTCCAGCAGCTACCTCGCGTGGCTTGCGCAGCAGCGCAAGACCGCCCAGCAGTTCCAGGACGAGATCCGATCCGACCTCGCCACCCGCCAGGTTCCCACGGCGATTGTCGGCACCGCGTTCAGCACCAAGGCCGAGGCGGAAGGCTTCCTGCGCCTGCAATTGCAACAGCGTGATTTCAGTTTCATCGACCTGCCGCCGCCGGCGCCCACGCCCGGGCAGAGCACCGTGACCGATGCGGAAATCGCCGGGTATTACAAGTCGCATCAATCCGAATTCATGACCCCCGAGCAGGTTTCGGTGAACTACATCGATCTCGATGCCGCGACCATGAAGGTCACCCCGGACCTGAGCGACAAGGCCTTGCAGGCCCGCTACGAGAAGGAGAAGAACAGGTTCGTGAGCCCGCCCCAGTGGGAGGTCTCGCATATCCTGATCAAGCTGCCGCCCAAGGCGACCGCAACCGAAAAAAAGGATGCGCTGGCCAAGGCGCAGCACATCGAAAAATTGGCGAAGGCGCCCGGCGCCGATTTCGCCAAGCTCGCCGGGCAGTATTCGGACGACCTGGGCTCCAAGCGCCAGGGCGGTGACCTGGGCTGGCTGCAGAAGGGCGATGCCGGCCCGGAGTTCCAGGCTGTACTGGACAAGATGAAGGAGGGCGAGATTTCCGGTCCCGTCCTGACCTCGGAGGGCTATCACATCATCGACCTGCGCGACCTGCGTGCGGGTCACGCGGAAAGCTTCGCCCAGGTCCGCGACCAGCTGGCCGCGGAAGCGAAAAAGGATGCACGGCAGGATACCTACCAGGATGTCGGCAGCAAGTTGACCGACATGATCTACAACGACCCGACTTCGCTGAAACCCGCGGCGCAAAAACTCGACCTGACGGTCCAGACCACTCCGCTGTTCGGGCGTGACGGCGGCAAGACCGGCCTGGCCGCCGATCCCAAGGTGGTCAAGGCCGCTTTTTCGGACATGGTGTTGTTGCAGGGCAATACGTCGGACCCGATTGACCTCGGGAACGATCACATGGTCGTGATCCACCTGGACAAGCACGTTCCGGCGGCGCCGAAGCCGCTCGCCGAGGTCAGCGACCAGATCAAGCAAGACATCATCCAGCAGCGCGTGGCCGCCTCGGCCAAAAAGCTCGCCGATGCGGCTCTGGCCAAGCTGAAGAATGGCACGCCGCTGGATGCGGTGGCCCAACAGACTGGCCAGAGCGTCCAGCAGAAGACCGGTGTCGTGCGCAGCGCGCAGGACGTGGATCCCGATCTCCTGAAGGCCGTTTTCGAGTTGGCGCATCCCGCCAAGGGCGCCGACACCAAGGCGCTGGTGCCGATGGAGAAGGGGCATTACGCGCTGGTGCTCCTGAAGGCGGTCAAGCCAGGCGACCCATCCGCGGTGCCTGAACAAGCGCTGGGCTTCCTGCGTGAGCAGATGGGGCGCGCCTACGGCGACGCCGACATGCAGGCCTACCTGGACGTGTTGCGCAAGCAGAGCAAGATCGAGATCGCCGCGCAGCGCTTGTAAAAAAGACGGGTTATTGGTCCTTTTTGTCCGCGCGTTGCTACATTTCCAGCCCGGACATCCCCAGCGTGTTGTAGCCCGCGTCGACGTAGGTGACCTCGCCGGTGATCCCGGACGCCAAGTCCGAGCACAGGAACGCGGCAGCGTTGCCGACTTCCTCGATGGTGACGCTGCGGCGCAACGGTGCGACGTGCGCGACATGGTCGATCATCCTGCGCAGGCCGGCGACGCCGGAGGCGGCGAGGGTCCTGATCGGGCCGGCCGAAATCGCGTTGACCCGGGTACCTTCGGGGCCCAGGTTGTAGGCCAGATACCGCACGTTCGCTTCGAGGCTGGCCTTGGCGAGTCCCATCACGTTGTACGACGCCAACGCGCGTTCGGACCCCAGGTACGTCAGGGTCAGGATCGCGCCGTGGCGGTCTTTCATCATCGGGCGCGCGGCATTGGCCAGCGCCGCCAGGCTGTAGCTGGAAATGTCGTGAGCGATCCTGAAGTTCTCGCGGGTCAGGCCGTCAAGGAACTCGCCCGTCAACGCCTCGCGCGGCGCGAAGCCGATCGAGTGGATCAGGATATCCAGGCCATCCCAGCGCTTGCCCAGGGTTTCGAACAGTGACTCGATGTCGCTGTCGCGGCTGACGTCACAGGGCAACACGATGTCGGAACCAAGTTGGGTTGCGGCTTCGTCGACCCGGCTGCGCAGTTTCTCGTCGACGTAGGTGAAGGCCAGTTCGCCGCCTTCACGGCGCATGGCCTGTGCGATCCCCCACGCGATCGAGCGGGTGCTGAGGATGCCGGTGACGAGTGCGCGCTTGCCTTCGAGGAAACCCATATCGACTGTGCTCCGGATCGGACTCTGAAAGAGGCCCATTGTAAGCGGCTTTCGTGGGGAATCAGGGGCGGTCGCACAACCATGCCTCAGCCCTGCACCCGTAACTCCTCGCCGGGACGGATGTCGTCATCGCGCAGCTCGTTCCAGCGTTTCAGGTCCTCGACGGTCACGTGGTAGCGATGGGCGATCGACCACAGCGACTCGCCCTTGCGGACGCGGTGACGGGTCGTCGCGTGCGGTGCGGAGGCATTCCCGCCCGCGGACTCCGGAGCGCCCGGCGATTGCGTGGGTTCGGCCGGCAGGGAAAGGTCGTGACTCGGGCCGGACGCGGATTCGGGTGTATCGACCTGCGCCACCCTTTCCGAGGCATCGACCGCCAGCGCTGCCGCCAGCGCGTCGGCCGCGGTCGACGGCAACAGCAGGGTACGCGGACTGTCGGTGGGGATGCTGGTACCGAGATAGCCGGGATTCAGTGCGCGCAGTTTCGCTTCGGAGATTTCGGCACCGCGTGCTGCGGCATCCAGACGCATGCCCGCAGGGACATGGACGGTCACGAGCTGCCCGGCGGTCGAGGCTTGCGGCAGCTCGACGTGGAAGCGTTCCGGTTCGCGCAGGATGCAGCTCAGGGCCATCAGCTTGGCGAGATGCTTGCGGGTGGTCGAACTGACCGGGATGTCCGGAATGGCGCCGTCGCCCAGGTCCGGGTGATGCCGCAGGGCGCCAAGCACGGCGTACTGCCCCGCGTTGTAGGCCATGTCTGCGAGTCGCCAGTCGTCGAAGCGCTTGCCGAATGCGGCGAGCATTTCGACGGCGACCCGGGTCGAGGCGACCGGGTCGAGGCGGCCGTCGTAATGACGGCCGATCGCGATGCCGCGCGAACGCGCGGTTCGCGGCATCAGTTGCCACATTCCCGCAGGATCGCCGCGGCGGCTGGGCTCGGACGCGTTGTACGAGCTTTCCAGCATCGGAAGCATCACGAATTCGCCCGGAATTCCCGCAGCCTGCAGCTGTTCTTTCACGTACAACATCAACGGCAGCGCCCGATGCAACATCCGCTCGAAATGGGCGGGCGAGCGCGTGTACATGGCCAGCTTGGCGCGAACCAGCGGTGAATCGTTGCAGTCGTGCATGACGAAGCTGGCGGTCAGGCTGGTCCAGGGTTCGACGCCGGCCTGCGGCGTACGCACGAGCGGCGCGACCGTGGTCGAGGGCGGTTCGGGGCGCGGGGTCACCACCGCGGGGCTGGGAGGTGGTTTGGTGGGTCCGACCGCACAGGCGGCGAGCAACGCGCAGGTGGCAAGCGCCGCGCCCAGGCGGCTGGCGTGTCGGGCATTCATGCGCGAAAGTGGTCCTTGGCGAGTCGCAACGCCGCGAACCGGTCCACACGGCTGGCATCGGGTTTCGGCGCGCCGGGCCAGGGGATGCGCTCGTTCGCGATGGCGTCTGTCCTCAGGAACGGATTGGCGGCGCGTTCGTCATCCAGCCGTGCCGGCAAGGTGGGTTCGCCGCGCTCGCGCATCGAGCGGGCGGCGTCGGCGCGGACCTGCAGGGCGCGGTTGTCCGGTTCGACTGTCAAGGCGAAGGCCGCGTTCGCGACGGTGTATTCGTGCCCGCAACAAACCTGGGTGTCGTCCGGCAGCGCCGCCAGGCGGTCAAGCGAAGCCAGCATTTCGGAGGGGGTTCCCTCGAACAGCCGGCCGCAGCCCAGGCTGAACAGGGTGTCGCCGCAAAAAAGCAGACCCTCGCCGTGGTAGGCGATGTGACTGCGCGTGTGTCCGTGCACCTCGATGACCTGGAAGTGGGCAGCCGGCGCCGGGATCCCGACCTCGTCGCCGTCGCCCACGTGCCGGATGGTGCCTGGAATCCGGTCGTCGCAGGGGCCGTACACCGTGGCGGCGGGGAACCGCGCCGCGAGTTCCGGCGTTCCGCCGACGTGGTCGGCATGGTGGTGGGTCAGCAGGATGGCGGTCAATGCAAGGCCTTCCGCATCCAGTGCGCGCAGGACCGGCTCAGCCTCCCCGGGATCCACGACCAATGCGGTACCCGATGCGGGATCGGCCAGCAGCCAGATATAGTTGTCACGCAGGGCGGGCAGGGGGCGCAGTGACAGCATGGGCGAACCGGCAAAGCGGCGACCTTAGCAGTCGTGCCGGTCGTGTTCGTTAGTTTGGCGTTAATCGGCTTCCCGCTTATCGTTCGCTGATGAATCCGTCACAATGCCGATTCATCCCGTTCTCCTCATTTCCCGTTGCGATTGCAGACGACGATGCCGGCACGCCAATTCGACACGAAGGGCCCCGCCCTGGCGGCGCTGGGCGCCGACACTTCGGTGCTGTGTGCGGATCGCCTTGCGCGGGTCGCCGGAACCCACGCCCTGGTGCTGGACGGCCTCGCCTTGCATGAACCCGCGGTTGCGGGGGTGGCGTGCTGGACGAGCCTGCATCCGGATCCCGACGGCACGGGTTGGCGTGGTCCGCTGCGTGCCGCCGTCCAGGAACTGCCGTTCGGCGATGAATCGTTTTGCGCGGTGCTGGTGCGCTTTGCGGATCGTGCCGACGTTGCCCCCGAAATCATCGCCGGGGAACTGGCGCGGGTGCTTGCCAATCACGGCACCCTGCTGGTTGCCGGGTTGCACCCGCGCTCGCTGTGGCGTGCCGGTGTCGCACCGCGGCGCTGGGAGCGCGCGCTGCGCATGGCGGGACTCGACGTGGCGCCGGCAAGGCGTTGCGGATCGCCGTGGCCGCGGGCGAGCGGGGCAGCCGGCATGCCCGGATGGCTGGTACGGGGAATGGGTGGAGCCTATGTGATCGAGGCGCACCGGCGCGTCGTGACTGCGATACCGCTGCGCAAGTCGGCGTCGAGCCGCCGGGTGGTCGAAGCCAAGCCGGCGCTCCCGGGCGCCCATCGGCAATGCGCATGAGTGGGATCGACACGGTCGAGGTGTTCACCGACGGCGCCTGTCTCGGCAACCCGGGGCCCGGTGGCTGGGCGGCGTTGCTGCGCTGGCGCGGCAGTGAAAAGCTGCTTGCCGGCGGAGAGGCGGACACCACCAACAACCGCATGGAGTTGACGGCGGCGATCATGGCGCTGGAGTCGCTGAAGCGGGAATGCAATGTGCTGCTGACCACCGACTCGCAGTACGTTCGCCACGGCATCGAGCAATGGCTGGCCAGGTGGCGTGCCAACGGATGGAAAACCGCGGGCCGACAGCCCGTGAAGAATCAGGATCTGTGGGAACGCCTGGCCGCGGCGGACGCACGCCATCAGGTGCGGTGGGCGTGGGTGCGCGGGCACAGTGGACACCCGGAAAACGAACGGGTCGATCGCGCGGCTCGCGCGCAGGCCGAACGATTGAAGGAACGAACATGACACGCAAGGTGGTCCTGGATACCGAAACGACCGGGCTCGAGGTCGAACGCGGACATCGGGTGATCGAGATTGGCTGCGTGGAACTGGTGGACCGACGTCCGAGCGGGCGCACGTTCCAGCGATACCTGAACCCGGAACGGGCCATCGACCCGGGCGCGGTGGCGGTCCACGGCATCACCGACGAGTTTCTGCGCGACAAGCCGAGGTTCGCGGAAATCGCAGGCGATCTCGTGGCTTTCATCGATGGCGCGGAATTGCTGATCCACAATGCCGCGTTCGATGCCGCGTTTCTCGACGACGAGTTGCAGCGCGCCGGAAGCGTTTACGGACTGCTCGGCGATCACGTGACGATCGTGGACACGCTCGACCTCGCGCGCAAGAAATACCCGGGGCAGAAGAACACCCTCGATGCGCTGTGCAAACGGCTGGGGGTCGACAACAGTCGCCGCGAGGTCCATGGGGCGCTGCTGGACGCCCATCTGCTGGCCGAAGTCTGGGTCGCGATGACCGCCGGGCAGACCGACCTGGCACTGGGCAGCGGCGAGCCGTACGCGAGGAACGGCGCCATCGCGCCGCAGCCGGCCGTCGCCCGGCTTGCCGTGCGACCGCGGGTATTGCGGGCGTCGGTGGAGGAAACAGCGGCCCATGCTGCGCGGCTCGATGCGCTGGACCGGGCCAGCGGGCAAGGCAGCCTGTGGCAGCGCGTGGACACCGCCGGCGGATAGCTCGCTTCGCGCGAGGTCTTGATTGTCCTGCTGGCGAACGCCGGATCGGGTGGGCGCCGGCATGTCGCCGGTCACCTGATCCTGACCAGCACCGCGGTGATGTTGTCGCGGCCGCCGGCGTCGAGCGCGGCGAGCAGCAGGTGGTCCACGCATTCCTGCGCCGCAAGATCGGTTTGCGACAACGTGGCGGCGATGCGGGCATCGTCCAGCTCCTCGGTCAGGCCGTCACTGCACAGCAGAAACTGCATGCCGGACGAGCAACGCCCCGTCAACGGCTCGATCCTCAGGGTTTCGGGTGGCGTGATGCCGAGCGCCTGCGTGATCTGGTTGCGCTGCGGGTGCGTACGGGCCTCATCGGCGGTGAGGGTGCCGTTGTCGACAAGTTCCTGCACGACCGAGTCATCCCGGGACAGTTGCCGGAGGTCACCCTGCGACCACAGGTAGATGCGGCTGTCGCCGACCCACGCGATTTCGAAATCGTGGTCGTCGCCGAGTTTCAGCGCAGCAAGCGTGGTGCCCATCGGCAGCATGGCATCATCCCTCGGACAGGCAAGGATCGCGTCGCTGGCGCGCAACGTCGCTTCGCTCAGATCGGCCCCCGCGGCAACGGATGCCACAACCGCGGTTCTTGCCATCGCACTGGCGATTTCGCCGTGCGCGTGGCCGCCAAGTCCGTCGGCGACGAGAAACAGTCCGAGCGCGCCATCGGCCCAGTAGGTGTCTTCGTTGTGTTCGCGGCGCAACCCGGCGTGGGTTGCGTGTCCGAATTCGATCATGGCGTGCGCGCGCGGGCGCGGGCTGGGGAAGGGGCTGCCGGACGGGTCGGCGATGGACGCGGCGTCAAGCCTCGTTCCCGTTGGATTCCAGGCGTGAAGAGAACACCTTCAACTCGCGCATGATGCGCAACACGTGACGATGCAGTTCCTCGCTGTCCGGCGCGGTGGCGTTGCGCGTCTCGTGATACACCAGTGCGAGCCACAGCGCCAGGCCGCGCATGCGCACCTGTACGTTGTCGGAGCGGGCGCGATCGTAGCCCACGTCGAGACCGCCGGTGGTGACCCCCTCTTCGGTCTGGATTCCGTACAGCGCGGGATCCGCACTGTGTGCGACGCAGTCGCACTCGCGACCGATCAACTCGGCGAGTTGTTCGCGGTAGGAGCGCGGCAACTCCAGGCTGCGTTGCTCGATTTCGGCGAGTTGGCGCCGGAGCCGCGCGCTGTGGCTCATGGCCGTGACACGCGTGACAAGGCGGCGGAGGTAATTGCCCCCCGATTTCGGATGCTCTGGGACCAACGAAAGGTTCCTCACGCAGATTCACCATTCCCCTGTATCCCGCGATTGTGCCTTGATCACGGGCCGCCTACAAATGCCCCAGCCGCTGGCCGACCTGAACTTGCGATTCGCTGGCGAAGGTCCGGTCGAGCCGTCCCGGCCATGGCAGCAGCACGATCACGGTGGAGCCCATCTCGAAACGGGCCATCTCGGCGAAGCGGGCCAACCGTATCCCGCGTCCGCGCCAGTCGCGCCGGGTCATCGCGCGCGCGTACGGGGGCACTTCCGGCCCGCTCCACACGGTGGTGATTCCCGATACCAGCATTGCGCCGACCAAAGCCACCACGAAGGGTCCGCGGCTCCCGTGGAAGTGGCAGATCAGCCGCTCGTTGCGCGCGAACAGACGGGGGATCCCCGCCACCGGCCCCGGCGCGACGCTGAACAGCCGCCCGGGAACGTGCAGGGTTTCGACCAGCTCGCCGCCAAGGGGCATGTGCACGCGGTGATAGTCGCGTGGCGACAGGTAGATCGTCGCGAAGCACCCTTCGCGATAATTCTCCGCCAATGCTTCATCGGCGACCAGTTCGGCGACCGTGTAGTGGCGACCCTTGGCTTGCAGGATTCGGCCTTCGTCGATATTGCCGATCTGGCTGATCGTGCCGTCGGCGGGGCTCACGACCGTGTCGGCGTCGCCATCCGCGTGCCGAGTGCCCATACGCAAGGCGCGCGTGAAGAACGCATTGAACGTCTCGTACGCGCGCGGGTCGGTTTGCGCCGCTTCCGTCATGTCCACGCCGCAGGCCCGGACCACCCGGCGGATCAGGAAATCCTTCCAGGGTTGCCAGCTCCAGCGGGTCGCCTTCCGCACGATGCCGCTCAAGGTTTTTTGCGGGACGAGGTATTGCAGCAGCGTCGGGATCGCCATTATGAAAGTCTAGCCGCGGATCGACCCGGAAAAAGGAGAGTGCATCCGTCCCGCATCTATACTTCGCGCTTTCCCGCGCCTGCCGTCATGACCGACGAACTCGCCACCATCGTCGATTTGATTCGCTACGCCGCGAGCCGCTTCAACGCGGCCGGGCTGGTGTTCGGCCACAGCCACGACAACGCCGTCGACGAGGCGACGCACCTGGTGCTGTCCAGCCTGCATCTGCCGCCCGACCTGCCGCCCGCCTACGGCGGCGCCCGGGTGACGGCCGGGGAAAAATCCCGCGTGCTGGCATTGATCGAGCGCCGCATCGAAACCCGCGAGCCCGTCGCGTACCTGGTCGGCGAGGTCTGGTTCGCAGGCATGCCGTTCAAATCCGACCGGCGCGCGCTGGTACCGCGCTCGCCGATCGCGGAACTGATCGAGGGCGGGTTTTCGCCGTGGCTGGACGGGCACGACATCGAGCGCGTGCTCGACCTGTGCACGGGGTCGGGTTGCATCGGGATCGCGATCGCGGCGCATCATCCGCGCTGGCGGGTGGATATCGCCGACCTCAGCGACGACGCCCTCGCGCTCGCGCGCGAGAACATCGCGTTGCATGGTGTCGAACGAAACGTACGTGTGGTGCGGTCCGACCTTTTCGCGGGCCTGGCCGGCGAATGCTACGACCTGATCGTGTCGAATCCGCCCTACGTCACCGACGCCGAATACGCTGCATTGCCGGACGAGTACGCGCACGAGCCGAAACTCGGGTTGACGGCCGGCGCGGATGGCCTCGACATCGCGCTGCGGATCCTGCGCGGTGCGCCCGAACACCTGACCGATGACGGGCTGCTGATCGTCGAGGTCGGGGAGAGCGAACACGCTTTGGACGAACTGCTGCCCGAAGTGCCGTTCGTGTGGATCGACTTCGAGGTCGGCCCGATGGGCGTGTTCGTGCTGGAGCAGCGTGATCTGGCCGAACATGCCGGCGCGATTCGCGCGGTGCTGGCGACCCGCAAGGCTGGATGACCGTGGAAATCGTCACCGCACGGCTGCGCCTGGACGCCCTGCAACGCGGGGACGCGGACGCACTGTTCGCGTACCGCGGCGACCCCGTGGTGAGCCGTTACCAGGGTTGGAAACCCGTGTCCGCCGCGGATGCCGGGCATTTCATCGAAACGCAGCTGCGCGTGGCGCCCGACACGCCGGGCACCTGGTGGCAGCGCGCGATCCGCCTGCGCGATTCCGGAGAACTGATCGGCGACTTCGGATTGCATTTCATGGACGCGGACACCGTCGAACTGGGAATCACCCTTGCGCCGGCGCACCAGCGCCAGGGTTACGCACGCGAGGCACTCGAGGTGGTGCTGGACTTCGTCTTTGGGGGTTTGCACAAACATCGCGTCGTCGCATCGGTCGATCCGCGCAATACGGCCTGCGTGAAGTTGCTCGAGGGGCTCGGCATGCGCCGCGAGGCGCATTTCCGCCAAAGCGTGCGCTGCGGCGAAGAATGGGCCGACGACCTGGTGTTTGCGCTGCTCGAGCGGGAATGGCTGGCCGCGCCGGCGGGCGAAGACGGGTAAGCTTGCCCATCCGACGTCCTCCCGATTCCAGCCGTGTCCTCCAACACCTTCGGAAAACTGTTCGCGGTCACGACCTTCGGTGAATCGCACGGGCCGGCGATCGGCTGCGTGATCGACGGCTGTCCGCCCGGGATAGCGATTGCGCCCGGCGATTTCGTCCACGACCTCGCGCGGCGTGCGACCGGCAAGTCGCGCTTCACCTCGCAACGCCACGAGGCGGACGCCGTGGAGATCCTGTCGGGCGTGTACGAAGGCGGGACCACCGGCACGCCGATTGCGCTCCTGATCCGCAATGTCGACGCGCGCCCGAAGGATTACGCCGGCATCGCCGACACGTTTCGTCCCGGGCACGCGGATTACACCTATTGGCAGAAGTACGGCATCCGCGATCCGCGCGGAGGCGGACGTGCCTCCGCGCGCGAAACCACGATGCGGGTCGCCGCAGCAGTGCTTGCGAAGAAATGGCTGGCCGACAGGCACGGCGTCGAGGTGCACGGCTGGCTGGCGCAGATGGACGACCTGGTGCCGGATTTGCCGGTCGATGCCGCGATCGACTTCGAGGTGGTCGAGGCCAATCCGTTCTCCTGGCCGGTCGCGTCGCAGGTGCCGGAACTGGAGAAGCACATCAATGCGTTGCGCAAGGCTGGCGATTCCTGCGGGGCGCGGGTGAACGTGGTCGCGACCGGGGTGCCGCCCGGCTGGGGCGAGCCGGTGTACGGGAAACTGGACGCCGAACTGGCATCGGCGTTGATGTCGATCAACGCGGCCAAGGGCGTGGAAATCGGCGCCGGGTTCACCAGCGTCGCCCAGCACGGCAGCGAACACCGCGACGAAATGCGCTTGGGCGGCTTCGTGTCCAACCATGCAGGCGGCATACTCGGCGGCATTTCCAGCGGACAGGACATCGTGGCGTCGGTTGCCCTGAAACCCACGTCCAGCATCCCGGTGCCAGGGCGCAGCGTGAACCTCGCTGGCGAAGAAGTCGAGGTGCGCACCACTGGTCGCCACGATCCCTGCGTTGGTATCCGTGCCACCCCGATCGCCGAGGCGATGGTGGCACTGGTGTTGATGGACCAGGCGCTCAGGCATCGCGCACAGTGCGGCGATGTCGGCGAAGTGAACCCGTGTATCGCATAACCCGGAACGACGAAAAGGTTGTTACGCTTTTCCGGTCCCCGGTCTCGAGTCCCCGGTCTCGACTCTCGAGTCCCACTTTCACATCGACGAGCTTGGCTGAAAATGACCAGGAAAACCCAGTACAACATCGCGATGGTCGGCGCCACCGGCGCGGTCGGAGAAACGCTGTTGTCGATCCTCGAGGAGCGCGGGTTCCCGGTCGCGGAACTGGTGCCGCTTGCCAGCGAACGCTCGGCTGGCAGCAAATTGACGTTCCGGGGCAAGCAGGTCGCGGTGCGTGACCTGGCGGGGTACGATTTTTCCGGTACCGACATCGCGTTCTTTTCGGCGGGCGCGTCGGTCAGTCGGCAGCACGTGCCGCGTGCCGTCGAGGCGGGTGCCGTGGTGATCGACAACACGTCGGAATTTCGCGACGCGGATGACGTGCCGCTGGTGGTGAGCGAGGTCAATCCGCACGCGATCGCCGAGTACACCAACCGCAACATCATCGCCAATCCGAATTGTTCGACCATGCAGATGCTGGTGGCGCTGGCGCCGATCCATCGCGAAGCCCACATCGAACGCATCAATGTGGCGACTTATCAGTCGGTGTCCGGTGCGGGGCGCTCCGGGATCGAAGAACTGGGTCGCCAGACGTCTGATTTGCTCAACTTCCGTGAGGTCGAGCCCTCGAAATTTCCCGCCCAGATCGCATTCAACGTGATCCCGCAGGGCGGTGACTTTCTGGACAACGGATACACGACCGAGGAAATGAAGCTGGTCCATGAAACCCGCAAGATCCTCGAGGACGACGCCATCCAGGTGAACCCGACGGTGGTGCGGGTCCCCGTGTTCTTCGGTCACTCCGAGGCGGTGCATATCGAGACCCGCGACAGGATCGATGCCGCGACGGCGCGTGAACTGCTGGAGTCCGCGCCCGGAGTGGTGGTGGTGGACGAGCGCAAGGCCGGCGGCTACCCGACGCCGGTCGGCCACGCCGCGGGCAAGGATGCGGTGTTCGTCGGCCGCATCCGCGAGGACATCTCGCACCCCAATGGACTGGACTTGTGGGTGGTGTCCGACAACATCCGCAAGGGCGCGGCGCTGAACGCGATCCAGGTCGCGGAGATCCTGATTCGCGAGTATCTTTAGGCGCCGCTGGACCTTTGCCGCAGTCCGCCAGATGCGGAAATCGGGGTCGCGTGAACGAATCCGGGAGGATGAAAATGAGGCGGATTTTGCAAGGCAGGTTCATGCTGGCCGGGCTGCTCGGCGCAGCCGTCGTGGGCACGAGTATCCCTATGATGGTTCAGGCCGGCCCAGGAGGGCAGGCGGGTTCCGCCGCCGATGCCCACCGCGGCGGCGAGGTGCGGGCACAGTTGAAGGACGTCGATGCGAAAATTTCGACCGCGCGCGCCCACCATGCCGACTTGCAGGCACAGGTGACCCGCCTGGAGCAGCAGAACGCCGAACGCAGAAAACAGTTGCAGCAACGTGACAAAGAGATCGCGGCTTTGCAAAAGAAACTGCAGGCGGCCGGTGTGCCGCCATCTCCATCTTCCACAGACCGTTGAGCGCGACGACGTGCCGCTCGCCCGCCGGCAGGCCCGCGGGCTTGGTGATCGGCGGGTTCTGCAATACTCTTGCGCTGCGCACGGGCGCGCGCCGATGGTCGCCGCTCCCGGTGTGGCCGGTGACCGGGAGGGGTCGTGTGTCATGAAGTTCAAACTCCGTATGGCAAGTGTCGTGTTGCTGGCCATGGCCGCGGCGCCGGCGTGGGCATTGCAGTTTGGCCAGATCCAGGTCAAGTCGGCGTTGAACCAGCCGCTGGTCGCCGCGATCCCGCTGCATCCGGAAAACCTCACTGAACTCGACGGACTGACCGTCGGACTGGCGACGGCCGATGATTTCGCGCGCGCCGGCCTGCAACGAACGCCGACCGACCGCACGTTGCGTTTCCATGTCGTCACCGACAACAACGGGCAGAAGTTGATCCTGGTCACCAGCAGCCAGCCGATCACCGATCCGTACCTTGATTTCCTGGTGCAGGTGAATACCCGCCAGGGCAAGCAGCTGCGCGAGTTCGTGGTGCTGTTGAACCCGGTGATCGCATCCCCCGCACCGGCGGTGCAGAGCGCCCCGGTTGCGGGTGCGCCGTCCGCGCCGCCACCCGCGCAGCCAGCCCAATTGCCGACGCAATCGGAGTTTCCGCAGCCAGTGGTGCAGCCTGAACCGCAACCCCAGCCGGAGACCCATGCCCCGCCGCAGCCGCAGGCCACTCCCGAACCCCGCGTCGCGCCTCCACCACCGCCGCCAGCCGCGGCCGGGGTTTCTGCCGGGCAGCAGATTCCGGTTCACCACGGAGACACGTTGTACGGAATCGCGCAGGATGCCCGCCAGGGCACGGGCGCCACCATCAACCAGTTGATGCTGGCGCTGAAGTCCGCGAATCCGGAAGCCTTCTTCAAGGACAACATCAACGACCTGAAGGCCGGCGCGATCCTGCGCATCCCGACCCGCGACGAAATCGACAAGGTCAGCATTGCCGAAGCCAATGCTGAGGTGCATCGTCAGTACGAAGCGTGGCGCGCGGCGAAGCCCCACCGCGCGACCGTGATCGAAGGGACGGCGGCGCAGGCGGCGGCGAGAACCGCTCCCCAACCCGGCCCGTCGGCTCCTGCGTCGGATCACCTCGCGTTGGTTCCGCCCACTGGCGGGGCAGGCGGCGCGGGTAATCGTCCGGGCGTTGCTGGGGGCACCGGCAGTGAAACGTTGGCTGGGCTGCAACGGCAGTTGCAGAACGACCGCGCGACCCTGACCAGCCTGAACCAGTCGAATACCGATCTCGAATCGCGGGTGCACAGTCTCGAAGGTATTGCCGACAAGTCTGGCAAGTTGTTGAATTTGAAGGACACCACGATTGCCGAACTCCAGCACAAGCTGGCGGCAGTGCAGCCAGGGACGCCGGCCACGGCGGCTGCATCGAGCGCCGCCACGCCGACCGCCGCCGCGAACGTGGTCGCTCCGGCCTCCGGGGCTTCCACCGGTGCGGGTGCGAAAACCGCAAACAACCCGGCCGCAGGGAAAGCGCAAGCGTCGGCAACGCCTTGGTTTCAACGTCCGTTGACCTGGATCGTGGCGGGTTTGATCGTGCTGGGGCTGATCCTGATCGGACTGCTGGGCTGGCTCCGGCGCGGCGCCGAGACCGCTGTCGCCGGACGCGGCCCATTGTCCGACCCCGAAGACGTGTCGCCGCCCGCGGCCGGTGCGCCGGGTTACGAGGCGTCCCTGCGGGCGCAACTGAAGGAAGACCCCGACAACCTCGACACCCATCTCGCGTTGTGCCGGATGTATTACGCGCATGGCGATACCGCATCGTTCCTCACCGCCGCCGAAGCCATGCACGTGCACGTCAGTGACGCCGGCAGCATGGAATGGCACGAGGTGGCCGTGATGGGTGAAGAACTCGCGCCGGGCGATCCGTTGTTCGCCGCACCGGCCGAATCACAACCATCCGCCCCCTCCGAGGATCCGTACGGCCTGGCTTCCCTGCGGCAACCCGCCGATGAGGGCGTGACGACGGTTCGCGCGCACGCAGCATCCGACCCCCAGACCACGGAAACCGGGGCGATTCCTGCCGAAATGCCAGCGGATCCGGAGCACACGCCGCCCACGATGGACGTGCCGCCCGCGCCGATGCAGCCGGAGCCGGACCTGGTTGGCGTCGATGATGCAGAGCCTGACTTCAGCGATGATCCGGTCGATACCAAGCTCGACCTCGCGCGCGCGTACATGGACATGGGCGATCCCGTGGGAGCCCGCGCGATGCTCGACGAAGTGCTCGAGGAAGGGTCGCAAACGCAGAAGGATGAAGCCAAGCGGCTGCTGGCCGAGACTTCGAGTTGACGCAACGCGTTGCGCTGGGCATCGAATACGACGGCACCGATTTCTTCGGCTGGCAGCGGCTGGGCCACGGGCCGAGCGTGCAGGCCGAAGTGGAAGCGGCATTGTCATTCGTTGCCGACCATCCGGTCGAAGTGATCTGTGCAGGCCGCACCGACGCGGGCGTGCACGCGCGCTGCCAGGTCGTGCACTTCGACACGGACGCCGATCGTGACCCCCGCGCATGGGTGCTCGGGACGACCTCCCGCCTGCTCCCGGCGATCGCGGTCTTGTGGGCGCAGGCCGTGCCGGACGACTTCCACGCGCGGTTTTCCGCACGCGCGCGGCGTTATCGCTACGCGATCCTCAACCGCCCGATCCGCCCTGCGCTGGATGCCAGATTCCTTTCATGGGAGCGCGCGCCACTGGATGCCGACGCCATGCATGCGGCCGCGCAAGCATTGGTTGGCGAGCAGGATTTTTCATCGTTCCGCGCGGTGTCGTGTCAGGCGCGTCACGCGCGCCGCAACGTCACTGAAGTGAACGTGCGGCGCGAGGGCGAGCACGTGGTCGTCGACATCGAAGCCAATGCGTTCCTGCACCACATGGTGCGCAACATCGTCGGCTCGCTGCTGGAGATCGGGCGTGGCGAACGCCCGGTCGAATGGATCGCGGAGTTGCTGGCGGCGCGCAACCGCGACGTCGCGGGAGTGACCGCCACGCCGCAGGGGCTGACCTTTCTGGGTCCGCGGTATCCAGCGCAGTGGGGCCTGCCCGCCGCGGTCACGGCGTCAGCGTCACCGGCACCTCGGTGATGCTGTCCACGGGGATCGCGTTGGCCTTTGCCGCCTCGCGGATCGCCAGCTTGCTGGGGCCTTCGTAGATGCAGTAGGTCAGGGTCTTGTCGGCGTTGGCGTAGGACATCAGCCATTTGACGCCGAATTTCGCATTGTTGGCGTTGATTTTGGCTTTCGTGGAAGCATCGAGGCCATCCAGCGCGCCGGCAGGGAAGGTGCGCTGGATGATGTAGCGATGTGAAGTGGCATTCGTCGGTTGCGTCGGCGCGCCCGGATTTCCGGGGGCGGCAAAACCCAGCACGGGGATGGAGAGCAGCAGCGCAAGCAGGATGTTCCTGGGGATCATGTCGGACTCCTTGGCGGGTGGAAGGGATCGCTGTGCCGGATCAGCGGTAGAAGTACGGATCGAGAACGCGAACCTCCGTGATCCGCGTGATCGGCAGGTTGTTGCGGTCAGCGGTGCGCCGGATCGTGTCCGGGGCGGGCGCGTCGTAGATGCAGTAGCTCTTGCGGCTGTCGGCGCTGACGTAGGAATGCACCCAGGTCACGCCGTCGGCGGCATTGCGTTCGACGACACCCTGACAGGCGAGAGCGCCCTCGTCGTTGGCGGGGATGTGCAGGCCGTCGGGAAAATCGCGTTCGACCAGGTAACGGGGCATGACTTTCTCCGGTTCACGGCGGCGCGGATCACCGTCCCGGACAAACTATTCCGCCGACGCCCGCCGTGCCCACGGCGGAATTGCCCGGTTTGCCGCGTGCAATTGCCTATTTTTCGAAGCGCAGCGCCGCGGCAACCGCTTCGGTGCGCGAGGAAACCCCGAGTTTGGCGAGGATCGCGGCGAGATGATGGTCGACCGTACGTACCGACCGGTGCAGTCGTGCGGCGATCCCGGCGTTGGAGAGACCTTCGCAAAGCAGGCGCAGCACCTCGGCTTCGCGTGGGGTCAGCCCGAGCGGATGCGCCCGCGTCGATGCGCGCCGCCCGCGCGGTACGCCGCGCACGCCCGCCGCCTGCAGCGTCCTGCGCACGCGTTCGGCGTCGATCGTGGCGCCGAATTCCTCGAACAGTGCCAAGGCTTCGCGTTGCGCGGGCACATCGCCTTCGGCCAGCGCGCGCGCGCGTTCGTAGGCGCAACCGCGTGCGGCCCAGGCTGCGGCCGCCTCGCTCCAGTGTCCGTCGATCTGTAACGCGTACGGCAGGGCGCAGAAGGACGGTGCCTTGTCGAGCGCTCCGGCCTTGTGGAGCCACCACCCGAGCTCGCCGAAAATCCAGGAACCGATGTCCGCTTCGACGTCAACCGTCCATCCGGGTTCCACTTCCGCACGGATTGAGGCGACGTCGCCGCGCAACCAGGCCCACTCCGCACGCGCGGCGGCGACCCAGCCGGTCCGGTTCAGTTCCCGCGTGGGCAGCGCCAATTCGAGCGCTTCGTCGAGCAACGCTCGCGCGCCGGCGTCACCGCGCCGCGCGTGCAGGCGACCGAGCACCACCAGCGCAATGATGCGACTAAGTGGCACGATGCCGGGAATGCGCAGCACGGTTGCGGCGCGCGCTTCCGCATCGGCCCAGTTGCCCTGCCACAACGAGATTTCGCTGCGGTAGGCGGCCATGTAATGGGCCCACGAGTCCAGGTCGCGCTGTTCGCACCAGGCGATGCCGCGGGCGAGGATCGCGTGCGCGTCTTCATAGCGCCCGGTGGTTCCCGCGGTATAGCCGAGGTTCGTGAAAGCGCGTGCGGCGTGTTCCTCGAACCCGCCTTCCTGCGCGAGGGCCAGGCTGCGTTCGAGGTCGGCGCGGCCGGCTTCCTCGTCGCCGGCATCCAGCTCGGCGGTGCCGATGTTGTTGAGTGCGTGGATTTCGGTTTCGCGGTCGCCGAGCGCGATGGCCAGCGCCAGCGCCTTGTTGCCCCAGTCCAGGGACGGCCCGATTTCCATCGCGAGCATGTGCAACTGTGAAAGGTTGCTGTAGGCCATCGCCAACTCGCGTCCCGGCTGCAACGTTTCCAGGGTCGCGATGGCGTTGCGCGCGTGGTCCCTGGCGGCGGCGGTCTGGCCACCGTGGAACCAGTGCAGGCGCGACAGCGAGCGCATCGCGTCGCCGGCCTTGAGCAGGTCGCCCGTCTCCCGCCACAGCGCGAGCGCGGATTCGCGCGCGTCGATGGCCTCTTCGATCATCCCGGTCAGGTAATCCTCGTAGGAAAGCCAATCGAGCAGCTCCGCGCGTTGCGCGTCGGGCAGGGCATCGGCGTACGTCAACGCATTGCGCAGGTGCTGGGCGGCTTCCTTGTGGGCACTGCGTCGACGCGCCTCGTCGGCGGCGCGTGGCGCCAGGCGCAGCACGGCATCGGCATCGCCAGCGCGCGCGGCGTGGTGGGCGAGACGCGCCAGCGGAACCTGCAGGTGCGCGTCGGCGCGCTCGAGGGCCGCGAGCGCGCGCGCATGCAGGGCACGCGCAGCGGGCGCCGGCAGCGCCGATTCGACCGCGGCGCGGGCGAGCTCGTGGCGAAACACCAGCGCATCGCCGGTGGCCAGCAACAGCCCGGAGTCGAGGCATTCCTCCAGCGCCGCGGCGCCCGGCGCAAGCAGTTCCTGGACCAGCCATGGTTCGATCCTCGCAGGCACGATGCTGGCCAGCCGCACGACGTCCTGCGCGTCGGGAGAAAGCCGCGCAAAGCGCGACAGCACCAGATCCTGCACCCCGCGCGGCATGCCGTTGCCGCCGTGCCGCAGCAGTTCGGTCACGAAAAATGGATTGCCGCGGGTTGCAGAGTGGATGCCTTCGGCCGAGCGCAACGCGCGTCGCGCCAGCGTTTCGACCCCGGCGGGCGTCAGCCGGGAAAGCTCGATGCGCGTGACGGCGTCGGTCGGCAGTTCGCCCATCAGTCGTCGCAGCGGATGTGTCGCGCCGACTTCATCGTCGCGGAACGAGACGGCGAGCAGGCACGGGACGTGCTCGATGCGCCGACCGAGAAACTTCAGGAGGTCCAGCGTCGCCGCATCGGCCCAGTGCACGTCCTCGACCACCAGCAATACCGTCCGGGGGCTGCGGGCAAGTGCCGCCAGCACGGCTTCGAACAGTGCGATCCGGTCGCCGGCTGCGGCCAGGGCCTTGTCGAGCCCGGTCTCCGTCGATCGCGCGATGTCATACAGCGGCGCGAGCGGATTGGGCGTCTGCAACGCGTCGCAACCGCCCCACCACAGCGCAACATCGCCCTGCTGCGACGCCAGCGCGCGCAACAAACTGGTCTTGCCGATCCCGGCCTCGCCGGAGATCAACGCCATGTGGCCAATACCGCCAGCCACCCTGCGCAGGCAATCGTGCAACTGCTGCAACGTCGCGTCGCGTTCGACGAGGTCCATCACGGCACCTTCAGGCCTCGGCAGGGCCGGCGCATCCTTCCGGCCGTCCACCGCGATGATAGCCATGGCGTCGAGCCCCTGCAGTGCGGCGGATACGGCACGATCCATCGCGATGCGTGGAGACTCGCCTTCATCGGACCGAAATATCCGGCAGAATGGGGGCTTCCGCCGGAAATCACGCTGCAACGGCAAGGGCATGAATCCGCAAATGCACGCAAAAAAACGCGAATCGCAGGCGAATCATCGGCGTTCATTTGCGTTCATTCGCGGATTGTTTTCGCCTTTCGGTCCGACTACATGAGCAGAACGCGCATCAAGATCTGCGGTGTCACCCGTGTCGAAGACGCCTTGCTCGCGTGCGAACTGGGTGCGGACGCGATCGGCATGGTGATGACCCCGTCCAGCCCCCGCTGCGTTTCGATCGAACGTGCCCGCGCAATCCGTGACGTGCTGCCTGGGTTCGTCGATGCCGTCGTATTGACCCACGGGCTGTCGGTTGAAACGGTACGCGCAATCGTTCGTGCCGTGCGGCCGGACCTCGTGCAGTTCCACGGGCCGGAGAGCGCCGCGTTCTGTGACTCGTGCAGCGTGCGCTACCTGAAGGCGTTGGGCATGGCAGGCGATGTGGATGTCCGCGCGATCGCTGCCGAACACGTCCATGCCGCGGGCTTCGTGCTCGATGGCCATCCGCCGGGCCAGCAAGGCGGGCAGGGCAGGACGTTCGACTGGTCGCGGGTGCCGCATGACCTTGGGCGCCCGATCCTCCTGGCCGGCGGATTGAATGCGGAGAACGTCGGTGACGCGATCCGCACGGTCCACCCGTGGGCGGTCGATCTCGCCAGCGGCGTCGAATCCTCGCCCGGCATCAAGGACGCTGCCAAAATGCGTGAATTCTTCACGGCGGTGGGCGCCACGCAAGCCGCTTCGGCGCAAGCATGAACGACGAAACCCGCACTCCCGCACCCGCGGACTACCACGCATTTCCGGACGCGCACGGCCGCTTTGGTCCGTACGGTGGCACTTTTGTTGCCGAGACCCTGATCGCGCCACTGCAGGAACTCACCGACGCGTATACGCATCTGCGCGACGACCCCGCTTTCCAGCGCGAGTTTGCCGACGACCTCAAGAACTACGTGGGGCGCCCCTCGCCGATCTATCACGCCCGGCGTTTGTCCGAACACGTCGGCGGCGCGCAGATCCTCCTGAAGCGCGAGGACCTCAACCACACCGGCGCACACAAGATCAACAACACCGTCGGCCAGGTGCTGGTCGCCCGCGCGATGGGCAAGACCCGGATCATCGCCGAAACCGGTGCCGGCCAGCACGGTGTCGCCGCCGCCACCGTGTGCGCGCGTTTCGGGATGCAATGCGTCGTGTACATGGGCGCGGTCGACATCGAGCGCCAGAAGATCAACGTGTACCGGATGAAGCTGTTGGGGGCCGAAGTGGTGCCGGTGACGTCGGGTTCGCGAACGCTGAAGGACGCCTTGAACGAGGCGCTGCGCGACTGGGTCACCAACGTTGTGGACACCTTCTACATCATCGGCACCGTCGCGGGCCCGCATCCGTACCCGATGATGGTGCGCGACTTCAATGCCGTGGTGGGGCGCGAGGCGCGTGCGCAGATGCTGGAGCGCTTCGGCCGCCTGCCGGACGTGCTGACCGCGTGCGTGGGGGGCGGCTCGAACGCGATCGGCCTGTTCCACGCGTTCCTCAATGATCGCGAGGTGCGGATCGTCGGCGCCGAAGCGGCCGGCAAGGGTTTGGCGAGCGGCCGGCACGCGGCGTCGCTGGCGGCCGGCCGGCCTGGCGTGCTGCACGGCAACCGCACGTATGTTCTTTGCGACGACGATGGCCAGATCACCGAAACCCACTCGGTGTCGGCCGGGCTCGACTATCCCGGCGTCGGCCCCGAACACGCGTTCCTCAAGGACACCGCGCGCGCGGAGTACGTCGGCGTGACCGACGACGAGGCGCTCGCGGCGTTCCATCTGTTGTGCGAAACCGAAGGCATCCTCGCGGCGCTGGAATCCAGCCACGCGGTCGCCGAGGCAATCAAGCTTGCGGGCGGACTGCCGAAGGACAAACTCATCCTGTGCAACCTTTCCGGGCGTGGCGACAAGGATGTGCACACGATCGCGCAGCGCGAGCACATCGAGTTATGACTGCGGGACTCGGGACACGGGGCTCGGGACTCGGCAATCGCATCAGCAGGCGATTTGCCGAATTGCACGCACACAAGCGCACCGCGCTGATTCCGTTCGTCACGGCGGGTGATCCGACCCCCGACGCGACGCCGGCACTGATGCACGCACTGGTCGATGCGGGTGCCGACCTGATCGAGCTGGGGATGCCGTTTTCGGACCCGATGGCGGATGGCCCGGTGATCCAGCACGCCGACGAGCGCGCGCTGCGCAACAGGGTCGGTATCGTGGACATCCTGCGCTGGGTGCGCGAATTCCGCGAACGCGACGCGGAAACGCCGGTCGTGCTGATGGGCTATCTGAATCCACTCGAAGTGCGTGGCATCGAACACTTCGCACGCGAAGCCGCCGATGCCGGCGTGGACGGCGTGCTCGTCGTCGATTGCCCGATCGAGGAAGACGCCGTTTTGCAACCGCTCCGCGACGAGGGGTTGCGGCGGATCCTGCTCGTGGCGCCGACCACCTCCGACGCGCGGCTCGGCCGCGCGGTCGCGGCTGCGGAAGGCTATCTCTATTACGTATCCTTTGCCGGCATTACCGGTGCCGGGAAATTGTCCACGGTCGACATCGCATCGCGCGTGGCTGACCTGCGCAGGCGCGCAGCGGTGCCGGTTGCCGTGGGGTTCGGAATCAGGGACGCCGCCAGTGCGAGTGCGATCGCGGATTTTGCCGATGCGGTGGTGATCGGCTCGGCCCTGGTCGCGCAGCTCGCCACGAGTGTGGACGCCGGGGATGCATGCCGGCTTGCACGGCGGTTCCTGGCCCCGATCCGCGCAGCGCTCGACCGGCGACAGGGGGTCGAAATCAATGAGTAAAATTTGACCTGGATCAATTCAAATGACGTAGGATCGGAGTAAACACGTTTCCTTTCACGACGGGCAGGAGGGGCCATGGTCCTGCAGAATGTCGTTTGGACGATCTGGCTGGTCGGGGCAGCGATCATCGCGTTGGGGTTCATTTTCGTCATCGTGCAGGCGGGCAAGCCCGCGGACGACGAGGAAACGCGCAGGGCCACGCACACTTCGCACGTGCTGCAGGCGTGGGCGTTCGTGGTGTTGTTCATCGCCTTCGTGGTCGGAAGTTGGGCCACGCTGCGAAACTTTCCCATTCCACCGCAAAGCGGCACGCTCGACGCGCAGCAGGTCGTCGACGTGGTCGGGCGCCAGTGGTCGTGGCAAATCAAGCCCGACACCGTACAGGCGGGCAGCGTCGTGGAGTTCCGCGTCACCAGCGACGACGTCAACCACGGTTTTGCCGTGTACGCGCCCGATGGCCGCATCGTGACGCAAACCCAGGCGATGCCGGGTTATACCAACAAACTCTTGTACGCCTTCGACAAGCCAGGCACGTACAAGGTGCAATGCCTCGAGTATTGCGGCCTGGCGCACGCAGCGATGACCCATGACCTCAAGGTCGTCGCGGCCGGCGAGGCTGCTACCGGGACAGCGGCGACTCCGGCCGTCGCGATCGCCGCAGGGCCGACCGGTGCGGAACTGGGAGCGAAGGTGTACAGCGAGAAATGCGCGGTCTGCCACCAGGCCAGGGGCGAAGGGATGCCGAAGGTTTTTCCGCCGCTGGCCGGCGACCCGGTGGTGATGGCGGCCGATGCCACCGAGCACATCACGATCGTCCTGCACGGTACCCATGGCCGGGTGATCAACGGCACGACCTACCCTGCGCAGATGCCGGGTTGGGCGAGTCAGCTCACCGACGAGGAGATTGCCGCGGTGATCAACCACGAGCGGACGAACTGGGGCAACCATGCGCCGGCAGTGACCGTCGAGGACGTGGCCAAGCTGCGCAACCCATGATGTTGCCGGCGGCTGCCAGTCGTGACCCACGCAGCCGCCAGGGTCGCGTCGACCGGTTTGGCATCGATGCGACGGCACACCGAACGAGGAGGGTATGACCATGGCATCAACCACCCTGTACCCGGAGGACGAACGGCTGGTCGGCGGCGCACGGGCTGCCCTCAACCTGTACCTCGTTTCGGCACTGGTGCTGTTCGTGGCGATGATGCTGATCGGGCTGACCATGCGCTCGTCGCAGGCCACCTGGCTCGGCGTGCCGCCGGCGATGTTCTACAAGCTGCTGTCGATGCACGGCGCGGGCATGGTCGGCACCATGGTGCTGGCCAGCACCGCGGTGATGTGGTTCTTCCTGCGCAAGTACGTCAAGTTGCACCTGTGGGCGTTCGTCACGAACTACGTATTGTTCATGCTGGGCGCCGTTTGCATCATCATTGCGGTCTTCGGCGGCGGCTACGCGGCGCTGTGGACGTTCCTGTACCCCCTGCCCACCCACGGCGTGGGCATGTGGAGCCCGTACGCCTCGGCGTTGTTCATGCTCGGCTACCTGCTGATTGGCGTCGGCATGCTGATCTTCTACCTCGACGCGGCGGCCGGGATCATCAGGGTGTACGGCAACCTCGGCCGCGCGATGGGCTGGCAGTGGCTGTTCGGCGGCAAGGTCGACCCCAACCATTCCAAGACGGTGGTCGCGAGCACCAGCATGATCATCGCGAACTCGCTGGGCATCCTGGCGGGCGCGGTGGTGCTGGTGATGAGCCTGGTCAACATCTTCTACCCGCAGGTCGCGCTGGATGCGTTGTTCACCAAGACGCTGATCTACTGGTTCGGCCACATGTACATCAACTCCGCGATTTACATGGGCGTGATCGCGATCTACGAGCTGTTGTCGCGTTATACCGGCAAGCCCTATCCGCTCTCGCGCGTGTTCGTGTGGGGTTGGGCCGCGACCACGGCGTTCGTGATCACCGTGTTCCCGCATCACCTGTTGATGGATTACGCCGAACCACACTGGTTCCTGGTCATGGGCCAGATCGTGTCGTGGACCTCCGGCTTCCCGGTGGTGGTGGTGACCGCATGGGGCGCGTTCACCAACCTGTATCGGGCCAACATGCGCTGGAGCATGCCGCCGCGACTGTTGCTGCTGTCGTTGTTCGGCTGGATCGCGGGCGGGTTCGGTGCCGTGCTGGACAGCACCATCCGCATCAACCGTGTCATGCACAACACCCAATGGGTGCCGGGACACTTTCATTTCTACCTGCTGCTGGGCGTGCTCGCGATGGTGCTCGCGTTCATGTATCACCTCATCGGCGAACGGGAGCATGCGCCGCCCAACTCGAGTGCCGATCGGGTCGGTTTTCCGATCTACGTGGGCGGGGCACTGGTCTTTCTGCTGGCGTTCCTCGATGCGGGGCATCTGAGCGTACCGCGGCGCATGGCCGAACACCTGCAAGCCTGGACGTTCACCGACAAGATCGGGTCGATCGGCGCGATCCTGGTGGTGCTGGCGATGCTGTACTTCGCGGTCCGCATCACGGTCGGATTGCTGAAGGCGCCACCTCCTGCGACGGCCGGGGCGCAGGTGCCCGGGAGGTCGGGTGTCGGTACTCCGGACGCTACTGGTTAGCCTCGTCCTGGTTGCGGCGGGCATCGGCGTACTGGCCGAAGTCACCGACGGATTTCGTGCCTATACCACCGAGACCGCCCGTCGACTCCGCGTCCGCGAACACCCGCGTGCCGTTCCACCGTTGCCGCTGCAGACCGCCAGCGGCGCGCGCACCGATTTCGGTGCCTTGCGCGGGCGCTGGCTGCTCGTCGATTTCATCTACACGCGTTGCACCACGTATTGCTCGGTGCAGGGCAGCGAGTTCGCGCGCCTGCAGGACGAGCTGGCCGGGCCGATCGCCGCCGGCAAGGTCACGTTGCTCAGCGTCAGTTTCGATCCCGGGCGCGATGACCCCACCGCGTTGGCGCGCTACCAGCGCCTGCACGGAGCCCGCGGCGAGGGCTGGATTGCGGCGCGCCCGGTCAATGTGGCCGACCTGACCGAGTTGATGAACGTGTTCGGCGTCGTCGCCGTGCCGGACGGCCTGGGCGGGTTCGTGCACAACGCCGCGATCGCCGTCGTCGATCCCGGGGGCAGGCTGGTCGGAATCATGGACTGGGACGATTCGCGCGGCGCGGTTCGTTTCGTCATGCAGCGGTTGGCACCATGAATCCGGTGGCGCGTCCCTGGCTTGCCGGCGCGGTGCTCTGGGCGGTCCTTGCCATGCCCCCGGTGCAGCATGCGCTTGAATCCATGATGACCCTGCAGATGCTGGTACAGATCCCGCTGCTCGCGCTGGCGGGATGGTTGCTGGCGTCGGGCACGCCCGAATGGCTCGCGCGGCGCCTTGCCGACTGGAACCATCACGGGATCAGCGGCCTGTTGCTGGCGTCGCTGGCCGGCATGGTATGGATGCTGCCACGGGCGATGGACGCGGCGCTGGACGACCCCAGGTTCGCGGTGGCGAAGTTCCTGAGCGTGCCGTTGCTGATCGGCGCACCGGTCGCCTTGAGCTGGCCGCGGGCCGGATTCGTGGTGCGGGGAGTGTTCCTGGTGGAAGCCGTCGCGACGGCGCTGCGGCTTGGATGGCTGTACCTGATTTCACCGGAGCGCCTGTGCAGCAACTACCTGCTGGGCGACCAGCAACTGCTCGGCAAGCTCCTGCTTGCGGTGGGGTTTGCCGTCGTATTGTTTGTCGGCTGGAAATTGATGTGGGGACGTGTGGATGCACGACCCGCGAAGCAGGAGGAGCCACGGACCGGCAAGGCCTGACCGGCAAGCGCGGTTGCGTCCGATGTATCCTTGGCAGCCGAGTGCGCCGCAAGAGATCCGTCCGTGTCCTGGTTGCAGAAGCTGACATCGCCGAATATCCGCACCGAAGGCGCGCCCAGCAAGGGCAAGGTGCCGGAAGGCGTGTGGGAAAAATGTTCGGGTTGCGGCATCGGGCTGTACCGCCCCGAGCTCGAGCGCAACCTGATGGTGTGCCCGAAATGCGGGTACCACCACCCGATCAGCGCGCGCGCGCGGCTGGCGACCTTCCTCGACGTGGGCGGCGACGAACTCGATGCCGGGTTGGCGCCGGTCGATTCCCTGAAATTCAGGGACTCGAAGAAATATCGCGACCGCATCCTCGCGGCGCAAAAGAACACCGGCGAGAAGGACGCACTGGTCGCGGTGCACGGCAACCTGAAGTCGATGCCGATCATTGCGTGCGCATTCGAGTTTTCCTACATGGGCGGTTCGATGGGCTCGGTGGTGGGCGAGAAGTTCACCCGCGCCGCCGAAACCGCGTTGCACGAGAGGATCCCGCTCGTGTGCTTCACCGCGACCGGCGGCGCGCGCATGCAGGAAGGCCTGCAGTCTCTATTGCAGATGGCCAAAACGTCCGCCGCATTGGGCCGGCTGCGCCGCGCGCGCCTGCCGTACATCGTGGTGCTGACCCACCCGACCACCGGCGGGGTTTCGGCGAGCCTCGCGATGCTGGGCGATATCCATATCGCCGAGCCCAGGGCATTGATCGGGTTCGCCGGGCCGCGGGTGATCGAACAGACGGTGCGCGAAACGCTGCCGGAAGGTTTCCAGCGCTCGGAGTTCCTGCTCGAACACGGGGCGATCGACATGATCTGCGACCGCAGGGAGTTGCGCGATCGCGTTGCCGACCTGCTGGCGATCCTGACCCATCGCCCCAAGGTGGCGTGACACCGCGGGCGGCGTGGGCCGAACCGCATCCCGGCAACGGGTGTGATGCGACAATGGCGGGATGCACCGATCACTTGCCGAATGGCTGGATTACCAGCAGCGCATCCACGCGCGTGGCATCGACCTTGGCCTCGACCGGGTGAGCGAAGCATGGCATCGGATGGGCGCGCCGCGGCCGGCGCCGGTGGTAATCACGGTCGGCGGCACCAACGGCAAGGGCTCGGTGGTGGCGTTCCTGGAAGCCATGCTGCGCGCGGGCGGGACGCGCGTCGGCGCCTACACCTCGCCGCACATCCTGCGTTACAACGAACGCGTGCGGGTGGATGGTGTCGAGGCCGCGGACGCCACGCTCGTGGAAGCGTTCGAACGGGTTGAATCGGCGCGCGGCGAAACGCCGCTGACCTATTTCGAGTTCGGCACGCTGGCTGCGCTGGACGTGTTTGCGCGCTCGAACCTGGACGTCGCGTTGCTGGAAGTCGGACTCGGGGGGCGGCTCGACGCGGTCAACATCATTGACGCCGATTGCGCGATCGTGGTGACGGTCGATCTCGACCACATGGAATACCTGGGTCCCGACCGCGAGACGATCGGGTACGAGAAAGCGGGCATCTTCCGCGCAGGCAAGCCCGCGATCGTGGGCGAAACCAGCCCCCCGCAGTCACTGCTCGACCATGCCCGCGCGATCGGTGCGGAACCGGAGGTTCTGGGACGCGATTTCGGCTGGTCGCCGGAGATCGACGAGTTGGCGTGGTGGCATCGCGATCCGGCGCAGTCCCGCTACATTGCGCCGGCCGAAGGCCACGGCAGCGCGGTGGTGCTGCGCGGGGAACTCGCCGTGGACGGTGCATTCCAGTACCACAATGCCGCGACGGCGATCGCGGGATTGCACGCGCTCGGGGAACGTGTTCGCTGGGATCACGCCGCGATCGCGAAACGGTCCCATGCGTTCGACCACCACGCGTTGCTTCCGGGGCGGCTTCAGCTCTTGCAGCGCAATCCCGACCTCGTGGTCGACGTTGGCCACAATCCGCAGGCGGCGCGCGAACTGGCGCGCTGGCTGGACCGGCATCCCATCGCGGGGGTCACCCGCGCCGTATTCGGTGCGCTGGCGGACAAAGACATCGAGGGCATCGCGGCGTCACTCGGGGATCGCATCGATCATTGGTATCTCGCGGGGTTGACCGACGCATCGCCGCGCGGCGAGACCACGGCGCGACTGGCCGCCCGCGTGCGTGCGGCATTGCCGACGGTGTCCTGCGACGAATTTCCCGACATCGCCGCGGCGCTGGCAGCGGCGGTTATGGAGGTCTCCGGCGTGGACCGGATCCTCGCGTTCGGAAGCTTTCATGTGGCGGCAGCGGTCCTGAGCGCGCGCCACGTATAATTTTGTCCGCGCACTTGGTGATGGCTGTGCGGTGTAACCTTGCCGTCGATGATCAAACAATGTTCCGCAACCGCAAACCGGCGTTCGAGTGGACGCGCTGAGGCGCGCCGCTCAACGCCGACACTCATTCAAATCCCGATGCTGACTCACTTGGTGATGGTGTCTCAATGGATCCAGGTTTGAAAAAACGTCTCGTGGGCGCGGTCGTGCTGATCGCGCTGGCGGTGATTTTCGTGCCGATGTTGTTGCCGAGCCGGTCGGGACCGGAAACGGCCAGCGTGAAGGTCCCGCCGCCGCCGAGCGGCGAGATGCAGACGCGCGTGCTGCAGGTCGGGCCGGGCAGTGCCAGTGCCGGTTCGGTTGGCGCGGCCGTGATCGCGGATCCCGATCATGTCGCGACGCTCGATCTGGGTGGCGCAAACCAGCCGGCCGGGTCGACCGCGTCGGCCGGTGTACTGCATGAACCCGCGGAAGCGTCGGCCACGACTGCATCCGCGCCGGAAGCCGGTGGGCCCGCCGCGACCCCGACGACCGGGTCCACGCATGAGGCGTCGAAGCCGTCCACGGACCAATCCGCGTCGGTTGCGTCCGCGAAGCCGGAGCCGCTGCCGGGCGGTGCGGGCGCGGCGGCGGGTACGGTCTACACCGTCAATCTCGGCATCTACGCCGATCACGCCAGCGCCAGGAAGCTGGTGGCGGATGCAAAGCAACGTGGGTTCACGGCCCTCGCGACGCCGGAAACGTTCCAGGGCAAACAGGTTCTGCGGGTGCGCGTTGGACCATTTTCCAGCAAGGCGGCGGCGGAAGCCGCACGCCTCAAGCTCAAGGATTTCGAGCGCGTGGCGATGACCGTGGACGCGGCGACCGTCGACCAGACCGGCGATGCGTCGGCCTCCGCGCTGCCGGCGACACAAGCCGGTGCGTGGGCCGTGCAGCTTGCGGCGTTCAGTGACCAGTCCTCGGCCAACAAGTTGCGCGACCGCCTGCGCAGCCAGGGGTTCGATGGTTACGTCGACAGCGTGAACACCTCGAAAGGCAAGTTGTGGCGTGTGCGTGCCGGCCCGTTTGCGACGCGCGACAGCGCCGAAAGCGCGCGCAGCCGAATTGCCGACCGGATCAAGATCAAGGGCAACATCGTCACGGAATAGTTGTGCGATCGTCCCCGGTCGCTGCGTGATGCGGCGGTTCGGTGGAGGGGAAGCAATTCGAGCCTGCAACGCCAGAACGGCCTTCAAAGCCGCCATCCACGGCCAGGGGCTCCCTGACCTGACTTCCCACAACAGCCGGTTCGCCACATGGCTCGAGAAAAATGAATGCCGCCGACATCCTGATCCTTGCGGTGCTCGCGCTCTCGATGCTGCTCGGCCTGTGGCGGGGGTTCGTCAGTTCGGTGTTGTCGCTGTTGTGCTGGATCGCGGCGTTCTGGGTGGCGTGGGCGTTCGGGGATCGGGTCGCGGCGTTCTACAGCGGGTTCCTGCAGCAGCCGGCCGCTTGCCTCATAGCCGGCTATCTCACCTGTTTCCTGGGCGTGCTGATCGTGGGCGCGCTGCTGGGCTGGACGGTTCGCAAGCTGATGGAGCACGGCGGTCTCGGCGGTGGCGATCGCTTCCTTGGTACGCTGTTCGGTCTCGCCCGCGGGCTGCTGCTGGTGACCTTCGCGGTCCTGATGCTCGGTTTCACGGCGGCTCCGCGCGAGGCGGCCTGGTGGCGGCAATCCATGCTGTTGCCGGCGTTCGAAAACGGCGCCACATGGTTCGCAGGGCGGCTTCCGCCCGACGTGACCCGTTATCTGGAAGTCGGCGGCAAGTCCTTGCCTGCGTTGCCGCAAGTCCCCATATCGGCGGTGCAAAAGGCAGCCGGACACCTGGCGGAACCGGCTGCGCCTTCCACGGCGGGTCGTTCGCCAAGGCACGCCGGACCACAGGGCGATATGGGACAATAGCGCCCCGTGAACGGCGGCCTTTCCGCGCCGCGACACAACCTCGAGACCAGCATGTGCGGAGTCATTGGCATCGTCGGCAAGACTGAAGTGGCCACCGCGTTGTACGACGCGTTGACGGTCCTGCAGCATCGCGGGCAGGATGCAGCCGGGATTGCCACCTACAACGGTCGCAAGCTGCACATGCGGCGCGGACCCGGACTGGTACGCGACGTGTTCAGCGCGCGCGACATGCAGGAATTGAAGGGCCATGCGGGCATCGGGCATTGCCGCTACCCGACCGCCGGCGCCGAAGACACCGAGGAAGCCCAGCCGTTCTACGTCAACTCGCCCTACGGCATTGCCTTCGCCCACAACGGCAACCTCATCAACACCGAGCAGTTGCGGCGCGAGATGTTCGAGAACGA
>DASTIS010000237.1:0-7891 GCA_035717365.1 Rhodanobacteraceae bacterium
TCGCTGATCACGATGTAGCTGGCTTCCTCGCCTTCGAGGAATTCCTCGATCACCACACGCGCCGAGGCGTCGCCGAACGCGTGCGCGCCAAGCATGTCGGCGAGGGCCCGCTCGGCTTCGGCCAGGGTCATCGCCACCACCACGCCCTTGCCGGCGGCGAGGCCATCGGCCTTGATCACGATCGGCGTGCCGTGCGCACGCACATGCTCGAGTGCACGGTTCAGATCGGCGAACACCGCGCAACGCGCGGTGGGTATCCCGTGGCGCTGCAGGAATGCCTTGGTGAAGGCTTTCGAGCCTTCCAGTTGCGCAACCGCCGCGTCGGGACCGAAGATGCGCAGCCCGGCCGCGCGGAACTTGTCGACGATGCCCGCCACCAGCGGCGCTTCGGGACCGACCACGGTGAACATGACGGCTTCGTCGTGCGCGAGGTGCAGCAGGCCGTCGAGGTCCGTTGCGTTCACGGCGGCATTGCGCATCCGCGGCTCGAGCGCCGTACCGGCATTGCCGGGTGCCACGATCACCTCGGAAACCCGTGGCGACTGCGCAAGTTTCCAGGCCAGCGCATGTTCGCGGCCGCCGGAGCCGATGACGAGGAGCTTCACTTGACGGGACCGGCGACCCGGGACCCGGGACCCGGAGAAATGAACGTGCGCATGCCTTGTGAGTCCCTGTGCAGAGTGCTCACATTATGACGATACGACGAGAAGCAGGCCAACAGGCGGACTGGCTGCAAGACTCGACGAGAAACGTTGCGCACGAACTCACGGGCAACGGCGATCTTGCGGGTCCCGGGGCCCGGGTCCCGAGTCCCGTCGCAGCATTTCAAGCAATGCCGACCGCGGCAGCTTGCCGGCTTCGCTGCGCGGCAATGCATCGACGAGTTTCAACGGACGTGGAAGGAATATCGGATCGATGCCGCCACGCAGTGCATTGGAGATCGTGGCAGCCGACATGCCCGGGGCGACCGCCAGCGCCGCGATCCGGCGCACCCCCATCGCGTCGGTTTCGTCGAGCTGGAACACCACGCCGTCGCGCACGCCGGGCACAGCCAAAAGCTTGTGGGTGAGGTCGCCGAGCGAGGCGCGCTTGCCGGCGATCTCCAGCAAATCGGTATTGCGTCCACGCAAGCGGAATCGTCCATCGGCGCAAAGCTCCACGAGATCGGCCAATACCACCGGCTGCGCGAGCTGGGGCGCCTCGACCCGCGTGCCGTCGGGCTGGGGGCGCAGCACGACACCCGCGTACGGCGTCCAGGCTTCGTCGCGCGCAGTGCGGCGATGCGCGATGACGCAGGTTTCGGTGGAACCGAACACTTCCTGTACCGGCGCGTGGAAGCGTGCCTCCGCCGCGCAAGCAAGCTCGCGGGTCAGCGGTGCGGTCGCGGAGACGATGCCCGAGAACGCCGGCAGCGACTGGCTCGCATCGACCAGGGCACGGAGGTGTACCGGTGTCGTGACCAGGATCCGCGGTTCCGGCAGTTCGTCCAGCACCGCAGCGATGTCGGCGGTAAAGAACGGTTTGCCGGCGTGCACGGCGGCGTGTCCGAACAACGGCAGCAGGACCGAGAATTCCAGGCCATACATGTGCTGCGGCGGCACGGTCGCGACCACGTTGTAATCGCCGCCGGCCAGTGCGCGCAACAACGCGTCGTTGTGGCGACTCGAGATCGCAAGCTTGCCCCAGCGCTTGGGATTGGCGCGCGGCACGCCGGTGGAACCCGAGGTGTAACCAATTGCCACCCGCGCGGCATCCACGACCCGCACGGTGGGCACTTCCCGCGCGATGCCGTCTGCCGCAAACCGGAGGTAATTCGGCGGTTCCGGATCGAGCGCCGCATCGCCGATCGAGTAGCTGCCGGGGTGCGCGGCCAGTGCCTCGTCGATGGCGTGCGGCACGCGCGATGGCGGCAGCAGATTGACCTGCCCCCGCGATGCCAGCGCCGCGAACGCCACCAGGAACGCGTAACGATCCTCGCAAAGGTTGACCGCCGCCGCGGCCTGCGGAAGGCGCGCGGCAAGCGTCACCACGTCCGCAAGGAATCCGGCGACGGTCACCGCGCGGTCGCCACGCCAGGCGATCGTGCGCTGCGCCGATGCCCCCGCGAGCAACGGCTGCCACGGCCCCGCGGGCGTGCCATCCAGTGGTTCGAATACGCTTGACACCGGAAACTCCCCAGTCCCCTCAGGCACGAATGATAGCGCCGCTCACGGCATCCGTGATCGGGGTCGGGTGTGCCAGGCCACCCAGCGGGGCATCCATCACGCCGTCCAGTTCGTCGCCGAACAGGGCCGTGATGTCGTCGGCGCTGCGCGCCGGGGCCTCGCCGTGGCGATTGGCGCTGGTCGAGACGATCGGACCTCCGAAGGCGAGACACAATGCTGCTGCCGGTGCGTGCGCGGTGACGCGCAGCGCGACGCCGGCATGACCGCCGGCGACCCAGTCCGGCACCCGCGGCGAACGCGGGAAAATGAACGTATGCGCGCCGGGCCAGGCGGCACAGGCACGCTCCAGAGCCACGGCGGGCACCTCGCCAATCCAGTCCTCGACCTGCGCGAAATCGGCCGCGATCAGCAACACGCCCTGCGCCGGCGGGCGTCGCTTGATGGCAATGATGCGTTCGAACGCGGCGCGGTCATCGGGGTCGCAACCCAGGCCAAACACGCCTTCGGTCGGATAGGCAAGAACGCCGCCGCGGCGCAGCAGTGCGGCAGCGCCTTCGACCTGGTCGATACCGAACACGTGCATGGATCAAACGTCGAACGGCGGCGATTCCGTTGCGGCGCCGGATGCCTTCTTTGCCGCGGTTTTTCTGGCCGCAGATTTCTTCGCCGAGGATTTTCTTGCCGTGGTTTTTTTCGTGGCGGACTTTTTGGCTGCGGACTTCTTCGCCGCCTTCTTCCCGGTCGCGGCCTTTTTGGTGGGCGCTTTCTTCGCAGCGGCCTTCTTCGCCGCGGTCTTCTTGAACGCACCGCGCCCGCGCCGCACCGGTGCGGCGTCCAGCAGCGCCTTGCACTCGTCGTGGCCGAGCGATTTCGGGTCGCGCTCCTTCGGCACCCGTGCGTTCTTTTCGCCATTGGTGATGTAGGGGCCATAGCGCCCGTTCAACACCTGGATGCCGTCGCCGAAATCGTGGATCACGCGGTTGGCGATCAGCTCCTGCTTCTCGCGAATCAATTCCTGCGCCCGTTCGAGCGTCACGGTGTAAGCGTTGTCCTCGCCCTTGAGCGAGGCATACAGCTTGCCTTTCTTCACGAACGGGCCGAAGCGCCCGATGCCGGCGCTGATTTCCTCGCCATCGCCGTCCACGCCAAGTGTGCGCGGCAGCTTGAACAGTTCCAGCGCCTCTTCCAGCGTGATCGTGTGCATGCTCTGGCCCGGCAGGAGCGAGGCGAACTTGAGCTTCTCGTCCGTGTCCTTGTCGCCGAGCGCCGCGTACGGGCCGTAACGACCGAGCCGCACCGATACCGGCTTGCCGGTTTTCGGATCGTCGCCGAGCAGGCGCGCGCCGGTCGCCTCGCTGCGGTCGACCGACTCCATCTTGTCCTCGACCAGCGCCTTGAACGGCTTCCAGAACTGCGCCATCAGCGGACGCCATTCCTCCTCGCCGCGACTGACCGCGTCGAGCTCGTCCTCGAGCTTTGCCGTGAAGTCGTAATCGACGTAGCGGGTGAAGTGCGCGGTCAGGAAATTGGCCACCGCGCGGCCGACGTCGGTGGGTTTGAAGCGGCGCGAATCCAGCGTGACGTAATCGCGCGACAACAGCGTCTGGATGATGCTGGCGTAGGTCGAGGGGCGACCGATGCCGTATTCCTCCAGCGTCTTGACCAGCGACGCCTCGGAATAGCGCGGCGGCGGTTCGGTGAAATGCTGGTCGGTGGCGATGTCGGTGAGCGGCACCGTTTCGCCGACTGCGAGCGCGGGCAACTTGCGCTTTTCGTCGTCATCGTCGGAGCCCTTCTGGTCGCGGCCTTCCTCGTACACCGCGAGGAACCCCGGATCGACCACCGTGGTGCCGGTGGCGCGGAACGCGGCGTCGCCGCCGCAGGGAAATTCGACCGCGACGGTGTTGAGCGTCGCGGGCTTCATCTGGCACGCCACCGCACGCTTCCAGATCAGCTCATACACTTTCAACTGATCGGGCGTCAGGTGCGCCGCCACCGATTTCGGCGTGCGCAGCGCCGAGGTCGGACGAATCGCCTCGTGCGCCTCCTGCGCGTTCTTGGACTTGGTCTTGTACACCATCGCGTGCTCGGGCAACCCCTGCTTGCCGAACTCGCGTTCGATCGTGGTGCGCAACTCGCCGACCGCCTCGCCCGACAGGTGCGTCGAGTCGGTGCGCATGTAGGTGATCAGGCCGACGTTCTCGCCGCCCAGCGACACGCCTTCGTAGAGTCCCTGCGCGATGCGCATGGTGCGGCTGGTGGCCATGCCGAGCTTGCGCGCGGCTTCCTGTTGCAGGGTGGACGTGGTGAACGGCGCCGCGGGCCGGCGCTGGCGCTGCTTGGACTGGATGTCGCCGACCGTCAGCTTCCCGCCCGCGGCGTCCAGCAGGGCTTCGCGCGCGGCATGCGCATCGTTGGCGTTGGTGAGGTCGAACTGCTCGAACTTCTTGTCCTTGAACTTGACCAGCCGCGCGCTGAAGGCGCCGTCCTCGTGCGCCAGTTTCGCCTCGACGCTCCAGTATTCGCGCGGCTTGAACGCCTCGATCTCCTCCTCGCGCTCGACGATCATCCTGAGCGCCGGCGACTGCACGCGTCCGGCCGACAGCCCGCGCTGCACCTTGCGCCACAGCACCGGCGACAGGTTGAAGCCGACGAGGTAATCCAGCGCCCGGCGCGCCTGCTGGGCGTCGACCAGGTCGTGCGAGAGGCCGCGCGGATGTGCCACGGCGTCCTTGATCGCGCGCGGCGTGATTTCCGAAAACACCACGCGGTGGGTTTCCTTGCCGTCCAGCAAGCCGCGTTGCTTGAGGATCTCGCTGATGTGCCACGAAATCGCCTCGCCCTCGCGGTCCAGGTCGGTGGCGAGGTAGATCGAGTCGGCGGCCTTGGCGGCCTTGGCGATGTCGTCGACGTGGCGGACGTTCTTCTCGATCAGCGCGTAGTCCATCGCGAAGTCGTGTTCGGTATCGACCGCGCCTTCCTTGGGCACCAGATCGCGGACGTGACCGTACGACGCCAGCACCTTGAAGTCGGCGCCGAGATATTTGTTGATCGTCTTGGCCTTGGCGGGCGACTCGACGATGAGGAGGTTCTTGGCCATGTCGTGGATGCAAATCCCGGGCGGCGGGAGGCCGCCCCTATTTATAGTGAACACATGCGCAGGGTGGCTCTGTCAAGCACCGGCAACAAAAAGGCGCTGCCAGCGCCCGTTGACCGCCGGGGCGACAACCCCCTCCAGTTCCAGCAGCAACAGCATCGAGGACAGCGCCGCCGGCGCGAGTCCGGTCCGGCCGGCCAACTCGTCCAGGGACGCCGGCACTTCGTCCAATGCAGAAAGAAGTGCCGCATAATCAGGATCTTGCGATCCCTGTGACCAACCCGGCGCCGATGCCGTCCGTGTATCCGGAGCCTCCAGTCGCGCCCGCAACTCGGCGCCCAGCGCCTGCCCTGCCGGCGCCAGCGCCTCGATCACCTCGGCGGCGGTCTCGACCAGCCGCGCACCGTCCCGGATCAGCCGGTGGCAACCCTTGGCCAGCGGATTATGGATGGAACCGGGCAGCGCAAAGACTTCGCGGCCGGTTTCCGCGGCCAGCCGCGCCGTGATCAGCGACCCGGACTGCAGACCCGCCTCGACGACCAGGGTTCCCAGGGCCAGCCCAGCGATCAACCGGTTGCGGCGTGGGAAATGACCGGGCCGGGCTTCGATGCCTGGCGGAAATTCACTGACGATAGCGCCATTTTCGACGATCCTGCAGGCAAGTTGTCGATGTTTGCGTGGATAAACCAGGTCGGGCCCGGTGCCGACGACGGCCACGGTCTTTCCGCCCGCTTCCAGTGCCGCCGCGTGCGCCGCGCCATCGATGCCATCGGCCATGCCGCTGGTGATGGTGAGCCCTGCACGGCTGAGGGTACGCGCGAAGTCGCGGGCCGTGGCGAGACCCTGTGCGGTGGCGCTGCGCGCACCCACGATCGCCACCTGCGGCGCCAGCAACACGACCGGATCCCCCGCGACGAACAGTGCGGCAGGCGGTTGCGGGATGGTCTCCAGTTGCGGCGGGAAGTCCGCCTCGTCGCACCGCAGCAGCCGATGACGTGGCGCGGAGAGCCACGCGAGATCGTCGTCCAGTCGCGCCGCGTCGGGATGCGCGATCCAGTCCAGCGCGGCCTGGTCGAGCCCCGCAACCTGGCGATATTTGCGGATATCGGCACACGCTGCGCGCGCGGATCCGGCCTGCTGTAACAACGCCCGGATTCCCACGCCACCCAGGCCGGGGGCGCGCAGAAGGCTCAGCCAGGCCCGCAATTCCTCGTCATCACGCATGCGGCAAGTGTAGGGCCGCCGCAAGGCAAAACGGCGCGGACCTGGGCCGCGCCGTTTTGTAGGAAAATTCCTGGGAGCCCTGAGGACGCCTACCGTCCAGGCTCCTGCGCCTTCGGTTGTCCGGATAAGCCGCCTATTGGGGCGCCTGGATCACATCGCGCACCTTGACCGGCCGGATGCCGTCCATCACCAGCCCGTAGCTGATGCGGTCGAACGTGCGAAACACCATCACGTGACCCACGAACTCGTTCGGCAAGGTCACCTTGGGCCCGAATTCGCGGCGATCGGTATTGCCCTTCACGAGGTCGGGGATCGTTTCGCCCGGCTGGTAGATCGCGAACGTCGCGCCATTGTCCACGCCGTCGGCGCTGCCGACGTTCAGCGCCACCACGTCCATCGGACCCTGCACCGAGATGCCGTCGTAATGGTTGGACAACGCCATGATCCGGGCATCCGCCGGGACATTGCTCGCCGCATGCGGGTAGTACGTGAAGTCGTACGGCGTGTCGTCGACCGGCATCAGGCGATCGCCGGCGCGAATCTCCATGCGGGCATTGGTCAGCAGCAGGGTGGCCGGATCACCGGTCTTCAGCACCTGCGCGGTGCCGATCACGCGAACCTCGGTGGCGATCTCCTCGCCGCGGCCGAAATGACCGTCGTTGCGGAAATCCTCCTGCCACGGACCAGGCGCCATGTCCACGTTGCTGTTGACCAGGTGGGCGACGGCGCCGGCCCGGCCATTCTCGTCGAATTCACGGTAAACATGGGTGGGCCGCACCACCGCGAAACGCTCGCCGACGCTGGCGCCGTCGACCTGGCGCACGTACAGGTTCATGCCCTCGGTGGCGCGCGGCTCGTTCTCCTCGAGACCCACCACGTAGGGTGTCTGCTTGAGCTGGTCCGCGGTGAGCACCCGATAGTCCTTGAGGAACGGCTCGATCGCGGACAGCGGCACCGTCGGAATCGGGTTGGCCTCGACCGCTGCGCGCTTGGTGACGCGCAGCTTGTCCACGTCGAGGTCGAGCACGTCACCGGGATAGATGCGGTGCGGGTTGTAGACCTGCTGGTTGACATCCCAGATTTCAGGCCACAGCCAGGGCTTGTTGAGGAACCGTGCGGAGATTCCCCACAAGGTGTCGCCCTTCTTCACCACGTAGGTATGCGGATGGTCGGCACGCAATTGGGTGCCGGCCGCATACGCGGCGAACACGAACGCCAAGCCCGCAGTGAGCGCAAGCAATTTCTTAAGCATGACCGGCAATCCCCCGATCCCCCAGCAGTTTCGCCGAGTGTACCCGAATGGCCGGCTTCGGCAAGCAGAAATTTCACATTTGGTGATGCACTGACCGGAACGGAGGGTTATCCCGCATACTTGCAGGCCATCCGGGCGTGAAAATCGTCGCGC
>DASTIS010000238.1:0-3646 GCA_035717365.1 Rhodanobacteraceae bacterium
GTTGCGCGAGGAACCTACGCCCTTTTTGTGTGCCATGGCGGCTTCTCCTTACTTGTCGCCGGCGCTGATGCCGGTCACTTCGATTTCGGTGTAGTGCTGCCGATGCCCCATCTGCTTGCGATGGTGCTTGCGGCGGCGGAACTTGACGATGCGCACCTTGTCGGCACGACCGTGGGCGCGCACCTTGGCGGTGACGCTGGCGCCCGGAACCGCAGGGGTGCCGACGGTGATGGTGTCGCCTTCGCCGACCAGCAGCACGTTGTCGAACGTGATCGCGGCATCGGGCTCGGCCTCCAGTTTTTCGACACGCAGGACTTCGCCCTGCATCACGCGGTACTGGCGACCGCCGGTAACAATGACTGCGTACATGGTTTCGGCTCTTCCGTTCTGTAGTTATTCTGGGTCGATCGGGCGCATCTTTGCACGCTCGAACCCGGGATTCTAGCGTGATTTCATGGAATTAGGCAAGCGGCGAACGCCAATTCCATCCGAAGCCGTAGGTTGGGCTGACCCGGCTCCATCGGGGAAGCCCAACTCCGCCCCGCAACGCACGGGCACATGTGAACGCCGGTGATCGAAAAACCGGCGGCCACACCCCACATTGACCGGGTCGCTATAGTAACGGGCTTTGCCGCACGCCTTCCCATGGACACCATCCGCATCCGCGGTGCCCGCACCCACAACCTCAAGAACATCGACCTCGACCTGCCGCGCGACCAGTTGATCGTGATCACGGGCCTGTCGGGTTCGGGCAAATCCTCGCTCGCCTTCGACACCTTGTACGCCGAGGGTCAGCGCCGCTATGTCGAATCGCTGTCGTCGTATGCGCGGCAGTTCCTCTCGATGATGGAAAAGCCCGACGTCGATCAGATCGAGGGCCTGTCGCCGGCGATTTCGATCGAGCAGAAATCGACCTCGCACAACCCGCGATCGACGGTCGGCACCATCACCGAGATCCACGACTACCTGCGCCTGCTGTACGCGCGGGTCGGCACGCCGCGCTGTCCGAACCACGGCACGCCACTGGCGGCGCAGACGGTCAGCCAGATGGTCGACGCGACGCTGGCGCTGCCGGAGGACAAGCGCTTCATGCTGCTGGCGCCGGTGGTCCGCGAGCGCAAGGGCGAGCACGTGCAGGTGTTCGAGCAGTTGCGCGCGCAGGGTTTCGTGCGCGCGCGCGTCGACGGCACGGTGTACGACCTCGACGCGGTGCCGCCGCTGGGCCTTCGCATCAAGCACACCATCGAGGTGGTGATCGACCGTTTCCGTCCGCGCGATGACATCAAGCAACGCCTCGCCGAATCGTTCGAGACCGCGCTGCGGCTCGGAGAGGGGCTGGCGATCCTGGCCGATCTCGACGACGCCAAAGCGCCCGAACAATTGTTCTCGTCGCGCTATTCGTGCCCGCTGTGCGATTACTCGCTGCCGGAACTGGAGCCGCGGCTGTTCTCGTTCAATTCGCCGGTCGGCGCCTGTCCCACTTGCGACGGACTCGGCGTCACCCAGTTCTTCGACCCCGCGCGGGTGGTCGCACACCCGGAGCGCAGCCTTGCCGATGGCGCGGTGCGTGGCTGGGATCGGCGCAACCCGCATTTCTTCCAGATGATCCGCTCGCTGGCGGCACACTACGATTTCGACGTGGAAACGCCGTGGCGGAGCCTGCCGAAGAAGACCCAGGATGCCATCCTCAACGGTTCCGGCGACGAGTCGATCCGGTTCCGTTACCTCGGCCACGGCGGTGCCGGCGGCATGGCGCGCAAACACCGGTTCGAGGGCGTGATCCCCAACCTCGAACGCCGCTGGAAGGAAACCGATTCGCAGATGGTGCGCGAGGAACTTGCGCGCTTCATCAGCGAGCGACCCTGCCCCGAATGCCACGGCGAGCGCCTGAACCTGTCGGCCCGCAACGTGTTCGTCGGCGGGAAGAACCTGCCCGCGCTGTCGGCACTCGCGATCGGCGACGCGCGCAGCTTCGTCGAAGGCCTGCAACTCGCGGGCTGGCGCGGCGAGATCGCGGAACGCATCGTCAAGGAAATCCGCGAGCGCCTGCGGTTCCTGATCGACGTCGGGCTGGATTACCTCACGCTCGATCGCAAGGCCGATTCCCTTTCGGGCGGTGAGGCCCAGCGCATCCGGCTCGCCTCGCAGATCGGCGCGGGCCTGGTCGGGGTGCTGTACGTGCTGGACGAGCCCTCGATCGGCCTGCACCAGCGCGACAACGCGCGCCTGCTCGCCACGCTCACGCGGCTGCGCGACCTCGGCAACACGGTGATCGTGGTCGAACACGACGAGGAAGCGATCCGCAGCGCCGACCGCATCATCGATATCGGCCCCGGCGCCGGTGTGCACGGCGGCGAGATCATCGCACAGGGTTCGCTCGCCGACATCCTCGCAACGCCGCGCTCGCTGACCGGACAATACCTATCCGGCAAGCGCAGCATCGAAGTACCGAAGCTGCGCCGCCAGCCCGACCCGAAGCGCGTGCTGAAACTGAAAGGTGCGCACGGCCACAACCTGCAACACGTGGACCTCGAGATTCCGGCCGGGCTGTTCACCTGCGTCACCGGAGTGTCGGGTTCGGGCAAGTCCACCCTGGTCAACGACACCCTCTACCGGATCGCCGCGGTGGATTTGAATGGCGCCTCGGCGCAACCGGCGCCTTACGAATCGATCGAAAAGCTCGACCTGTTCGACAAGGTGCTGGACATCAACCAGGCGCCGATCGGGCGCACCCCGCGCAGCAATCCCGCGACCTACACCGGTGTGTTCACACCGCTGCGCGACCTGTTCGCGCAGGTGCCGGAAGCGCGCGCGCGCGGCTACAAGCCCGGCCGCTTCAGCTTCAATGTCAAGGGCGGCCGTTGCGAGGCCTGCGAAGGCGACGGCCTGATCAAGGTCGAGATGCACTTCCTGCCGGACATGTACGTGTCCTGCGACGTGTGCCACGGCAAGCGCTACAACCGCGAGACGCTGGAGATCCTGTATCGCGGCTACACCATTGCCGACGTGCTCGACATGACCGTCGAACAGGCCCACGAGGTGTTCGCCGCGGTGCCGCAGATCGCGCGCAAGCTGGAAACCCTGATCGACGTGGGGCTGGGCTACATCAAGCTCGGCCAGAGCGCGACCACCCTTTCCGGCGGCGAGGCGCAGCGCGTGAAACTGTCCAAGGAACTGTCGCGCCGCGACACCGGCAACACGCTGTACATCCTGGACGAGCCCACCACCGGGTTGCACTTCCACGACATCGAACAACTGCTGCGCGTCCTGCACCGGCTGGTCGATGGCGGCAGCACGGTGATCGTGATCGAGCACAACCTGGACGTGATCAAGACCGCCGACTGGATCGTCGACCTCGGCCCCGAAGGCGGCGCCGGCGGCGGCCGCATCATCGCCACCGGAACCCCCGAAGACATCGCCGCGACGCCGGATTCATACACCGGGCAGTTTCTTGCACCGGTGCTGGACGCCACGCCAGCGAAGAGACAACGCAGGAAAAAACGCGCTTGAACGATTCGGTATCCATTCGTGACAAGGCCTCCGGCACCGCGCTCCTCTCCCTCAAGAGGGAGGTCGGCGGAAGGATGCACTCCTCCCCCTTCAAGGGGGAGGTCGGGTGGGGGATGGGGTTATCGGCAGTTTCCGC
>DASTIS010000239.1:0-11915 GCA_035717365.1 Rhodanobacteraceae bacterium
TGTGGCGTGGTACGCTTCGCGGCCACGGGAAACGCATGGAGCGGCCACGGCAGATGAACGCCGGATCAAGTGTCGAACGACACGACAGCTTGCGCGCAGTGCAATGGCTGGGCGATCACCTGCGCCTTCTCGACCAGCGCAAATTGCCGTTCGAGGAAACCTGGATCGATTGCCGCGATGCCGATGAAGTCGCCTCGGCAATCCGTGATCTGGTGGTGCGTGGCGCACCCGCGATCGGGATTGCGGCAGCGTGGGGCGTGGTGCTCGCCGCACAACGTGGCGACGATCCGGACCGTGCCCTGTCGAGCCTGCGCGCAGCACGGCCGACGGCGGTCAACCTGATGGCCGCACTGGACCGGATGCGCGTACGGATCGATGCCAGTGCAGACGTCGTGTCCCTGGCGGACGAAGCGCAGTCCATCCAGGACGAGGACCTTGCCGCCAACCGCGCGATGGGTGCGTTGGGCGCCGCACGCATCGCGCCCGGCAGCGGGGTGTTGACCCACTGCAATACCGGCTCGCTCGCCACGTCCGGTTACGGCACGGCACTGGGGGTGGTCCGGTCCGGCTATGCGTCGGGCGTCATCGCGCGGGTCTACGCAGGCGAAACCCGCCCGTGGCTGCAGGGGGCGCGGTTGACGATGTGGGAATTGCGCCGCGACGGCATCCCGGCCACGCTGATCGCCGATGCCGCGGCGGCCCACCTGATGAAATCCGGTGCCGTGCAATGGGTGGTCGTGGGCGCCGATCGGGTCGCGGCGAACGGCGATACCGCCAACAAGATCGGCACCTACCAGCTCGCCATCGCGGCACGGTACCACGGGGTCAAGTTCATGGTCGTGGCGCCGTCTTCGACCATCGACATGAACATGCCTTCGGGCGAGGGTATCGAAATCGAATTACGCGACCCGTCGGAATTGTTGTCGGTGAATGGTCGGCGCACCGTGGCCGACGGTGGCGAGGCGTGGAACCCCGTCTTCGACATCACGCCGCATGATCTGATCGATGTACTGGTGACCGAGCGCGGCGTGCTCGCGCCACCCGACACAGCATCGCTGGCCGCCCTGTTCGGCCCGCCGGTCACTCGTTGAATGTGGCACGTTTCCAGGCAGCTGGGTTGGTTCGGCGTCGGCGGTTTCATCGGCTTCGTCGTCGATGCCGGCATCGTGCAACTGCTGGTCAGCAAATTGAATGCCGACCCCTACGTCGGGCGGCTGTTTTCGTTCACTTGCGCCGCCACCGCGACGTGGCTGTTCAACCGCCGTTTCACCTTTCACCAGCGGGGCGACTACACGCTGTTTGGCGAATGGAGCCGCTACATGGTCGCGATGTCGGCCGGTTTCGCGCTCAACTACACGACCTACGTCCTGGTGGTTTATTTCTCGCATTTCGTCCAGGACTGGCCCTCGATCGGCGTCGCCGCGGGCTCGCTGCCGGGGTCGGCCGTGAACTTTCTGGGCGCCCGCCACTGGGTATTTTCGGGAGATCACAAGGGGGCGCAGGCCAAGCCCGGGCAAAAGCCGGATGATCAGCCGTAAGTTGGTGTGATAGTTGAAGTTTTTCGTCCTGTTTCGGGCGCGGTTGTGGTACAATTTCAAGGTTGATTTCGAGGCGCGGGTTGCGTTCGAAACCCGCGCCTTTTGCGTTGTCCCGACACAGGAAACTTGCGGATGGCAGAGCCGGCCAGTGAAGTAATTCGCGTCAATATCGAAGACGAGATGCGCCAGAGTTATCTCGATTACGCGATGAGCGTGATCGTGGGCCGCGCGCTCCCCGACGTGCGTGATGGTCTGAAGCCCGTGCACCGCCGCGTGTTGTTCGCGATGAACGAACTGGGCAACGCATGGAACAAGTCGTACAAGAAGTCCGCGCGCGTGGTCGGCGACGTGATCGGCAAATACCACCCGCACGGCGATTCGTCGGTGTACGACGCGATCGTGCGCATGGCGCAGCCGTTTTCGCTGCGCTACATGCTGGTGGACGGGCAGGGCAACTTCGGTTCGGTGGATGGCGACAGCCCGGCCGCGATGCGTTACACCGAAGTGCGCATGGCGCGCCTCACGCACGACCTGCTCGCCGACATCGACAAGGAAACCGTCGACTTCGGTCCCAACTACGACGAGAGCGAACACGAGCCGCTGGTCCTGCCGACCCGCGTGCCGAATCTGCTGATCAACGGTTCCGCCGGCATCGCGGTCGGCATGGCGACCAACATTCCGCCACACAACATGGGCGAGGTTATCGACGCGACCGTCGCGCTGATCGACGATCCCGGGCTCGGCGTCGACGAATTGATGGAACACGTACCCGGTCCGGATTTTCCAACCGCCGGCATCATCAATGGTGCGGCCGGCATCATCCACGCCTACAGGACCGGCCGCGGCCGCATCCTGGTGCGCGCGAAAACCGAAATCGAGACCAACGCGCATGGCCACGAGGCGATCATCGCCACCGAGCTTCCGTATCAGGTCAACAAGGCGCGGCTGATCGAAAAAATCGCCGAACTGGTCAAGGAAAAGAAGATCGAGGGCATCAGCGGCCTGCGCGACGAATCCGACAAGGACGGCATGCGGGTCGTGATCGAGGTGCGCAAGGACGCGATGGCGGACGTCGTGCTGAACAATCTGTTCCAGCAGACCCAGTTGCAGGTCACGTTCGGCATCAACATGGTGGCGCTGGTCGACGGCCAGCCGCGCCTGCTCAACCTCAAGGAAATCCTCGAAGCCTTCGTTCGGCACCGGCGCGAAGTCGTCACCCGCCGCACGATTTTCGACCTGCGCAAGGCTCGCGCCCGTGCACACGTGCTGGAAGGCCTCACGGTTGCCCTGGCCAACATCGATGCAATGATCGAGCTGATCAAGGCTTCGGAGTCTCCGCAGGTCGCGCGCGAGCGCATGCTGGCGCGCAAGTGGGAGCCGGGCGTGGTGCGCGCATTGCTGCAGGCCGCCGGTAGCGACGCTTCGCGCCCGGAGGATCTCGATCCCCGCGCGGGCCTGCACGACGACGGTTACCAGCTTTCGGAAGTCCAGGCCCGGGAAATCCTGGAAATGCGCCTGCACCGGCTGACCGGTCTCGAGCAGGACAAGCTCAGCGACGAATACAAGCAGTTGCTGGAAACCATCCGCGGCCTGATCGCGATCCTCGAGGATCCGGACAAGTTGCTGCAGGTGATTCGCACCGAACTGGCGGAAATGAAGGAACTGTATGGCGATGGGCGCCGCACCCGCATCCTGCACACCCAGGAGGACCTGGAGACGCTGGACCTGATCGCCCAGGAAGACGTGGTTGTCACGCTTTCGCATGCCGGTTATTGCAAGCGCCAGTCGCTGGACATTTATCGTGCCCAGAAGCGCGGCGGAAAGGGCCGGTCCGCGACCAGCATGAAGGAAGAGGACTTCGTCGAACGCCTGTGGATCGTCAATACCCACGACACGCTGCTCACCTTTACCAGTGCGGGACGGGTCTACTGGCTCAATGTGTATCGGATCCCGGAAGCGAGCCCCGGCGCGCGCGGCCGGCCGATCGTCAATCTCCTGCCGTTGCAGGAGGACGAGACCGTGCAAGCGGTGTTGCCGGTTCGCGAATACGACGACAACCGCTTCGTGTTCTTCGCCACGCGCCACGGTACCGTCAAGAAAACACCGCTCAAGGAATTCGAGTACCAGTTGCAGAAGGGCAAGCTGGCGATCGGTCTCGATGATGGCGATGGCCTTGTGGAGGCCGAACTGACCGACGGCAACTGCGACATCCTGCTGTTTGCGTCCAACGGCAAGGCCGCGCGCTTCGCCGGCAGCGAAGTGCGTGCGATGGGGCGTACCGCCCGCGGCGTGCGCGGCATGCGCCTGGCCGCAGGCGCGCACGTGGTGTCGATGATCGTGGCCGACGAACCTACCGAAGCCAACGGTTGCGATGTGCTGACCGCAACCGAACGCGGCTACGGCAAGCGCACACCGCTCGCCGATTTCCCGCGCAAGGGTCGTGGTACCCAAGGCGTGGTGGCCATCAAGTGCTCCGAACGAAACGGCGCACTGGTCTCGGCGGTCTGCACCGACGAGCACCACGAGCTGATGCTGATTTCCAACCAGGGCACGCTGGTGCGCACCCGCGTCGCGGAGGTTTCACAGGTCGGCCGCAATACCCAGGGCGTCACCCTGATCCGGTTGCCCAACGACGAAAAGCTCGTCGGCGTGGTGAAGATCGAGAACGACGACGAGGAAGGCGCGGAAACCAATGGAGCTGGCGTGAGTGACGCACCGACTTTGTAGGTTGGGTTGAGCGGGTTTCATCCGCGAAGCCCAACTCCAAGGCGACATCGACATCCGGTGTTGGGCTTGACTCCGTTCAACCCGACTTGGGTGCTGCCAGATCGGCGAGCATGCCTGGCAAATCCTTGATGTTGGCGAGCCTCATGACGCGTTCCGGAACATCGTCGGGAGGGCGAAACCAGAACGTCGGCATCCCGGCGGCGATCCCGGCCTTGACACCGGGCAGGCTGTCTTCCACGACCGCGCAACGCCCGGGCGCCACGCCCATTGCCCGTGCGGCGTGGAGGAACAGCCGGGCGTCGGGTTTCCAGAATCCCACGTCGTAGGCGCTGAAGGTCCTTTCGCCGGGGAAGAACGGCGAGAGCCCCGTCACGTCCAGGCTGAGCGCGATCTTTTCAAGTGGACCATTCGACGCAACGCAGCATGGCAGCCGCAGGTTCGCCAGTGTCTCCCGCGCTCCCTCCACGGGTTCGAGCGAGGCTCGGAATGCAGCGGCAGTGCGTTCGCGGAAGTCCGGCACGAACGAGTCCGGCAGCTTGTGTCCCAGGAGGTTTTCCATGTCCGCAACGCAATCGGCCATCCTGCCGCCGACATAGCGGCGCATGGCTTCTTCCACGGACATGTGAAGGCCGAACCGGGCCGCGCATTCCACCAGGATCGTGTTGGTCAGCACCTCGCTGTCCACGAGCGTGCCATCGCAATCGAAGATCACGGCCTCGATACGCATCGGCCGATCCGGCATCGACATCACGGGAAACCGCCGTCGGCCGTCTGCAGGGCGGGGACAGCGCAGCCAATCCCGCCGGCCCGCATCAGGCAATCGCTGCCAGCATCGCCTCGGCGGACGATACCCGGAACTCGCCGGGGGCTTCGACGTGCAGCGCTTTCACCACGCCGTCCTCGGCATACAGCGCGAAGCGCTTCGAGCGCAGGCCCATCCCGAACTTGCTGGAATCCATTTCGAGTCCGAGTGCCTTGGCGAACTCGGCGTTGCCGTCGGCCAGCATGAGCATGCCGTCGGGGACGTGGCGGTGCTCGGCCCAGGCCTTCATCACGAACGCATCGTTGACGGCCATGCAGGCGACGTCAACGCCGCGCTTGCGGAACTCTTCGTAATGTTCGACATAGCCGGGCAGGTGGCGTTCCGAGCAGGTCGGCGTGAATGCGCCCGGCACCGAGAACAGCACCACTTTCTTGCCCTTGAACACATCGTCGGTGGTCAATCGCTGCACACCGTCGCGCAGGATGGAGAAGGTTGCGGCGGGGATGCGGTCGCCGATCTGGATGGTCATGCGGGGTGACTCCGGGCTGGATGAGGAATCCCGCCATGCTAACGCCGATGCGGTTTCGTCGCAGCCTTGAAACCCCACGGGGCGACCCTACCTCTTGGCCATGTGGCCGATCGAGGCCAACCAACGAGTGAGGAATCAGACCATGCATCATATCCATCGCTATGCCACGTGGCCGGCCGCGAGCCGCTTTCCGCAGGAATTCAAGCAGGTGTTCGGCCGTCTGTTCGATGAGGACGATACCGACCAGTCCGACGTGGTCACCAGCCAGTGGGCGCCGCGCGTGGACATCCGCGAGGAAGACAATCGCTTCGTGATCGAGGCCGACATCCCCGGTGTCGATCCCAAGGACATCGAAGTGCATATGGACAAGGGAATCCTGTCGATTCGCGGTGAGCGCAAGTTCGACCACCAGACCGAGGGCGGCAAGTTCACCCGCGTCGAGCGTTCGCACGGTGTGTTCCATCGCCGGTTTGCGTTGCCTGACAGTGCGAATCCGGACGGGATCGCGGCCACCGGACGGAACGGCGTCCTGGAGATCGAGATCCCCAAGCGCCCGGAAACCACGCCGCGCAAGATCGACATCAAGGCCGGCTGACGAACCAGGCCGGGCCGCAGGGGATCGGCCTGAAAATTTCCCGTACGCGGCTTTGCCTCGTAAAATCGAATCTGCGGCGGAGCGATCCGCCGCAGATTTTGTCCGATGGCGGGAGGCTCGATGGAGTTCCAGGATTACTACGACACCCTCGGCGTCAAGTCCGGTGCCGGCGACGACGAGATCAAGGCGGCCTACCGCAAGCTCGCGCGCAAGTACCACCCGGACAAGAACAAGGAGGCCGGCGCCGAGGACAAGTTCAAGGCCGTCAGCGAAGCCTACGAAGTGCTGCACGACAAGCAAAAGCGTGCGGCCTATGACAACCTGCGTGCAGGCGGTTACCGTGGCGGCGACAACTTCCGGCCGCCGCCAGGCTGGCAACAGCAGGCGCCTGGCGGGTTCGAGTTCCGCAACGCTGCCCCGGGCGGGTTCGGCGGCGACGACGTGGGGGGCTTCAGCGATTTCTTCGAATCATTGTTCGGCGCTCGCGCCGCGGGGGCGCGAGCCCAGCAACGTGGCCCGCTGCGCGGCAACAACGTGCGCGCCGCCGTCGAAATCGGCCTGCGTACCGCCTACGCGGGCGGCAAGCAACGCCTGGGCCTTCGCGATGCGACGGGCGAGCGCACGCTGGAGGTCAACATTCCGGCCGGCATCCTTCCGGGCAAGGTGATCCGCCTGGCCGGGCAGGGCGAACCCGGCTACAACGGCGGTCCGGCGGGCGACTTGTTGCTGGAAGTGCAGGTGCGCGACGACCCGCAGTTCAGGCTGCACGGCCGCGACATCGAGGTCGATGTGCCGGTGTCGCCATGGGAAGCGGCGCTGGGCGCGAAGGTGCCGGTGCCGACGCTGGGCGGCAACGTGGAACTGCGTATTCCCGCCGGCTCGCGCAGTGGTCGCAAGTTGCGCCTCAAGGGACGCGGCATGCCCGGTCGCACGCCGGGGGACCAGATCGTTGCACTTTCGATCCAGGTTCCGCCGGCGGACAGCGACAAGACCAGGGCGGCCTACACGGCTTTCGAGAAGGCGTTTCCGGGGTTCGATCCACGCCTGCAGCAATAGAATCGACGTCGTGATTCGAAGCCGCTGCTGTGGAAAGTCAGGCCACGGAAGGCTGTTCTGATGCCCACGGGAACAACAAGCATGCGCTCGGTCGGGTGGCCCGTGGTGCGGCGATCAAGGACGATTGCGCGTTACTTGCCCAGGTTGTCATTCAGCGCCCTCGTCAAGTCCGCCTCGTTGACGGGCTTGGTCACGAAAGCCTTGGCGCCCTGCCGCATCCCCCAGACCTTGTCGGTGTCCTGGTCCTTGGTGGTGACCAGGATCACCGGGATGTGGGACGTTCCCGGATCCTTGGAGATCGCGCGGGTCGCCTGAAAGCCGTTGAGGTTCGGCATGACCACGTCCATCAGGACGAGGTCGGGCTTGTCGCGTTTGGCCGCTTCCACGCCGGCGGCGCCATCCACGGCGGTCAGGGTCTGGTGGCCGAGCTTCTCCACCAGTCGTTTCAACCCTTCCAGTTGCGACGGCGAATCATCGACAATCAGGATACGTGCCATGCAGAACTCCCCACTGCGGTTGCGGGCATTGTAGGCAACCAGGATTCAAAGCGCCACGCTTGCGGTCGCGCGAACCTTTCCCGGGCCTCGATCAAACGATCGTTCAATCAGTGGATTGTGCGCGGTTTCGCAAGTGGAATCCAGTTACCGGTCGGCGCCGACTGCAAGCAGCGTCCGGCCAAACGATTGTCCCGCCAGCATCGCCTCGAACACGCCAGGCAGGTCATCCAGGGTCGCCGCGCGGGTGCAAATGCGCTCGAGGTGCTCGGGCTTCCAGTCGGAGGCCAGGTGTTGCCAGACCTCATCACGGATGTCACGTGCAGTGCCAGCCGAGGCGATGCCCAGCAAACTGACGCCGCGGATGATGAAAGGCATCACTGTGGTATCGAGATTGCTGCCGGCGGCGAGGCCGATGCTGGCGACATTGCCGTACGGGGCGGTGCCGGCCAGCAGTTGTGCCAACAACTGCCCTCCGGCGCTGTCCACGGCGCCGCCGAAGCGCGTGGATTCCAGTGGACGCTCACCCCATTTCAGTTCACGCCGGTCGAGGACTTCGCCGGCGCCGAGTGCCTTCAGGAAATCCGCTTGCTCGGGTTTGCCGCTGATCGCGTGGACCGTGAAGCCGGCGCGCGAAAAAATGTCGATGGCCAGCATCCCGACCCCGCCCGTGGCGCCCGTGATCGCCACCGGTCCCAGTTCGGGCGATTGCCGGTTGTCGCGCATGCGGTGGAGGGCCAGCGCCGCCGTGAAACCGGCGGTGCCCAGGACCATGGCTTCGCGCAGGGACAATCCCGATGGCAACGGAATCGTCCACTTTGCCTGCAGGCGGGCATACTCGGCGTAACCACCGTCACGCGTTTCGGACAATCCGCAGCCGGTGCACAACACCGCGTCGCCTTCTCTGAAACCCGGGTCGGTCGATTCGACCACGTGCCCGGCGACATCGATGCCACCGTTCAACGGAAAGCGGCGCAGGATCCTGCCCTTGCCGGTTCCCGCCAGCGCATCCTTGTAGTTGACCGACGAGTACGCAACCTTGATCAGCACTTCGCCGGCCGAGAGATCGCCCGGCGACATCGTCTCGATGCCGGCGCGGTAGCCAGCGTCGTTGTGGATGCGGAAGGCGCGAAAACGCGTAGTAGCGTTCATGAGAAAGCTCGTCATTCCGGCGCAGGCCGGAATCCATTTTGTTCGTCTGGTTGATTGGTCAGCCCGGAATAAAGGTCGTCCCAGTGCGGGTTGGCGCTTTCAATCAACTCCAATTTCCATGCGCGTTTCCATTCCTTGATCGCCTTCTCGCGGCGGATTGCCGATTCCATGGTTTCGTGTTGCTCGAACCAGACGAGGTCATGTATCTGATACTTCCTGGTGAAGCCTGCGACAACGTTGTTCTTGTGCTCCCAGATACGCTTGATGAGATCGGAGGTAACGCCGACGTAGAGCGTGCCACGCTCGTCGTTGGCAAGAATGTAGACGCAGGGGTGTCTTTCCACCATGACAGTGTGACTTCCGTTATCCCGGCGTAAGCCGGGATCCATTGTGATCCTCAGATTTACAGAAAGATGGATTCCGGCTTCCGCCGGAATGACGAGCAAAGGCCAGATCTCATCCGTGGCGACAGCAATTTGATCTGGATCCCGTGTCATCGGCCATCCATGGCCTGCACGGGATGACGACATCCTGTTTTTGATCTGGATCCCGTGTCATCGGCCATCCATGGCCTGCACGGGATGACGACATCCTGTCGTCAGTTTGCTTTGTGGATGGCCCGCTTGTCGACCGACAGCGCTGCTTCGTGCACGACTTCGGACAAGGTGGGGTGTGCGTGGACGATGCGGGCCAGGTCTTCGGCCGCGCCCTTGAATTCCATCGCGACCACGGCTTCGGCGATCAATTCGGACACGACCGGGCCGCACATGTGCACGCCGAGGATGCGATCGGTTTCCGCGTGCGCGATGACTTTCACGAGGCCCGCTGGCTCGTTCATGGCAACCGCACGGCCGTTGGCGGCGAACGGGAACGCGCCCGTCTTGTACGGGATGCCTTCGTCCTTGCACTGCTTTTCGGTCTTGCCGGCCCAGGCGATCTCGGGTTCGGTGTAGATCACCCACGGGATCACGCCGTAATCGACGTGGCCGGCGCGGCCCGCGATCAACTCGGCGACCATCACGCCTTCCTCGGAACCCTTGTGCGCCAGCATCGGACCGCGCACGCAGTCGCCGATGGCCCACACGCCGTCGACGCCGGTCCAGCAGTGTTCGTCGACTTCGATCCGGCCGCGGTCATCGGTCTTCACGCCGGTGCCGTTGCCGAGCAGGTCATTCGTGTAGGCACGGCGGCCGACGGCGACCAGCAGCTTGTCCACCGTGAGCTTGTGGTCGCCATCCTTGTCCGAATAGGTGACTTCGACAGCGTTCTTCTTGACGTTGGCCTTGGTGACCTTGGCGCCGAGGTGAATGTCGAGGCCCTGTTTCTTGAACTCGCGGGCGGCGGCCTTCGCGATATCGGCGTCGGCGGCGCCGAGGAAATCCGGTAGTGCTTCCAGGATCGTGACTTCGGAACCGAGCCGCTTCCACACCGAGCCCAGCTCCAGCCCGATGACGCCTGCGCCGATCACGCCGAGGCGTTTCGGCAGCTTGTCCAGGTCGAGTGCGCCGGCATTGTCGATGATCGTCTTGCCGTCGAACTTCGCGAACGGCAGCTCGATGGGCACGGAACCCGTTGCGATGATCACGTTTGCAGCTTCGAGCGTTTGTTTGCCCCCATCGTTGCCGGTGACCTCCACCTGATTGCCCTTCAGCAACTTGCCGGTGCCGAAGAACGGCGTGACCTTGTTGGACTTGAACAGCAGCGCGACACCTCCGGTGAACTGCTTGACGATCTTGTCCTTGCGGCCGATGAACGCGGCCATGTCCACCTTCGGATTCTCGACCGTGATGCCATGGGTCGGAAGATTGTGCGCGAGATTCCAGAACTGTCTGGACGAATCCAGCAGCGCCTTCGAGGGAATGCAGCCGACGTTGAGGCAGGTTCCGCCCAGCGCCTGCTTGCCATCCTTGCCCTTGAACGCGTCGACACAGGCGACCTTGAGACCCAGTTGCGCCGCGCGGATCGCGCAGACATAGCCGGCCGGGCCGGCGCCGATGACGATGACGTCGAATTTTTGTTCGCTCATTGCATTCGCTCACAAGGGGAATTGGGAATGGGGAGTCGGGAATCGGAAGAGCAGGTCGGGCGGCGCATTCACGATTCCCGTATCCCGATTCTCGTTGCTCGGCCTTACAGGCCGAGCAACATCCTGTGCGGATTTTCCAACTGGTTCTTGATGTCGACCAGGAACAGCACTGCATCCTTGCCGTCGACGATGCGATGGTCGTAACTGATCGCGATGTACATCATCGGTGCGGCGACCACCTGGCCGTCCTCGACCACGGCGCGTTCCTTGATCGTGTGCATGCCGAGGATGCCGCTCTGCGGAGGGTTCACGATCGGCGTCGAGAACAACGAACCGAAGGTGCCGCCGTTGGTGATGGTGAAGGTGCCGCCCTGCAGTTCGTCCAGGGTCAGCTTGCCGTCGCGCGCCCGGTGGGCGAAGTCCGCGATGGCCTTCTCGACATCCGCGAAGCTCATGTCCTGTGCGTCGCGCAGGACCGGCGTCACCAGGCCGCGCTCGGTCGAGACTGCGATCGAGATGTCCTGATAACCGTGGTAGATGATGTCGTTGCCGTCGACGGAGGCATTGACCACCGGGTAACGCTTCAGCGCCTCGCAGGTCGCCTTGACGAAGAAACTCATGAAACCGAGCTTGATGCCGTGGGTTTTCTGGAACTGTTCGCCGAGCTGCTTGCGCATGGCGACGACCTTGGCAAGGTTGACTTCGTTGGACGAGGTCAGCATCGCGGTCGAGTTCTTCGACTGCATCAGGCGTTCGGCGATGCGGGCGCGCATGCGCGTCATCGGCACGCGTTCTTCGGGGCGGGAGCCGGGACTCGGGGCTCGGGGCCCGGGACTCGGGGTGGATGCCACGGGCTTCGGGGCGCGTTGGAAGTTCACCAGATCTTCCTTGGTGACCTGGCCACTGCGACCGGTGCCTTGTACCTGCGAAACATCGATGTTTTCCTCGGTCGCCAGCCGTGTCGCGGCAGGCGACAGGTTTCCGGTGCCAGCTGTTGACTTTGCGGGTCCCGATTCGCCGGATTCGACCTTGCTC
>DASTIS010000240.1:0-11569 GCA_035717365.1 Rhodanobacteraceae bacterium
GACCACCGGACTGCGCTTCTTCACGGTGTACGGGCCGTGGGGGCGCCCCGACATGGCGCTGTTCCTGTTCACCCGGAAAATCCTGGCCGGCGAGCCGATCGACGTGTTCAACCACGGCCACCACACCCGCGATTTCACCTATGTCGACGACATCGTCGAAGGCGTGATCCGCGCCCTGGATCGCGTGCCCGCGCCCGATCCGGACTACGACGCGCTGCATCCGAGCGCGGCTTCCTCGTCGGCGCCGTACCGGCTCTACAACATCGGCAACAGCCATCCCGTCCAGCTCGCGCGGTACATCGAGGTACTGGAAGACTGCCTCGGACTCAAGTCGGAAAAGAATCTGCTGCCGCTGCAACCCGGCGACGTGCCCGACACCAGCGCGGAAGTGACCGAGTTGATGCGCGACACCGGCTACCGGCCAGACACGCCCATCGAAACCGGCATCCGCCGCTTCGTCGAGTGGTATCGAGGCTATTACGGCGTGTGAGACTTTGCGGCCCGCTCGTGCCGCCACGCCAGGAATCGGTATTCCACACCGCCGATCAACTCGTGCAGGGCGATGCCTGTCTTGCGTACCGCCGGCCCCTGCGGCACGAAAGCACCCGGCCGCACATCCAGGCTGTCGGCTGGCGCGCTTGGCCACGCGCACGGCTCGAATCCCCACGCGCGGAAAGCGGCCAGCGCGCGCGGGAGGTGCATGGGCGAACTGACCAGCCAGATGCGTTTGGGCAATGCCGGCGATAGCGCCGCGATATTCCGTGCGTTTTGCCAGGTGTTGCGTGAGCGGTCCTCGATTTCGATGGACGCTGCAGGAACCCCCATCCGCACGGCCAGATTGGACATCGGCACGGCTTCGCGAATTCGTCCGCCACCGCCGCCCGCGACCACCAGCTGCGCGCCGGGAATCTCCTGCCACAAGGCCACGCCCGCAAACACCCGCTGCAGGCCCGCTGCGCTCAGCGAACCGTAGTCGTCGGCGGAGCGTGCCGGGTAACCGAACCCTCCACCCAACACCACAATCGTGGTGGGCACGGGCGCCGTGCACGATTGTGCCGGCGGCACCCGCGCCGCCACCAAGTGCGCCAGGCCATGGGCGCCCAGCGGCGTCATCAGCACGATCAGCACGACTTCGAAGGCGACGCCCGCCCAGCGCGCGGCGCCCGGCAACACGTGCCAGCCCAGCGCCAACAGCAGCAACAGCACCAGTGCCCAGATCAACGGCGAGGTAGCGTAGATGGGAAAGCTCATATGCGTCGATCCATCCGCCGCGGGCCCGTCTCCGCATCGGTCGCGAAGCGGGTCACATCCCATCGGCCGCGAGATTGCGTTCCCACGCCAGCGATGTTTGCGCGATGAAATCCAGATCGTCGTGGCGCGGCTGCCAGCCGAGGGTCGTGCGGATCCGGTCCGACACCGCAATCAGCGAAGGTGGATCGCCTGCGCGTCGCGGTTGCTCGATGTACGGCACCGGCGCGCCATGCGCGTGCCCGACCGCTTCCAGCACTTCGCGTACCGAATAACCGTGTCCGTAGCCGCAATTCATCGCGATCGACTCGCCGCCGTCGCGCAGATAACGCAGCGCGTCGAGGTGCGCGCGGGCCAGATCATCCACGTGGATGTAGTCGCGCACCCCCGTGCCGTCTGGGGTGTCGTAGTCGGTGCCGAAAATGGACAGGCGCGGGCGCTTGCCCAGCGCGGCCTCGCAGGCGACCTTCACCAGCAGCGTGGCGTTTTTCGTCGACTGGCCGATCCGTCCGGCCGGATCGCAACCGGCGACGTTGAAATAGCGCAACGCAACATAACGCGGGCCACCGGCCGCAGCGAGATCGCGCAGCATCCACTCGCTCATCAGCTTGGAGGTGCCATACGGGTTGATCGGCGCGAGTGGCGTGTCCTCGCTCGCCACGCCACCCGGAGGAATGCCGTACACCGCGGCGGTCGAGGAAAACACGATCTGCGCGACATCGGCATCCCGGCAACACGCCAGCAGATTGCGCGTCGCGCAGGTGTTGTTGCCGTAGTAGCGCAGCGGATCGGCCACCGACTCGGGCACGATGGTGCGCGCCGCAAAATGCATCACGGTGTCGACATCGTGGTCGCGCAGAACCTTCGCCGCCAGTGCCTGGTCGCCGACATTGCCGACGATCAATTCGGCGCCGATCACCGATTCCCGAAAGCCGGTACTGAGGTCGTCGAGCACCACCACGCGTTCGCCTGCCTCGACCAGTTGCAGGACCACGTGGCTGCCGATGTAGCCCGCGCCACCCGTGACCAGTATGGTGGAATGATGCGGCGTGCGGTCTGGGTTCACTTCGACTCCTCGCAATGGATTGGGGACCGCCGGCGCCATGCGTCGAGCGCATGCCGATTCGGCCCATCGGCGCATGGTACCTTGCGAATGACCCGCCTACGCCTTTGGGGTCCGGGGTGTGCTGGCCCACGCAGCCGGCACCGGAACGGTCGACTCATGGCGATTGCCCGCATCCCTATACTGAACCCCGCGCGTGGCATGCGCGGCGACCATCCGTGGATGACGTGATCGCCGGCTTGGGGTTCGGGCCCACCGAACAATGGTTTTGAAACGACGATGCTCCGTCTCTGGCATGCCTTGACCTACATCGGCGACGGTGCGGTCCTGGTGCCGTGCTCGGTACTGCTTTTCGCGTGGTTGATTGCGGCGCCGGCATCGCGGCGCACGGGATGGTTGTGGCTGGCCGCGGTGCTGATGGTCGGCGGCGGCGTGGCGTTGAGCAAGCTGGTGTACATGATTTACGGATGGCACCCGGCCGGGTGGAATTTCATCGGCCTGAGCGGACACGCGGCGCTGTCATTGTTGTTTTGGCCCTCGCTCGGTGCGCTCCTGACCGCCCGCCAGGGGACCGGTTTGCGGATCGCCGGCGTCGCGCTGGGTGGGTGCATGGCCCTCGCCATCGCGGCCTCGAGCTGGGTCGTGCGCGATCACTCCGCACCGGAGGTGATCCTGGGAGTGCTGTGGGGGGCGCTGGTCGCGGTGATCTTTCTGGCGCTGACCTGGCGGCGCCAAGCGATCGAAGCGCCGATCATACGCACGTGGGTGATCGCGGGGATGTTGCTGGTGGTGGTGGCTGCGTTCGGACACGAGTTCCCGTCCCGTCGGGTGCTCGGCTGGGTCGCCTCGCAGGCGAACGGGCACGCTGCCATTCATACTCGAGGCGAACTGGGTCCGCAGGCACGCCTGTCGAAAAAGGCTGTTTATCGCCGGGATGCGGGCCCGTCCGCGGCATCTTCGCACACGTCTCCATAAAGGAACCGACCCCGACGCCGCAATCCATCGCAGTGCGCCCGCCTCGGCCGAACCTGCCGTATTGGGTGGCGCGGAATCCGCGGCGAACAAGCGGCGCCACGACGTCAGGTGTCGGAATTCTTTACGCCAGGACGGCGTCTCACCCCGGATTCGCCATCGAAACCACCGTATTGGGCTGTTTGCAGGGTCCCGGAAGAGGAAATCCGGGTGCAGGCCCAAGGTTCGACGTCGCCCGGCCACGCGGCCACGAAGCCGTCGGGATACTTTACACATTTCGCGATTCCGAAGCGTACATGAACAATAAAAATTATATTATTCAATCAGATACACGATTGGCATCGCCCTTGCTTTGTACAGATCACCTGACCGCCTTTCACCGAATCACCTTGGAGTTGTCATGAATCTCATCAAATCTCTCGCACTCGTCGGCGTGGCGGCCACGACCTTGTTTTCGGTCCAGGCCTTGGCTACTCCCTGCCCCACAGGAATGCAAGGCAGTCCGACTTGCATCGCCACCACCAACAGCTACGGCGAACCGGCGCTGGAAGATATCCTCGGAGCCGCCGGCACGTCTGGCACCATTTTTTCGAGCGGCGATGGCATCAACCCGTATACCGAGCAAGTGAGTCCCGCCAGCTACTGGAGCGTCGCAGGGACCGGTTCGAGCGAAAACAAGGTCGTGCTGACCCTGACCGGAAGTGCGGACAATCTCACGTTCGGCATCTTCGATCCGAGCAACACCAGCAACAGATTGATGCTGTTCGATGGGGGTGACGCGGGCTACCGTACGTCGCTGGCAACCGACGGCACGGGTGGCTTCGGTGCGACCTACTACGCGTCGACGGATCCCCTGTCCGGGCCGACGGGCCACACCACCACCTTTTTCGGGGCCGGTAACCTGTTCGGGTATTACCTGACAAACGGTAACACCACGTTCTACTCCAGCTGGATGTTGAACGGGGACGGCACGTCCCGCGTCGTGACCTATGCCGGCGACGGCAAGAACAGGGTCGCGCTGACCAATGGCCTGTTCAGCCCGGGCGAGTTCCTGCTGGCCTGGGAAGATGGCAGCGATTTCGACTACAACGATTTCGTCGTCCTGGTGGAATCGGTCCATCCGGTCCCGGAACCCGCGGCACTTGGCATGTTCGGCGCCGGCATCCTGTTGATCGGCTTGTTCGCCGGCCTGCGCCGCCGTTCTCGCCAGGTCTGAGCGAGCCCCCTGTTCCGTTTTTACGACGCTCGACGACCAAGGCCCGCCATTGGCGGGCCTTTTTTTTCGGGCCGGGATACACGGGCCGGCTGGTACACTAATTGCATTGATAACTGCGTCACGGAATTCGGGGTGGAAGTGTGGTCATGCAGCGGCTCAGGATCGACTTGATTGCGGCCGCGCGGCCGAACTTCATGAAGGTGGCTCCACTTTTTCATGCCCTGCATGGACAATCGTGGTGCGACGTGCGCCTGGTGCACACCGGTCAACATTACGACAAGAACATGTCGGAGGCGTTTTTTCGCGACCTGGGCCTGCCGTCGCCGGATCTGCACCTTGGGGTGGGCAGCGGCAGCCACGCCGAGCAGACGGCCAACGTGATGCTTTCCTATGAAGGGGCCTGTCTCGCGGATCGGCCGGGCCTGGTGGTGGTGGTCGGGGATGTCAATTCGACGCTGGCCTGCGCCCTGGTCGCCTCGAAGCTGCACATTCCGGTGGCGCACCTGGAGGCCGGTTTGCGCAGCCGCGACCGCCGGATGCCCGAGGAGATCAACCGGCTGGTGACCGACACCCTGGCCGACATCCTGTGGACGCCGTCACCGGACGGTGATGAAAACCTCATCGCCGAAGGCGTGGCGCCCGAGAAGATCACACGCGTCGGCAACATCATGATCGATTCGTACGAACTGATGCGCGAGCGCATCCAGGCGAGCGGCGAACGCAACAAGCTCGGGTACGCGGAACGCGGATACGGTGTAGTGACGCTGCACCGTCCCTCCAACGTGGATACGTCGGCGCCGCTCGCGGCGCTGGTCGCACAGCTGACGGGCATCGCGGCGAAATTGCCACTGGTGTTCCCGGTGCACCCGCGCACGCGCAAGAACCTGGAAGCCTTCGGCCTCTGGCAGGACCTTGCCGAAGCCGACGGCATGCAAGTCGTCGAGCCGCTCGGCTACGTGGATTTCATGAACCTCGTCTGCAGCGCACGCCTGACCATCACCGATTCAGGCGGCGTGCAGGAAGAAACCACGTATCTGGACATACCGTGCCTGACGCTGCGCACGACGACCGAGCGGCCGATCACCATCACCGAAGGAACCAACCGGCTGGTGACCACCGCGGAGTTGGCACGGACGGTGGACGAGATCCTCGACGGTCGCTGGACGCACGGACGCAAGCCCGCACTGTGGGACGGCCACACGGCCGCACGCGTGGCGGCCGACATTCGCCGTCGTCTGCAAGTTGCTCCGGCCGGGGTCGACAGCAGTGCGGGAGTGGTCGAAACCCCAGGCCAGCCTGCGGTGGACCATGCCTGAACCGTGAGCGGTTGAACATCGTCGACCGGAACGCGCAACAGGGGCCGTCCAATCATGCACGCCATCGTCATCGCCAGCTACCTGAGCGTCGCCGCCGCGTTCCTCGCGGGCACTGCGCTGCTGGCCTTCGGTTGGCGCGGCCAGCGAACCGGCGCGCTGCTGATCGTGGCGACGGCAGTTACGGCCCTGTGGGGCGCGTTTCTTGCGTACGTCGAGTGGCGGTCAACCGTGGCCGTCAACTGGGTGCTGATGGCCGAGGTGCTGCGCTACGGCGCGTGGCTCGTCTTCGTCAGCGCCCTGTCCGACGCATGGTCCGCGTCCGGTCTGTTGCGCGATTTGCGGATTGCGGCGCACGCGGTCTGGATCGCGCTCGCGGTCTATTGCCTGTGGCCGGCTGCATCTTCGCTGGGCGCCGGGGCGCTGCCGTTCAGCGTCAACGTACCGCTGGTCGGCATGTTGGTCCTGGCCTTGATCGGCGTGGTGTTCCTCGAACAGATCTACCGCAACGTCGATCCGGAACAGCGTTGGGCGCTCAAGTTCCTGGTGATCGCACTCGGCGTGCTGTTCACCTACGACATCTTCCTGTACTCGTACGCGATGCTTTACCAGCAATTCAACATGAGCGCGTGGGCGGCGCGCGGCTTCATCGATGCGTTGCTGGTCCCGCTGCTGCTGGTGGCGGCCGCGCGCAATCCCGAGTGGTCGCTGCAGGTGGGGGTTTCCCGGCGGGCGGTGTTTTATTCGACCAGCCTGATGGTGATCGCGTTCTACATCCTCGCCACGGCGATCGGCGGCTACTACGTGCGCCTGTATGGCGGCGACTGGGGCCGGGTTGCCGAGATCACGCTGGTGTGCTTCGCGCTGCTGGTCGTGGTGTTGATCGCGTTTTCCGGCCAGGCGCGCTCGCGGCTGCGCGTGTTCCTGCACAAGAACTTCTTCAGCTTCCGCCACGACTACCGCGAGGAATGGCTGCGGTTGACCGCCACGCTGTCGGCCAGCGATGCGGAGTTGCCGTTGCGTGCGGTGCGCGCGATCGCGCAGATCATGGACAGCCCGGCCGGTGTCCTGTTCATGCACAGCGAGCGGGAAGAATTCGTGCCGGAGGCGCGCTGGAACATGCCGGCGCCGGCCGACCTGGTGTTTCCCGCCAATCTGCCCGCGTTCGAACTCATGCGCACGCGCCGCTGGATTTACGACCTGAGCGAACCGACACCCCTGGGCGACGACCGTCTGGATGCGCCGCCCGGATTGGCGCAGCTGCCGCGCGCCTGGCTGGCCGTGCCGCTGGTGCTGGAAGCCCGGCTCGTCGGCTTCGTGGTGCTGGCGCAGGCGCGTGCGCGTCGCGTGTTCGATTGGGAAGACATCGATTTGCTGCGGACCGCCGGCGAGCAGGTCGCCGCCGCCCTGGCCCAGGCTGCGGACGCCCGGCGTCTTGCCGAGGCGCGTCAGTTCGAAGGCTTCAACCGGCTCACCGCATTCCTGATGCACGACCTCAAGAATCTCGCCGCACAGCAATCGTTGCTGCTGCAAAACGCCGAGCGTCACAAGCACAACCCGGCGTTCGTGGACGACATGCTCACCACCGTGGCGAATTCGGTGCGGCGCATCTCGCGATTGCTGGAGCAGTTGCGCGGCGACGCCGCGCCCGCCAAGCGCGGTCGCGTGCAGCTCGCGACGGTGGTCGACAAGGCGCTCGCCGAGTGCCGCGCCCAGCTGCCCCGACCGGAATACGAACCGGCCTTGGAAACCCTGTGGGTGCGGGCCGACGCCGAACAGCTTGCCACGGTGCTGGGCCACGTGATCCGCAACGCCCAGGACGCGGCGCAAGACGACGGTCGTGTTACGCTGACCGTCAAGCCCGCACCCGGGCACGCCGCGATCGAGATCGAGGACGACGGAGCTGGGATGGACGAGGACTTCATCCGCAACCGGCTGTTCAAGCCGTTCTTCACCACCAAGGCAAGCAAGGGCATGGGTATCGGGGCCTATCAGGCCCGTGAGTACGTACGCTCGCTGGGCGGAACGATGAGCGTCCACAGCACGCCGGGCCAGGGCACCCGCTTCGTGATCCGGTTGCCGCTGGCCGATCCCGGGGCAGACCCAACGACGGCCGACCAACTGGGGGCCGCGTCATGAGTCTGACGCCATGAACGCGAAGCAGCGCTGCCTGTTGATCGTCGAGGACGACACGGGGTTGCAGCGCCAGTTGCGCTGGAGCCTCGAGGACTACGACGTGGTCATGGCCGCCGACCGCCCGACGGCCCTCGAGCTGCTGCGCCGCCACGAGCCCGCGGTGGTCCTGCAGGATCTCGGCCTGCCCCCCGATGCGGCCGGTACCGCCGAGGGCTTCGCCACGATCGCGGAGATGCTCGAGGAAGCCCCGCATACCAAGATCATCGTGGTCACCGGCAACGGCGACCGCGACAACGCCGTCAAGTCGATCGGCGCCGGCGCCTACGATTTCTGTTCCAAGCCGCTTGATCTGGAAATGTTGCGCCTGATCGTGGACCGCGCGTTCCGCGTGCACGAACTGGAAGCCGAGAACCGCAGATTGCGCAGCCAGTCGGCCACGGCGCTCGAGGGCATCATCGGCAACAGCGAAACCATGCTCGAAGCCTGCCGGCTGGTGGAGAAGGTCAGCCCCTCGAACGCCACCGTCCTGCTGCTCGGCGAGACCGGAACCGGCAAGGAATTGTTCGCGCGCGCGGTGCACCGCCTGAGCGCCCGGCGCGACGGGCCGTTCGTGGCGATCAACTGCGCGGCCATTCCCGAGCCCCTGCTGGAGGCCGAGCTGTTCGGCTACGAGAAGGGCGCCTACACGGGCGCGCACAAGCAAACCAAGGGCAAGATCGAGCTGGCTTCCAATGGCACCCTGATGCTGGATGAAATCGGCGACATGCCGATCGCGCTGCAGGCCAAGCTGCTGCGTTTTTTCCAGGAGCGCATGGTGGAGCGGATCGGTGGACGCGAACTGATTCCGGTGGACGTGCGCATCGTCTGCGCCACGCACCAGGACCTGCAGGCGTTGATCCAGGAAGGGCGCTTCCGCGAGGATCTGTTCTACCGCATCGGCGAGGTGAGCATCCGCCTGCCGCCGCTGCGCGAGCGGAGTGGCGACGCCGTGCTCCTCGCGCGACATTTCCTCGAACAGGCCGCCAGCCGCCACGGTCGCACGATTCGCGGGTTTACCGCCAAGGCGCTCAAGGCGATCGAGGCACACGCCTGGCGCGGCAACGTGCGCGAGCTGGAGAACGCGGTCAACAGTGCGGTCATCATGGCCGAGGGCAAGCAGATCGGGCACCGGGAGTTGCACCTGGATACGGCGGGTGGCGACGGCGTCGCGAGCCTGCACGAGGTGCGGGCCGAAGCCGAAAAGCGCGCCATCGAAAGGGCGCTGGCCAACGCCAGTGGCAACCTATCACGGGTCGCGACGCTGCTCGGCATCAGCCGGCCCACGCTTTACGATCTTCTGGACAAGCATGGCTTGAAGAAGCCGACACGCGCCGGCTGACTGCTCGCGCGCAGCCGGTTCGACGAGAGGGTTCAAAGGGTGAAAATCATGCGCTTGATCAAGTTGAACGCCGGGGCCGCGCGCCGCGGTTTGACTCTGCTTTGCGTCGCCGTGTTGCTGGCGGGCTGCGGCCTGGCCAGCGGACAGGGCAGCCTGAGTTCGGCCACCCGATACCAGGCCGAAGGCAAGTATCGGGCGGCCTACATCGAGGCCAAGAAAGTCCTCCAGCGCGACGACAAGAACGGCAACGCCTGGCTGCTCCTCGGGGAGGCATCGCTGAGGCTCGGCAATCCCAAGGAGGCGCTCGGGAATCTGCAAAATGCCAAGGCCCATGGCGTGCCGGAAGCACGCTGGGTCGTGCCCATGGGACAGGTGCTGCTGGTGACGCACGAGTACGACGAGCTGCTTGAAACCCTGCCAGCCGGGAAGTCCTTCGAGCCCAAGACCCAGGTGCGGGTGGAGGTGCTGCGTGGCGGCGCTTATCTCGGCTTGAAAAAGCTCGACGAGGCCAGGCAGTCGTACCAGGCGGCACTCAAGTTGGAGTCCACGGATCCACGCGCGCTGGTCGGCATGGCCAAGCTGGCGGCCGCCGCCAACCATCCGGATTCGGCCGCGGGTTACCTGAAAAAGGTGCTGGCGGCTTCGCCGGAAAACCCGCAGGCCTGGGTTGAGAAGGGCGACCTTGCGTTCGACCGCGGCGATTTCGCCACCGCCGAAGCGGATTACCAGAAAGTGCTGGGCTTCAAGCAGCCCGACTGGTTGCCACAGGAACATTTCTACACCTTGACACGGCTGGCCAACGCCCAGGCGCGGCAGAACAAGCTCGACGAGGCCCTGGTCAGCATCCAGACGCTGGAAAAGATGTCGCCGCAGCAGCCCTATCCGCACTACCTGCGGGCCGTGGTGCTGTTCAAGCAGGGGCACATGGACGATGCGATTTCCGAACTCCAGCAGGTGCTCAAGGCAGCGCCCGACAATGCGCAGGCACAGATGCTCATGGGCGCGGTCACCTACGCGCAGGGCAATTACGGTCAGGCGGAAATGTACCTCAGCAACGTCATGGGCATGGACCCGAAGAATGCCGAAGCCCGCAAGCTGCTGGCGTTGACGCTTTATCGGGAAGGCCGCTCCAGCCAGGCGCTCGACACCCTCCGCCCCGCCGTGCCGGGGACACCGTCCGACGCCGAACTGCTGGCGTTGTTGCAGAGGGCCACCGCCACCGCGGGGTCCGGCAAACCGGAGGCGACCGGTGAAACCAGCCCGCTCGACGCCCAGTTCGCGCAGGCCGGCAAGGCCCTCGCCAGCGGCGACGAAGCCGAGGCCATCCGTCTGCTGCAGGAGATTCCCCTCGGCGATGCCTCCACCGAGGCACGACGCAACAGCCTGCTGGTCATGGCCTATGTGCGTGAAAAGCGTCCCGATGAGGCCGTCAAGACGGCGGCCGAATATTCCGCGAAGAATCCGAAGGACAGTGCCGCGCGCCTGCTGTACGGCACCGCGCTGATCGCCGCCGGCAAGCGCGACCAGGCACGCGACCAGTACAACGAGACCCTGAAGCTGGATCCGAAGAATGTCGCCGCACTCCTGAGCCTGGGCAGCCTGGACTCACTCGAAGGCCACTACAAGGATGCCACCGGCCACTATGAGGCGGCGTTGAAACAGGATCCGCGCAATGCAGCGGCCATGACCGCGCTCGGCCAGGTCGCGGTTCTGCAAGGCCACAACGCGGACGCGGTCAAGTGGTTCAAGCAGGCCATCGATGCGGCTCCGAAGTCCGCCGCCGCGTACGTCGGACTGGTGGTGGTGTACAGCCGGAGCGGGCAGTTCGACGCAGCCGCAAGCACCGCCGAACGGCTGGTGAAAGCCGACCCCGACAATCCGGCGGCGCTCAATGCCCTGGGCGCGGCACAACTCAACGCCGGCCACCACGCCGAGGCGATCAAACCACTGCAGCAAGCGGTGGACCTCGAGCCGCAGTCGTCGTTGTACCGAACCAACCTGGCGCGCGCGCAGCTGCTCAACAAGGACACCACCGATGCGGAGAAGAATCTCGACAAGGTGATCAAGGATGACCCCAGCCAGGTGACGGCCGTGGCGCTGCGGGCAACCATGCAATTGCAGAAGCACGATCTGCCCGGCGCGATCGCCCTCGCACGAACCCTGCAAAAGCAGTCCGCCACCAAAGCAGCGGGCTTCTCGCTGGAAGGCGACCTGTACATGGCGAGCAAGTCGTATGACAAGGC
>DASTIS010000241.1:0-27862 GCA_035717365.1 Rhodanobacteraceae bacterium
GCGACCACATCCAGCGGCGAGTGGTCGATCGGTGCGCGCCACAGATTGCCCTGGAATTTGGCGACCAGTTCGAAATCGCCCTCGACGTCTTCGTAGGCGGCAGCCGGCGCTTCGAAATCGCGCGCGTTGGCGAGGCAATTGGAACCGATCGGTCCGAGCTCCGGCAGGCGCAGTGCGGCGCCGAAGTTCTCGCACAGGTAGCCGCGCGAATGCCCGTCCGGCAGTTGCACCGTGAAGCGCACGCCGCGTGGAATCAGGGCGATCTCCTGCGGCTCGATTTCGAGCCTGCCGAATTCGGTCGCGATGGCGAGGCGCCCCTGCTGCGGCACGACCACCATTTCGCCGTCGGCGTTGTAGAAGAATCGACCAGACATCGGCCGGTTGCAGGCATACAGATGGATGCCGACGCCGGATTGGCTGGCGGCCGAGCCGTTGCCGGCCATCGTGAACAGGCCATCGACGAAATCGACCGGCTGTTCCGGCAACGGAAACGGACTCCAACGCATCTGGTCCGGCGGCGTCGGCACGTCGTCGAAGCGGTTGTGCAGGCGCGGCTGCGCGAACGGCGTGAACGGTCCGTGCACGGCGGCCGGGCGGATGCGGTACAGCCAGCTCCGGCGATTGGCGTGGCGCGGCGCCGTGAAGGCGGTGCCGGAAAGCTGCTCGGCATACAGGCCGAAAGGCACGTTCTGCGGCGAATTCTGCCCGATCGGCAGCGCGCCGGCCAGCGCCTCGCTCGCGTGTTCGTTGCCGAAGCCGGTGAGGCAGGCTTTCTGTTTCACAGACATATGTGCCGAAGTCGCTCCTGTGCCGTTTGTGCTGAGCGTAGCGGCCGCAGGCCGCGGAGTCGAAGCGCTCTCTTCGCCCAGGGCGAGCGGATTGGAGGGAAGAGCTTACAAAACCCCGCGCCGCATCTGGTCGCGTTCAATCGACTCGAACAACGCGGTGAAATTGCCTTCGCCGAAGCCTTCGTTGCCCTTGCGCTGGATGATCTCGAAGAAGATCGGACCGATGCAGTTCTGGGTGAAGATCTGCAGCAGCAGCTTCTGCTTCGTTTCCATGTCGGCATCGATCAGGATCTTGTTCTTCGCCAGCCGCGGCACGTCCTCGCCGTGGTTGGGCACGCGCACGTCGATCACGTCGAAATAGGTATCGGGCGTGTCGAGGAATTCGACGCCGGCGTCGCGCATCTTCTCGACGGTGTCGTAGATGGTGTCGGTGAACAGGGCGATGTGCTGGATGCCCTCGCCCTTGTACTCGTCGAGATATTCGTTGATCTGTGATTTCGGGTCGTTCGATTCGTTGAGCGGAATCCGGACCATGCCATCCGGCGCGGTCATGGCCTTGGACACGAGGCCGGTCTTGGCGCCCTTGATGTCGAAATACTTGATCTCGCGGAAGTTGAACAATTTCTCGTAGTAGCCGGCCCACTTGGCCATCTCGCCGAAATGAAGGTTGTGGGTGAGGTGGTCGATGAAGGTCAGTCCGAAACCCTTCGGCTGCCGTTGGCCTTCCGGGACCAGCCACTCGTAGTCGTCGAACACGCTGCCCTTGTCGTCGTAACGATCGACGAGGTACAGCATGCAGCCGCCGATGCCCTCGATCACCGGCGCATCGACCGCGCGCGTGTCCGCCTTGTGCGTGACTTCGCTTGCGCCATTGGCCAGCGTGGCCTTGAGGACATCCGGTGCGGGGCGCGAAAAGCGGATCGCGAAACCGCACGCGCACGGGCCGTGCTGCTTGACGAAGTCGGCCGCGAACGAATCCGGTTGCTCGTTCACCAGCAGGTTGCAACCGCCCTGGCGGTACAGGGTGATGGCCCTGGTCTTGTGTTTGGCGACCGCACTGAAGCCCAGCCGCCGAAACAGCTCGTGCAGCAGCTTGGGATCGGGCGCGGCGAACTCGACGAATTCGAAACCGTCCACGCCCATCGGGTTCTCGAACGTGGTCGGGCGCATGCCGGTGTTGGGTTGTGCGCTCATGGCATTCTCCGCGTTGGCATTCCTGGGACCGTCATTGTAACGCGCGCCTGCCGGCGGCATCCCGGATCAACGCACGGCCCCGTGCTGCCGGAACGAGCACGTCCCGTGCTCACTTGACCCCGTGCATCAGCCGATTGATCAGCGGCGAGATCAGCAACAGCAGTACGCCCGCGCCCAGCAGCAGCCAGAATCCGAAAGTGAACCCGGAGAGTGCGGAAGCCGCGGTCATGCCGCCGCTGCCGGCGATGCGCCTGGCGAACAACCCCGAGAGATTCCCGCCCACCGCCAGCGACAGGAACCAGCCGCCCATCGCGAACCCTACGAGTCGCGACGGCGCCAGCTTGGTCACCATCGACAGTCCGATCGGCGACAGGCACAACTCGCCCAGCGTCTGCATCACGTAGCACAGCACCAGCGGCCAGAACGGGATCAGCCCGTTCGCGCCGAGCAGTTTCGCGAGCGCGAACATCAGCACCAGGAAACCGAGACTGTTGAACAGAAGCCCGAAACCGAACTTGCGCGGAATCGAGGGTTCCATCCGGCGTTTGTCGAGCCACGCCCACGCCAACGTCACCAGCGGCGCAAACACGATGATCGCGAGCGGACTCACCGACTGGAACCAGCCTACGGGGAACACCCACCCACCCGGCATCACCCGATCCACGATGTTCTCGGCGAGGAAGTTGAACGAGGTGCCGAGCTGGTAATAGAACATCCAGAACAGGATGTTGAAGGCGAAGATGACCAGCATCGCGATCACGCGATGCACCTGCACGCGGCCGTGCCGCCCGGCTTCCGCCAGCAGCATCGCCGCCACCACGGCAAACAGCAGTCCCAGCAGCCATTGCAGTCCCGTAGCGCCCACCCGCGACAACAACAGGAACACCAGCGGCACCGACACGATCACGCCCAGCAACACCCAGGCGACGCGCGCAATGCCTTCGGCACCCCGCGCGGGCCGTCCTACGTGTTTCAACTGCCGGCGTCCGAACCAGAACCACGCGAGGCTGACCAGCATGCCGACGCCCGCAGCCGCGAACACCATCCGGAAGTTCTGCTGCATCGGCGTCGCCGTGAAATGCGCTGCCATCCAGCCGGTCAACAGCGGCGCCGCCAGCGCCCCCGCGTTGATTCCCATGTAGAACAGGGTGAAGCCGCGGTCGCGGCGCGGGTCATCGCGGCCGTAGAGCTGCCCGACCATCGTCGAGATGTTGGGCTTGAACAACCCGTCGCCCACGATCACCAGCGCCAGGCCCAGCAGCAGCATCGCGCGGCTGGGCAACATCAGCACGAACAATCCCGCCGCCATCACCAGCGCGCCCAGCAGGATGGTGCGCTGGTAACCGATCACGCGGTCCGCGACCCAGCCGCCGAAAATGCAGGTGCCGTAGATCAGCGCGGTATAGGCGCCGAAGATGCCGCTGGCCCACGCCTGCCCGGACGGATCGCCGTGGTAGAACTGCTGCACGATGTACAGCGCCAGGGCCCAGCTCACGCTGTAGAACGCGAAGCGTTCCCAGAACTCGGTCATGAACAGCATCCACAGCGGCGCGGGATGTCCGAACCGTTGCGGAAAGTCCGGTGCGTCCGGCAAGGTTGCCTCGTCGATGGCCTCGGTCATGGTTCGTCCCGGCAGGTTCGGATCAGCGGACGCCGTGCATCAGTTTCACGATCCAGGGCGCCGCGATCAGGTAGACCAGTGCGATCGCGATGCCGACGACCAGCAGCCACCCGAAGACCCGCGCGTAGGCCTCGATCCCGCCTGCAGTGGTGAACGCGGCGATTTGTCCGGACATCTCGTAGGACACGCTGACCCCGGCGAACCAGCCGCCCATTGCCAGCGAAGCCTCCTCGGGCGCGGCCAGCTTGCCGACCAGGCCGTAGCCGATCGGGGACAACGACAGTTCGCCGACGGTCGAGCCGAGGTAGCACGCGAGCAACGTCCACGCCGCGACCTTGCCATCCGGCAGCTGCAGGTGCGCAATCGCGTACCACAACACCCCGTAGCCCAGCGCCACCAGCAGCAGCCCGATCCCGAATTTGCGCGGTGTCGAGGGATTCATTCGGTGCCTGTCCAGCCACGGCCACAGCATCGCCATGAAGGGCGCAAGGATCAGGATGTACAAGGGATTGACCGATTGGAACAGCGTGAAGTCCCAACCGGGCAGATGCAGCGCGTGGCCGAACAGGAGCAACGTCGCAGGCTTCCACAATGGCGCGACGTGATCGCGGGCGAAAAAATTGAGCGCGCTGCCACTCAGGAGGCTCCACGCCCAGAACAGCACCACCGCGACGAACAGGATGAACAGCGCCATGTAACGGTGACCCTGTACGCGGTCCCCGCGGCGGACGCTGGTGTAAACGAAGTACGCGATCAGCAGGCCGATCAAACCGTAAACCGCCCAGGTCATGGCGGCCGGGTGGGACAGCAGCCATGCGCACGGCAAGGCCAGCACCAGTGCCGCGAGCACCACCACCGGCATCGACCACGCGCGCTGGAATCGGGCCTTGCCGTTGCCCGGCACCTTGCGATGTTTCCATTCGAAGACTGCCGCGGCCCACGCCGCACCCATCGCGGCGGCGACGAAACCCCAGTGGTAGCCGTAGTGCATCCCGATCCAGGCGGCACAAATGAATGGCGCCACGAAGGCGCCGAGGTTGATCGCGAGGTAGTACAGCGTGTACCCGGCTTCACGCTTCGGATCGTTCCCGGCGTAGTTGCGCCCGATCAGTACCGTGAGGGGAATGCCGAGGCCGGTCGCCAGCACGAAGAAGGCGAGCCCCAGCACAAAGAATTCGCGGTTCGGTACGGCCATTGCGATCAGGCCGGGAATCACCAGCCACAGCGAGAGCCTGAGCGATTGCACTTCGCCGAGCACGTTGTCGGCGACCCAGCCTCCCAGGATCGCCAGCCCGTAGTTGAGCGCGCCGAAACCGGCGAACAGGAAGTTGGCCTGCTCGAGTGCCCGGTCGTGCGGAAGGTTCGAGAAAAAGGTATCGGCCGCGTAGGGTGCTAGGAATGCGCGAAAGCCGTAAAAGGCGAAATTTGCCCCCGCCGTGACGACCAACAGCATCCACAGCGTGCGCGGATGCCCCATGAATTTCGGCGAGTCCGGCGGCGGCGTGGACATTCCGGCAGCGTGCATCCTCGGCCCCTGGCACGGCTGGTCGACGCCAGCCCCGCGGGACCTTACCCCCGCACGTACCCTCGCGGCAAGACGCGGTGCCGCGGATCAGGCGGGCCTGATCTCGGTGCGCACTTGCAGCAATTCGGGGAAGAAGGTGAGGTCGAGCGCCTTTTTCAGGAATCCGACGCCGGAGGAGCCGCCGGTGCCGCGGCGGTGGCCGATGATGCGTTCGACCGCCTTCATGTGGCGAAACCGCCACATCTGGAAATTCTCCTCGACATCGACCAGCGTCTCGCACAGCTCATACTCGGCCCAGTAACGCTCGGGCGCTTCGTAGATGCGCCGGAAGATCGGCAGCAGCGACTCCTGCTGCTTCCAGCCTTCGCGCACATCGCGCCGCAGGATGTCTCGTGGAATGGCGTGCCCGCGGCGCGCCAGCCAGTGCAGTACCGCGTCGTACAGGCCCGGTGCGTCCAGGGTTGCACGCAACTGTTCGTGCGCCGCGGCGTCGTGCGCGAAAACGCCGAGCATGTCGGCGTTCTTGTTGCCGAGCAGGAATTCCACCGTGCGGTACTGCGCCGACTGGAATCCCGACGAGGGTCCCAGCGCATCGCGGAACTTCAGGTACTCGTGTGGCGTCATGGTCTCCAGCACGGCCCATTCGTTGAACAGCTGGTCCTGGATGCGTTTGACGCGCGCGAGCTTTTTCTGTGCCTGATCGGCGCGATCGGCGTCGAGATCGACGATGGTCGCGCGCAACTCGTGGATCACCAGCTTCAGCCACAGCTCGGCAACGTGATGCTGGACGATGAACAGCATCTCGTCGTGATAGGCCGGATCCGACACCGGTCGTTGTGCCGCCAGCAGCGTGCCGAGTTGCAGGTAACTCGCGTAGGTCATGCGGCCTTCGAGGTCGCGCTCGATGCCGGCTTCGAGCTCGCGCCGGTTGTCATTGGTGGGCATTGAAAGTTCCGAGAGCAGGCTTTTGTGAAAAGTCAGGACAGGGAAGTCCGTTCTGATCTTGAGGACGCGAGGTGACCTCGCAAGTATGTCAGTCCAGCGAAGCGGCGATCAGGGACGATCGCAAAACAAGTTCGCATGACCGCCGATCGTCGCCGGGAACGGTTTCCTGCGTCATGACCGAAATCAACGCCAGACCGTACGGATTTGCTGCGGCGCAACATTCGCATGGCCTGCGAAGCCGCGCGCGCACGTGCGATAATAGGCGGCCCGCTTGCGCTGAAACGTCGGTTGCCAGCGGTCGCGACGCCGCGCGATGCGGCGTTCATCGAATCCGAACCGACCGGGAGCATTCCGTGCCCATCGCAGCCAAGTTTGAAATCGAATACCTGCAATACCTCGATCCCGAGGGCAAGCTGGTCCGCAAGGACCTGCCCGACTTCGCGAAAGACATGAAGCAGATGGTCGAGCTGTACAAGCTGATGGTTTCCACCCGCGTGTTCGACACCAAGTCGATCGCGCTGCAGCGTACCGGCAGGCTCGGCACCTATGCCTCGTGCCTCGGCCACGAGGCCACCCACGTCGGCATCGGCAGCGCGCTCAAGCCCGAGGACGTGTTCGCCCCCAGCTACCGTGAATACGGCGCGCAGCTCTACCGCGGGGTGCGTCCGCGCGACGTGTACATGTATTGGGGCGGAGACGAACGCGGCAGCGATTACCCCGACGAACCGGCGCGCCACGACTTCGCGTGGGCGGTGCCGATCGGCACGCAGTGCCTGCACGCCGCGGGCTCGGCGTTGGCGTTCAAGATCCGCAAGGAAAAGCGCGTCGCGGTGTGCACCATCGGTGATGGCGGTTCCAGCAAGGCCGACTTTTACGGCGCGATCAACATCGCCGGCGCGCGCGACCTGCCCATGGTGGCCGCGATCGTCAACAACCAGTGGGCGATCTCGGTGCCGCGCAAGATCCAGTCGGGCGCCAAGACCCTCGCGCAGAAGGGAATCGCCGCCGGGCTGTACTGCATCCAGGTGGACGGCAACGACATCATCGCGGTCAAGAAGGCGATGACCGACGCGGTGGAACGTGCGCGCAAGGGGCAGGGTGGCAGCGTGGTCGAGTGCGTGACATACCGTCTCGGCGACCACACCACCGCCGACGACGCGCGCCGCTACCGCGGCAAAGAGGAAGTCGAGGACGCCTGGAGCAAGGACCCCGTCAAGCGCCTGCGTACCTGGCTTGAGTCGAAGAAGGCGTGGAACAAGAAAAAGGAAGACAAACTGCAAGCCGAGTGCGACGAGTGGATGGACAACGAGGTCAATACCTATCTCGAGACGAAATCCCAGCCGGTCACCGCGATATTCGATTACACCTTCGCCGAGCTGCCGGCCGAGCTCGTGAAGCAGCGCGAAGAAGCGGTGTCGCTCGAACAACAACATTGATGTCGTAGGAGCGCGCCTGCGCGCGACCATGGAGCTCCCGGCCACGGCTGGCAGCTTCATCGCCGGCAGGCCGGCTCCTGCAGGGAGAAGCAAATGGCAGCCATTACCCTGATCGAAGGCGTCACCCAGGCGCTCGCATATGAAATGCAGCACGACAAGTCCGTCGTGGTGCTGGGCGAGGACGTCGGCGTCAACGGTGGCGTGTTCCGCGCCACGGCCGGGTTGCACGAGAAGTTCGGCGAGTGGCGCGTGTTCGACACGCCGCTCGACGAGGGCACCATCGCCGGCGTCACGGTCGGCCTGGCCGTGCAGGGCATGAAGCCCGTCGCCGAGGCGCAGTTCGAGGGCTTCATCTACCCGATGATGGAGCAGATCGTCTGCCACGCCGCGCGCATGCGCAATCGCACCCGCGGGCGGCTGACCTGCCCGGCGGTGTTCCGCGCGCCGTGGGGCGGCGGCATCCATGCGCCCGAGCATCACTCCGAGGCCAACGAGCACCTGTTCACCAACGTGCCGGGCCTGCGCGTGGTGCTGCCGTCCTCGCCCGCGCGCGCCTACGGCCTGCTGCTGGCCGCGATCCGTGACCCGGACCCGGTGGTGTTCTTCGAGCCCAAACGCATCTATCGCCAGTACAAGGAAGAAGTGCCGGACGACGGCGAGGCCTTGCCGCTGGACGTGTGCTTCGTGCTGCGCGACGGCACCGACATCACGCTGGTGACCTGGGGCGCGCAGGTGAAGGAGTGCCTCGAAGCCGCCGACCAGCTTGCGCAGGAGGGCATCAGTGTCGAGGTCATCGACGTCGCGACGCTCACGCCGCTCGACTTCGACACCATCGCCGAGTCGGTGCAGAAGACCGGACGTTGCGTGGTCGTGCACGAAGCCCCGAAAAGCGCCGGCTTTGGCGCGGAAATCGCCGCCCGCATCGCCGAAGAATGCCTGTACGATTTGCTGGCGCCGGTCGTGCGCGTCGCCGGTTGGGACGTGCACACGCCGCTCTATCGTCTGGAGCAGAAACAGCTGCCCAGCACCGCGCGGGTCGTGGATGCGGCGAAGCGCACGTTGGCGGCGTCATAATCGGGACTCGGGACTCGGGAAAATACCGTCGTCATTCCGGGGTCGCCGCAGCTTCACCGCGGCGGAACCCGGAATCCATTTTGGTGTTGCTCGTGGGCTAAACGAAAAATGGATCCCGGCTTTCGCCAGGATGACGTCAAAAACGTCGAAGCAGCTTGGATAACGGAACCGCAGACATGGCCGACAACAAAACATTCCATCTCCCCGACCTCGGCGAAGGCCTGCCCGACGCCACCATCGTCGAATGGCTGGTCAAGGAGGGCGACAGCGTCAAGCTGGATGCGCCGCTGGTGTCGATGGAAACCGCCAAGGCCGTGGTCGAGGTTCCCTCGCCCTACACCGGCAAGGCGATGAAGTTCCACGGCGCGGCGGGCGACGTCATCAACACCGGTGCGCCGCTGGCCGAGTTCGAACTCGACCCCAAGGGCAAGCAGCGCGCCGAAAGTGCCGAGGGTGGACACCATCACGCACCGGCGCAGCCAGCGAAGGGCGCGGGCGCGCCGGCGCCCGACGACGAAAGCAAGGTGATCGCCTCCGACGAAGGTGGCGGGGTCAAGGCCTCGGGTGCCGATCGCGAGGATGAAGGCACCGTCGTGGGTGCCGTGAGCAGCAGCAACGAGGTGCGCAACGAAGCGGTCGCGAGCGTGGGCGGCGCCAAGGCCGTGCCCGCGGTGCGCGCGATGGCCCGCAAGTTGAAGGTCGACCTCGCGCGCGTGCAACCCACCGGCGCGGGCGGCGTGGTCACGATGCAGGATGTCAAGAACGCCGCGGCAGCGGGTACCGCGGCGCTCGGCGCTGCCGCGGCAGCCGCACCCGCAACGGCGGCTGCGCGCACGCCGGTTGCGGCGCCGCAGCGCAGCACGCTGTCGCAATCCGGCAAGCCGATGCGCACCACGCCGCCGACGGTTGCGGCCACGGGACAGCCCGAGCAGTTGAAGGGCGTCCGCCGCAACATGGCGCGGGTGATGGCGAAGGCCAATGTCGAGGTGGCGCAAACCACCATTGTCGACGACGCCGACCTGCACCAATGGCTGGGCAAGCAGGACATCACGGTGCGCACGATCCGGGCGATCGTCGCCGCGTGCAAGGCCGAGCCGGCGCTGAACGCGTGGTTCGACGGCGACAACCTCACCGTCACGCGACACCCGAATGTCGATCTCGGGATTGCCGTGGATACTCCGGACGGTTTGTTCGTGCCGGCGTTGCGCAACGCCGACATGCTGGATGCGGGAGCCTTGCGCCAAGGCGTCAACCGCCTGCGCGCGCAGGTGGAGGACCGTTCCATTCCGGCCTCGGAGTTGACCGGTTATACCATCAGTCTGTCCAACTTCGGCATGTTCGCCGGCCGTTACGGCACCGTGGTGGTGGTCCCGCCGTGCGTGGCCATTGTCGGCGCCGGCAAGCTCTCGCACGACGTGGTCGCGGTGATGGGCGGCATCGAAGTGCACCGTCGGCTGCCGATTTCGCTCACGTTCGACCATCGCGCCTGCACAGGCGGCGAGGCCGCGCGCTTCCTCAAGGCGATCCTCGACGACCTGGCGCTGCCGCAGTAGCGGCGCGCCTGCGCGCGACCGACGTTGCATCGTTGTCGTAGAGCCGGTCTGCGGGTAGGAGGGTCGGCGGCCCGACCGGCGCGGCTCGCGGCTTCCGCCGCTCCTGCACCGCACTTCGCAGGAGCCTGCCTGTTTCTGCTCACAGGTCGAAACGGTAGTTCAGCTTGACCAGCCACTGTTCGGTGTTGCGCAACGAAAAGCTGTTGCGCAACAGTGACGGCGCACCCGGGACGGTGCCGGGCATCGGCGCCTGCTCGTAGCCGCCGCGGCCGTACACGACGTAAAGGTACGAGAGCGGCGCGAGTTCGTAGCGATAGCGGAGCTGCAGCCCCAGCGTACGCACGCCAAAGCTGTCGACGGGGTCGTCGCTCGGCAACGCACGGCCGTTGGCCGCGATCCGGTACGCGCCGCGCAGCCGCGCATCCAGCCCGATCGCCTGCAATTTCACGCGTAGTTCCTGTCGATCGTCGATCGCCCAGTCGAGGCTCGATTCCAGTTCCAGCGAACGCCGGTCGAAACTGCCGATCAGGTTGTCGTGCTGCCACACCAGCCAGCCCGGTGTGTACACGTAGTCGGCGCCCACCGACACGCTCAATGCGTCGCTGATGAAATAGGTGGGCACGATTTCCAGTTCGTAACCCAGCCGGCCGTTGCCGCTCAAGCCGCCGGTTTCGAGATCGAACTCCCATTCGTGCGACCAGTCGCCGTGGCGCGGGGCGTGTCGCTCGACGCGCAGCGAGAACGACGGCGGCAGGTACAGCGCGCCGTGTCCGCGGGTCAGCAGGTCGTCCCACAGCGCGCTGTTGATGTTGAGTTCGATGTCCTCGTCGGTGCCGTTGCGCAGGTTGCTCTGGCGTTCGATGCGCAACTGCCGGCGCAGGTTCAGGCCGTGCGTGTTGTCGAGTGCGTCGACGCGAAAATGCCAGTCGTGGTCGCGATAGCTCGAATCCGACGGCAGGTCGGTGTTGCGCTTGCGCACCTCCCAGTGCGCATATTCGAGGTCGTTGCGCGCCAGGTAGCCGAAGTCGTTGACCTGCAGCCGGTCGTCGAAATACATCGCCAGCCACTGCTGGCGCCAGCCGTCCTGCATCACGTAATCGGCGATGAAGGTCGCGCCGAGTCCCTTGCTGTCGCGGCCTGATTGATCGATGTCGCTGCCGACCAGGTTGGTGGCGATCGTGAGGGCGTCGTTGGGGCGCCAGTGCTGGTCGATCCCGAGCACCGTTGCCTGCCGGTCGAGAAACGGCCGGTCCACGCGGGTCAGCAGCATGCCGAGGCTCTGCGTGCCGAAATCGTGCACGAGGCGCACCGCGCCGAAGCTGCGACCCGCGTCCCCGCGTTCGTTGGCGGCCAGCACGCCGTAGCTCGTGGTACCGACGCTGCCGTTGAACTTGACCGCACCGGCGATGTCGCCCGCGCCGCGCCCGTCGTCGGCCGACGCGCCTACGCGGCGGGTGTAGACGAGCTGGCTGTTGTCGTCGAGCAGGCTGAACGCGAAGATGCCCTGGTTCTCGGTGAAGAATGGGCGCTTGTCGCTGAAGTAGGTTTCGGTGGCGCCGAAGTTGATCACGAGGTCGTCGCTTTCGACCTGGCCGAAATCGGGGTTGAGCGTTGCCGTCAACTGGAATTGCCCGTTCGGCTTCCAGAACACGTCCACGCCTTCGCTGTGGCCACCATCGTGCCCGACGTTGTCGTAACGCGCCGAAACGTATGGCGTCACCGCGAGCAGCGACTGGTTGTAGGCGGGAATCGTGATGGGGGTGAACTCGGACAGGAACCGCGGCTGTTCGTAGCTCGCCACCGGCCATGCCACGCGTTCCCCGGTCGCCGCGATGACGCGATCGAGATAGATGCCGATGGTGCGCTTGCCGTCCGTCGCCGCGTGCATCGGCGCGGTGTACCACGGAATCAGGACCTCCACGGACCAGCCCTGCGCATCCTGACTGACCGCATGCTGCCACATGCCGTCCCAATCCGGATCGGTCTCGGTCTCGTTGGTAATCACCGCGTCGTACACCGCGCCGGTGGATGCAATCGAGAAGTTGTAGCCCGTGCGGCCATCGGCGTTGAAATCCACGCTCAGGTTGACGCGATCGACGTTGTCGGAGAAATCGCGCTGCACATGTTGCTCGGTGCGTGGCACGCCGGGCGGCTGGCTGACGCGCCACGCCACCGCCAGTCCTTGCGGGGTCGCCTTCACCCAGGCCTGCACCGGATGCTCCGCGGGCTCGCTGGTCAGCGGCTGGCTCTGGCGGAAATCGGTGATGTGTCGAGCGCCGTCCCATTCGCCGGGCGCGAGATGGCCGTCGATGGTGACGGCTGCGGCCGGCACGCTGACTGCGACGAGTCCGGCCAGTACGACAAACTGGGTGAAACGCATTCGATCCAATCCACGGCGACCGGTCGCACTCGGGGCGGGGCATACCCGGGACCCCACCGTGCGATACGCAAGCTAAAGGCGTCGGCTACGTTCGACGACTGGCGGAAGTCATGCGTCCGCGGGCCAGCCAGTGTCGCAGCAGCCCGAACAGCATGACGAAGTTGAATCCCGCGTACGCACCGAGTGCCGCCGCGACCTGTTTCCAGATCGGGCCGCCGTGGCCAAGCGCGGCCTGGTAGCCGAACGCCGCGCACGCGATCGTGGCCAATGCCGCGATCACCAATACCACGACATCGAAGCGCGCGGAAACACCGTTCGCGGCACGGCGCCGCACGTACAACCAGTACAGCCAGCCCAGTACCACGAGCCAGGGACCGATCAGCAAGAGCGCGACGAATTGGCCCATCGCGATCATCAATCCGTGGTTTCACGCAGCGAGGCCACGGCCGCGCGTGCACGCCCGAGCGCCGCGTCGCGCGCGGATTGTTGCGTGAATTCCGCACTGGTCGCGAGCGCTTCGTCGCCCCGCGCAAAAGTGAATCGCGTTGCGTCGACGGCCACGATCGCCTGGTCGGCGTCTTCCGCCGACAGCAAGCGAGATGCCTGGCCCGCGGCTTTCGGATCGGCGAAGGCGCGCGACAGCAGCAATTCCTCGCCGTCGGCGCCCAGCAGGCGAAAGCGGAAGCCGGCGTCGTCACGGAAGCTGACGATGCGTGCGCGCTTGCCGGCCTTCTTCGGTTTCGTTGACCTGGCGGCGCGCGTGCCGAGGGCGCCAAGCCCCACGGTCCGACGCAGGATTTCAAGGTGTGGCGTCGCCACCGCGCGCGCCTTTCGTGCACCCTCGCGCAGTACGTCCTCGATGTCGCCGGGATGCGCCATCAGTATGTCGTAGCGTTCGCGCAGCGGCGCGGTTTCGGCCTCGATGCGGTCGCAAAGCTTGTTCTTGGCTTCGCCCCAGCCCATGCCGCTTTCCAGTTCTTTCCGGAATGCCGCGCTCTCCGCGTCGCCCGCGAACGCGCGAAAGATCGCGAACAGGCTGGTCGAATGAGGGTCCTTGGCCTCGCCGGGTGCACGCGAGTCGGTCACGATCTTCATGATCGCTTCGCGCGTGGCTTTCGCCCCGCCTTCGAACAATGGCACGGTGTTGTCGTAGCTTTTCGACATCTTGCGGCCGTCGAGCCCGGGCAGGGTGGCGACGCTCTCCTCGATCGCGGCCTCGGGCAGCACGAACGGTTCTTTCTTGCCGCCGGCGGCGCGCCACGCCTCGCCGTAGATATGGTTGAAACGCTGGCCGATGTCGCGCGCCATTTCGACGTGCTGGACCTGGTCGCGGCCGACCGGCACGTGGGTGGCGTCGAAGGCCAGGATGTCCGCCGACATCAGGACCGGGTACATGTAGAGCCCGGCGTTGATCGCGGCGTCGAGGTCATCGCCCTTCGACGTGTTCTGTTCGACCGCGGCCTTGTAGGCGTGTGCACGGTTGAGCAGGCCCTTGGCGGTGACGCACGTCAACATCCAGGTGAGTTCCGGAATCTCCGGAATATCCGATTGCCGGTACAGCGTGACGCGATCCGGATCGAGACCACAGGCCAGCCATGTCGCCGCGATTTCGAGGCGCGAGCGCGCGACCCGGGCGGGATCATCGCATTTCACCAGTGCGTGGTAGTCGGCGAGGAAATAGAACGCATCCACGCCCGCCTTGCGGCTGGCGGCGATCGCGGGGCGGATCGCGCCGACGTAGTTGCCGAGGTGCGGCGTGCCGCTGGTGGTGATGCCGGTGAGAAAACGGGTGGTCATGGTGGCTGATTATCGCGGAAAGTCGCCATTGTTCGTCATTCCGGGGCCGGTCGCAGGCCGGAACCCGGAATCGGTTTCTGCGATGCGCGAAAACCGACTGACTCGTGCCGTTCGTGGCGCGAGTCGCCGCAGCCTGCCCCGGATTGACGACTAGACACCATGAACTGCATCCACCAGCACCGCGACGTGTTCCGGATCGATGTCGGGCGTGATGCCGTGGCCGAGGTTGAACACATGGCCGGGGTGCGGCCCGAACTCTCCGAGCACGCGTTGTACTTCGCGCCGGATCACGTCAGGCGACGCCAGCAACGTGGCGGGATCGAGGTTGCCCTGCAGCGCCACGCGATCGCCGACGCGGCGGCGTGCCTCGTCCAGCGTGATCGTCCAGTCGAGCCCGAGCGCCGCACAGCCGGTGTCGGCGAGCGCTTCGAGGCTGGCGTTGGCACCTTTCGAGAACAGGATCAGCGGCACGTCGCTGGCGCGCGGATCGCGGCGCAGCGATTCGGCGATCTGCGCGAGGTAGCGTTGCGAGAATTCCAGGAACATCGCCGGCGCCAGCATGCCGCCCCAACTGTCGAACACCATCAGCGCCTGCGCACCGGCCGCGGCCTGTGCGGCGAGGTACGCGGCGACCGCGCGCGCGTTGACGTCCAGCAGCGCGTGCATCGCGGCGGTTTCGTCCAGTGCAAACGCCTTGACCCGGGCGAAGTCGCGCGAGCCCTGGCCCTCGACCATGTAACACGCCAGCGTCCATGGGCTGCCGGCGAAGCCGATCAGCGGCACCCGACCGTCGAGTTCGCGCCGGCACAGCCGCACCGCATCCGTCACGTAGCGCAAGGATTGTTCGGGATCGGGTACGCCGAGTTTCGCGATGTCGGCGGCGCTGCGCAGCGGGTGCCGCAACTTCGGGCCTTCGCCTTCGACGAAGTGCAGGCCCAGCCCCATCGCATCGGGCACGGTGAGGATGTCGGAAAACAGGATCGCGGCGTCGAGGTCGAAACGTTCGATCGGCTGCAGCGTGACCTTGCAGGCGAGTTCCGGCGTCTGCGCGAGCGCGAGGAAACTGCCGGCACGTTCGCGGGTGGCGCGGTACTTGGGCAAGTAACGCCCGGCCTGGCGCATGATCCACACCGGCGTGGCATCGACGGGTTGCCGGCGCAACGCGCGCAGGAAACGGTTGCCGCGATTGGACTCGTCAACCATGTGGCGCGTCGACTCCCTGGGTGATCATCACCTTGAATCCCCGCTTCAGCTGGTTGTCGCGCGCGTGTTCGAAGGCGGTCAGCGCGGCGTCGCGGTCGAGGTACACCTCGCGTTTCAGCGTCGCGCGCCCACCCTCGGTGCCGGATTCGCGGTACAGAGTCCAGCCGCCGAGCAGGTCCTGCTCCAGCGCGATGCGACAGTAGCGCGGCTGGGCGTTGCTGCCGGGTGGCGTTTGCATGTAAAGATGCATTGGTAAATTGTACGTGAGTCGCGTCGCGGCATCCCCCCGCGACTTCGTCGCGACCCCCTTCGTTCCGAAGGGGGTATGCCGAATCGCGCGCAGCGCGAGAGGGGGATGGTTCTCGGGCGCGCGTAAACGCCAAGCTAGGCAAGTATGGTGCGGATCATGTCGGCATCGACGTTGTCGGCGATTTGCGCGCGTCCGATCCCGCGCCACAGGATCAGGCGCAATGCGCCGACCCGATTTTTCTTGTCGAGTTGCATGCGCGTCAGCAATGCGTCGGAGTCGATGCCTGCAGGCGGCGAAGTCGGCAACCCGAGGCGCTGCAACAGCCCATGCAGACGTTGCGCGTCGGTGTCGCTGGCCAGCCCGAGGCGCGTCGAAAGCCGCGCCGCGAGAACCATGCCGATCGCGATCGCTTCGCCGTGCAGCAGCGCGCCGTAGCCGGTTTCGGCCTCGATTGCGTGGCCGAAGGTATGCCCGAAATTGAGCAACGCGCGCTCACCCGCCTCGCGCTCGTCGCGCGCCACCACGCCGGCCTTGAAACGGCAGCAGGTCGCGATCGTGTGGGTCAGCGCGTCCGCGTCGCGCGCGAGCAGGGCGTCGGCGTGCGCCTCCAGCCACGCGAAGAAATCCGCGTCGCCGATGCATGCGGTCTTGATCACTTCCGCCAGCCCCGCGTGCAGTTCGCGTTCGGGCAGCGTCGCCAGCGTATCGAGGTCGGCGATCACCGCGCGAGGCTGGTGGAAGGCTCCGATCAGGTTCTTGCCGGCCGGGTGGTCCACGCCGGTCTTGCCGCCCACGGAGGCATCGACCATCGCCAGCAGCGTGGTCGGAACCTGGACGAAATCGATGCCGCGCATCCAGCATGCCGCCGCAAAGCCCGCAATATCTCCGACCACGCCGCCGCCCAGCGCCAGCACGCAGGCGTCACGGGTCGCGCCGAGTTGCGCCAGCGCGTCGAAAACTTGCGCGGCGGCTGCGAGGTTCTTGTGCGCTTCGCCGGCGGGCAGTACCAGGGTATCGATGCGCAGGACGCGTGCCGGATCCTCACCCGCTCTGCGGACACCTCCGCCCGTTGGGAGAGGGATTCTTTCCAGCGCATCGCGGAGTCGCTGCGCGTACAGCGGCGCGACGTGGCTGTCGCTGACGATCAGTCCGTGCGTACCGCGGATCGCATCGGACCATGCCGTGGCGTCGTCCAGCAGGCGCGGCCCGATCCGGACCGGATAGCTCCGTCCAGGCACGTCCACTTCGATCCGGGTGGTCACGCGGGGGCCCCGGGTGCCGGCACGCGTTGCCAGTGCTGCTCGACCAGGGCGGCGATGCGCGTGGCAGCGTGCCGGCACGACTCGCCGGCACTGGGGACCGTGAGGTCGGCGAGTTCGCGGTACAGCGGGTCGCGCTTGCGCGCGAGTTCGACCAGGCGTTCGCGGCGGTCGGGTGCGTCGAGCAACGGACGCTTGCGATCGCGCACGAGGCGGCGAAGCTGCTGCTCGACGCTGGTTTCCAGCCACAATACGAATCCGCGTTCGCGCAGCAGCGCGTGGTTGGCGGGCATCAACACCGCGCCGCCGCCGGTGGCGAGCACGATGCCCGGACGCGCGCTCAGCTCGGCCAGCAGGTCGGACTCGCGGCGGCGGAAGCCTGCCTCGCCCTCGATGTCGAAGATGGTCGCCACGCTCGCGCCGGTGCGCTCCTCGACCGATGCGTCGAGGTCGATGCACGGCATGCCGAAATGCTGCGCGAGCCGGCGTCCGATGCTGGACTTTCCTGCCCCCATCGGGCCGATCAGGAAAAGGTTGGGCGAAGGGTTCATCGTTCCGATCACTTCGGCTGCAGCCGCAAAGCCATGATTCGATGCGGAATGTTCAATTCGAGTCCGTTCGCGTCGAGCGTAGTGAGCACGGCGGACGAAGTCGAAGTGCTGCGCCACGGTCCTTCGACTTTGGCGCTTCGCGCCCGCGCCCGGGGACGAACGGATTGTGGAATCTGCCCCGCCGCCGACCACAGTGACGATCGCGCTACAGCGGCTCCAGCCACCCCCACTTGTCCTCGGTGCGTCCCTCGAACAATCCGAAGTACCAGTCCTGGATCCTGCGGGTGAGCGGCCCGGCGTCGCCCACGCCGACCTGTTTGCCGTCCACGGAGCGGATCGGCGTGACTTCGGCCGCGGTCCCGCACATGAAGATCTCGTCGGCGAGGTACAGGTACTCGCGCGGCAGGTCGCGTTCGATGACTTCCACGCCGTGGTCGCGCGCCATCGTGACGATCGAGTCGCGGGTGATTCCGTTCAACAGCGCGGCGCTGACCGGCGGCGTGTGCAGCGCCCCGTCGATCACCAGGAACAGGTTTTCGCCTGCGCCCTCGCTCAACAATCCGGTGGATGCCAGCGCAATGCCTTCGCCGAAGCCGCGCTGGCGCGCCTCGCGCGCGATCAATTGGCCGGAGAGATAGTTGCCGCCGGCCTTGGCGCCGGACGGAATGGTGTTGGGGGCGCAGCGCTGCCAGCTCGACACGCACGCGGTGATGCCGTGCTCCAGCGCCTCCGGGCCGAGGTACGGGCCCATCGGCCAGCCGGCGACCACGACGTCGACCGGTGTCTCTGCCGACAACCCGAATCCGCCGAGCCCGCGGTACGCGCACGGCCGCAGGTAGGCCTGGTCGAGTCCGTTGCGCTTGACGACCTCGCGGCACGCGGCGGTGGTTTCCTCGATCCCGTACGGCACCACCATGTCGTAGATCTTCGCCGAGTTGTACAGGCGCTTCATGTGCGCCGCGAGCCGGAAAATCGCGCCGCCCGTGGGTGTCTTGTAGCAGCGGATGCCTTCGAACACCGACGAGCCGTATTGCAACCCGTGGGACATCACGTGCACCGTGGCGTCGGCCCAGGGTTTGATCGCGCCGTTGTGCCAGACCCACTCGGGATACTTTTGATCAGCCATGTTTCGGCTCCGCTGAAAAGCGGAATGATAGCGGGTGCGCCTGTCGACGGCCGTTGTCTGTTCCGCTTGCGGGCAAGGTGAGAGGCGATGGCGTCGTCTGCAAATCCTCCCCTTCAAGGGGAGGCGGCCGAAGGCCGAGCGCGTCGCGCTGGGTGGGAATGGGTCTGGACGCCACATTGAATAACCCACCGCCATCCCGACCTTCCCCCTGAAGGGGAAGGGGCGAAGCCGCTTCGTCACCGGCGCGTCGCACGCCAGGCTACGCTCGCGGGTGGTGCTGTGAGTGCAGCCGCTTCAGCCCTTCGCGTGCGACCAGCGTGTAGATCTGGGTGGTCGACAGATTGCTGTGGCCGAGCAGCATCTGCAGCGCGCGCAGGTCGGCGCCGTGGTTGAGCAGGTGGGTCGCGAACGAATGCCGCAGCACGTGCGGCGAGATGCGTTTGGCCGCGATGCCGGCAGCGAGCGCGTGTTTCTTCACGATCGTCCACGCCATTTGCCGGGTCATGCCGCTGGCACGGTTGGACAGGAACAGCGCGGGAGCCTCCCGGCCCTTCGCGAGCGCGGGGCGCGCCTCGCGCAGGTAGCGGGTCAGCCAGTCCATGCAGGTTTCGCCGACCGGCACCAGGCGCTCCTTGCCGCCCTTGCCGGTGACCCGCAACACGCCCTGGCGCAGGTTCAGACCCGCCAAGGGCAAGGTCACCAGTTCGCTGACGCGCAGGCCGCAGGCATACATCAGTTCCAGCATCGCGCGGTCGCGCACCCCCAACGGCGTGCCGGTGTCGGGGGCATCGAGGAGCGCTTCGATCTCGCGTTCGGCCAGCGCCTTGGGCAGGGTGCGCGGGAGTTTGGGGGTGTCGAGCAGCAGGGTGGGATCTTCGAAGCCGGCGTCGTGCCTCACCTGTTCGGCGTAGAAGCGCCGCAGCGCGGTCAGCTCGCGCGCGGTGGTCCGCGCGCCGATGTTGGCCCGCGCGCGCGCCGAGAGATAACGAAACAGGTCCCCGCGGCTTGCGCCGAGCAGGCCGTGGGCGTGGCGACCGAGCCACGTGCCGCAGCGTTCCAGATCGCCGCGATAATCGGCCAGCGTCAGGTCGGCCAGTCCGTCGCGCGACCACACGCCTTCGAGGAACGCATCGATGGCGGCGCTGTCGCGTGGGTCGATGCCGGTTGCCGGATCGGTCATCATGGCATGCTGGCGTGCCCGTCTTTCCATCGCAAGCCCCGATCCATGTCCCTGACATCCGACTCAGCGAGCATTGCCCGGCCGGCGCCGTTGTGGCGCCGCTTCGCGTGCATGCTCTACGACTTGCTGCCGTTGATCGGTTTGTGGATGGCCGCGGCCGCGTTGTGGGTCTGGGCATTTCACCGCGGCTACGACCTGCGGCACCCGGACCTCGCGATGCGCGTGCTGCTGGACGTGTGGCTGCTGGCGGTCACCGCGGGCTATTTCGTGGTGTCGTGGACCCGGGTCGGCCAGACCATAGGCATGCGCGCGTGGAAGGTGAAGCTGGTGGACGCCGCCGGCGCGCGCATCGGCTGGCGCGTCGCGGTGCTGCGCTTCGTGCTGGCGCTGGTGTCGCTCGCGATCGTCGGGTGTGGATTCTGGTACGCGTTGTTCGACGCGGACAAACGCACCTGGCACGACCGCGTGTGTGGAACGCGGATGGTCCGCCTCTGACGTGGGCGTCGGGTTGGCGCGACGTTTCCCACGCTCGCCATCCGGCGGAATCCCCATGCTCGTGATCCCGGCCAAAGCCCCAATCTCGTCATCCCGGCGCAGGCCGGGATCCAGTGTCTTGTCCGGCAACCGAGTCGGTATCTCCTTGGGTTCCGCTCGCACAGTCGCCACAGCCATGCGGCTCGACCTTCGGGCCGCAGGGATGTGGCGAGCTTGATCGCGCGCAGGCGCGCTCGCGTGGCGAGCGAGACCGCTTTTGCGCGCTACGCGCGGCGGTAGTACGCGACCGCGATCGCCAGCAGCAGCAACGGGGGAATCAGGTTCACCACCAACGGCGATGCGCCGAACACGGTGCCGGTGCTGACCACGGCGCGCTGCAGGAAATACCAGGCAATCGCCACGATCACGCCCAGGAACAGTCGTTTGCCGAGACCGCCCGAACGCAGCGTGCCGAACGCGAATGGCAACGCGGCCAGCACCAGCAACAAGGTGTCGATCGGGTAAAAGATGCGCGCCCACCAGGCATTCACATACACCCCCGGGTTCTGCCGGTTGGCACGCAGGTAGTCGATGTTGCGCGACAGGTCGCGCAGCGAGAGATATTCCGGATGCACCACCGAGGCCTCGAGCACCGCGGCGTCGAGGCTGGTCTGCCACGCCTGTTGCTTGTGGGTCGTGCTGAAGGCTCCGGCGGCCGAGATGCGGGTGTCGCGTACGTCGTGAAGCACCCACGACTTGCCCTCCTGCGTGGCCAGCTTGGCCCAGCGAAACGACGTCAGCTCGCTCGCGTCGTTGAACCCGAAGATCCGCACGTCGGCGAGTTCGACCTCGGGCCGGCCGTGCACGATGTGCACGAGCGCGGTCTTCGCATTGATGATGTCGTCACCATCGCGGGCCCAGCGGCCGCTGCCCTGGTGCATCCGCAATTGGCCGCCGCTGCGTTGCAACTGGATTTCCTGGGCGCGCTGTTCGCCCGCGGGTGCGGCGGTTTCACCGAGGACGAACACGCCGATCATCAGCACGCAAACCAGGCCGGTCACCGACAGGCTGATCCGCAACCTGGACATGCCGGCAGCGCGCAGCGCGGTGAGTTCGCCGCTGGCGGCCAGCGCCCCGACTCCCACCAGGCCGCCGATCAACGCCGCGAACACGAACCACTGGTAGGCGCGCCTCGGAACGGTCAGCAGGATGTAGACGATCGCATTGCCGAGCGTGTAGCCGTCGTGGCCGATGTCGCCGATCTGGCCGGCGAGCTGGATGAAGGTGTCCAGGCCGATCAGCACCAGCCAGGTCAGCAGCAGGCCGCCGAGCACCGTACCCGCGATCAGCAGGTCGGCGCGCTTGATCCGCAAGCGTGGCCGGAATCCGCCGTTCACGCGGCGGCCCCGGCGGTCCCGCGCGGCTTGCGTGAAGCATATTGCCTGGCGAACACCCAGACCGCGCCGAGGAACACCGGTACCAGCACCCACCACATCCCGGCGGCCGCAGGCAACTTGCCGTTGGCGATCGAAAACCGCGCCAACGTCATCAGGTTCACGATCACGAGGTACGCCAGCACCGCGATCAGGATGCGGCCCACCGGTGAGCTGCGCGGAGCTTGCCGCGCCATCGGCAACGCCAGCATCGCCAGCGCCAGGAGCCCGAACGGAATCGCGATCCGCCACTGCAATTCGGCGCGTGCGGCGGGATCGTCATCGCCAACGAGCGACGCCGTGGTCCGCAGGCTTTCGGAGTCGTTTGCGCCGCTGTCGTCCGCCGGTTGCGACAACGCGATGTCGTTGCGCTCGAATTTCATCAGCCGCCAGTTGTCCTGGCCGAGGTGAATGTCGTAACGATGCCCGTCGTGCAGCGCAACGAACCGGTTGTCTTCCTGCGCCTCGTGGAACAGGTCGCCGTGGTTGGCGGTGATCACGCTGATGGTGACCGTGCCGTCCTTGTCGGTTTGTTCGCTCGAAACGAACAGTTTGCCGAGCCGCGTGCCGTCCGGGCTTACGCTGTTGGCGAACAGGATGCCGCCGCGTCCCGGAAGGCTCGTGAATTGACCCGCCTCCAGCCCCGCCGCGATCACCGAGCGATTGGCCTGGACGATCTCGGCATTGGATGCGCGGGCCGCGAGCGGTCCCAGCCACAGCGAAACGACTGCCACCACGATCGCCGTGCCGACCGCGAAGATGGCGGCGGGCTTCAGCAGGCCTTTCGGACCGAAGCCCGAGGCCGACAGCACGTGCATCTCGCTGTCGCGGTACATCCGCCCCAGCGCCAGCAGGATGCCCAGGAACATCGCCATCGGCAGCAGCGCCTGCAGGGTGTTGACCAGGTTCAGGCCCAGCACCGTGAACATCACGGTGCCGGGCAACTGGCCGGTCGCAACCCTGTTGACGATGTCCGCGAAGGTGCCGCCGGTGAAAATCACCAGCAGCACCACGATGGCCGCGACGGTGCCGAACAGGAATTCGCGCAGGATGTAGCGGTCGAGGATGGAAAGGCGCGGCATCGGCTAGACTGGCGGGCTTTGCAGACCGCAAGTGTAGTGGCACGCGTTGGTCTGCCCGGACATCGAGGGTTCAATCGCCATGCTTGAATTCAGCCTGAGTTCCGCCGCCGCCGAAGCCGCGAACACACCCTGCGCCGTGGTGGGCGTGTTCGAGGAAGCGCCGTCGCCCGCCGCCGCGGCGATCGATGCCGCCAGTGGCGGGGTGGTGGCGCGCTTGCGGGAGTCCGGCGATTTCACCGGCAAGGCCGGTACCGCGCTGGTGCTGCACGGGCTTGCGGGTGTCGCGGCGTCGCGCGTCATGCTGGTGGGGTTGGGTTCCGAAGACGAGTTCGATGGGCACGCGTTTCAACGCGCGTGCAACGAAGCCGGGAAGGCACTCAAGCACATGCCTGTCCCGGCCGCCTGCACGTGGTTGTCGCAGCTCGACGTGCAAGGACGCGACATCGACTGGCGCGTGCGCACCTGCGCCTTGGCGATCGACCATGCCTGTTTTCGCTACACCGCTACCCGCAAGCCTTCCAATGGCGATGCCCTGCGGCTGGAGAAACTGGAAATCGCCGCCGGCACCGACGCGCAGCGCGGACTCGAACAGGCGCGCGCCATCGCGCGCGGCGTCGCGTTCGCGCGCGAACTGGGCTGCCTGCCACCCAACCTGTGCACGCCGACCCACATCGCCGCGCAGGCGAAGACGATCGCCGACGAGCACCCGGGCGTGACGCTGGAAGTGCTCGAACGCGAAGACATGCAGAAGCTCGACATGGGCGCGCTGCTGGCGGTGTCGTCCGGTGCCGTGACGCCGCCCAAGCTGATCGTGCTGCAGTACAACGGCGGCGGCGACGCCAGACCCCATGCGTTGGTCGGCAAGGGCGTGACCTTCGACACCGGCGGCATGAACCTCAAACCGACCGGTTCCATGGAAGAGATGAAATACGACATGTGCGGAGCGGCCGGCGTGCTCGGCGCGTTTCTCGCCGCGGTCGAGATGAAGCTGCCCGTCAACCTCGTGTGCGTGGTGCCCTCGGTCGAGAACATGCCCGACGGTGCAAGCTATCGCCCCAGCGACGTGCTGCACACCCACGCCGGTATCAGCGTCGAAGTCCTGAATACCGATGCCGAGGGACGCCTGATCCTGTGCGACGCGCTGTCGTACGCGTGCAAGCGCTTCCAGCCGCAGGCGCTGGTCGATGCGGCGACGCTGACCGGCGCCTGCGTGATCGCGCTTGGCGCGCACGCCTCGGGCCTGTTCAGCGCCGACGACGAACTGGCTGACGAACTGCTCGCCGCCGGAACCGCATCGCTGGATCGCGCGTGGCGCCTGCCGTTGTGGAGCGACTACAGGAATCAACTGGAATCGGCGTTCGCCGACATCGCCAATGTCGGCGGCAAGAGCGCCGGCGCGATCACCGCCGCGCTGTTCCTGTCGCGCTTCACCAAGGGTACGTGCTGGGCGCATCTGGACGTTGCGGGGACGGCGTGGATTTCCGGACGCAAGGGTTATGCCACCGGACGACCGGTCCCGCTGCTGTCACAGTGGCTGATCGACCGCGCCGGTGACGCGCTGCCGGAGTAGTGCGACGTCGCGGTGGCGCGGTGCGCCACCTTCCTCTCAATCCACCCCATCCGGTGCTGCGCGCCACCCTCCCCCGGCGGGAAGGGTCTGGTTACGCTGTTTGCAACGCGCCTGCAATCGCCTCGCGCAAATCAGCCGGCAGCACCGGTTTCCGCAGGCACGCGCTCATCCCGGCGTCGCGTGCGCGTTCGTCCTCGTCGCCGTGGGCGCTCGCGGTCAGCGCGATGATCGGCGCGATCACGCCGCGTTGCCGCAACAATACGGCCAGCTCGCAACCGTCCATGCCCGGCAGGTCGAAATCGAACACCATGGCGTCGAAGCCGCCGGCCGCGTCGATCTCGGACAGTGCCGCCAGCGCCTGGGGCACCAGCTTCACCCGGTAGCCGAAGGTTTCGATCAGGCCGGCGATCGCCTCGCCTGCCACCGGATCGTCCTCGACCAGCAGTACGCGTTGTTGCATGGATGCGGCGGCGTTGGTGTCTGCGTGCGACCCGGCGCCCCTCGGCGCCCCGATCGCCTGCGCAGGGGTTGACGGGTGCGATGGCGCAGCGGCCGTGCCGGATGGCTCGACGGCGTGCAATGGGAGTCGCACACTGAAGGTGCTGCCGCATGCGGGGGCCGACTGGACGACGATGCGGCCGCCCATCAGGTTCACGAGTTCGCGGCTGATGGCCAGACCGAGCCCACTGCCGCGCTGCTGGCGTCCGTGTTCGGCCTGCTCGAAGCGCTGGAAGATGCGCGCGCATTCCTCCGGCGTCATGCCTGGACCGTTGTCGATCACGCGGTACACGATGCCGTCGTCGTCACGCTCCAGCTTCAGGATGACCCAGCCCTCGGTGGTGAACTTCAACGCATTGTGGGTGAGGTTGAACAGGATCTGTTGGACCCGCAGCGCGTCGCCGCGCACCGTACGCGGTACATCCGGTGCGACTTCGACATCGATGCGGAGGCGTTTCTGGGCCGCGAGCCCCGCGTCGGCCACCGCGACTTCGCGCAGGATCGCCGCGGGATCGAACGGCGCGGGATTGAGTTCCAGGCGGCCCGCCTCGATGCGCGCCACATCGAGCGCGTCGTTGACCTGCCGCAGCAACAGGGTGCCCGAGCGCCGGATCGCATCGGCGTACTGGTGTTGTCGCTCGTTGAGCGAGGTGTGCGACAGCAGTTCGGTCATGCCCAGCACGCCGGTCAACGGCGTGCGGATTTCGTGGGCCATGTTGGCGAGGAAACGCGATTTCGCCGCGTTGGCCTGCTCGGCAATGTGCTGGCGTTCCTCGCTCAGCGCGAGCCGGTGTCGTTGGCGGATGCGCCGGCGCACGGTCGACAGGACCAGGACGGCGATCGCGGCCGCGGCCAGCGCATAGGCCGTCCATGCCCAGGGCGTCGTCCAGGGCGGTGCAGCAACCTGCAACGTGAACGCCGTGAGTGCCGCGCTCCAGGGCCCGTCACCGGTTCGCCCGCTGACCAGCAGCCGATAGTGACCGGGTTCGAGTACCGAGAATTCACGCACGTTGCGGTGGCCCGTCCCGATCCAGCCCGGATCGAATCCCTGCAGCCGGAAGCGGTAGCGGTTTCGTTCGGGGTCGACGAACGACAGCACCTGGGCGGTGGCGGTCACTTCGCGATCACGCCAGTCCAGTTCGATGGGGCGCGTGGGATCGAGTTTCTGCAGACGCCCATCGCGATGTACGGTCACGGACTCCAGCACGACCCTCGGCGTGGCGGTGTATTTCGGCAACTGGTCAACGCGAATACCGATCAGACCCGCCAGGCTCCCGGCGAACAGCTGCCCGCGACCGACTGCGAGCAAGGCATTGCCGGTGAAATCCGTGGTCGCGAGGCCTTCCGCCGTGGCGAATGCGTGCAGCCGGTCGTCGTTCGGGCTGTAGACCAGCAGACTGCGTGGACCGAGTGCAAACACGCGGCCGCGCGGTCCGACCTCCAGCCCGAGGATGCTGGTGTCCGGCCAGCCGGCATCCCTGCCGGTTTCATGCACCAGCGTTGCGCGACCATCGTGGAGGCGGTATTGCTGCAGGCGGTTGTCGCGCGCGACCCAGAGCGCGTCGTCGGGCCCGAAGGCGAACGCGAGCACGCTGCCGGATGCGACACCGGGCACCAAAGCAAACCGCGTGGCGTGCGGCGCGAGGCGGGCGAGCCCTGCCTTGCTGGCTGCCCAGACGGCGCCGTCGGCCGCTTCGCGCAGTTGCGCGATTTCCAGCGCGCCTTCGCCGCCACTCGGCGGTGCGAGGGGCCGGAGCACGCGACCGCGGACATCCACGCGGAATACCCCGGTTCCCACGCCGGCGCAGTAGATCGTTCCGTCGCGCGCGGCCAATAGCCGCCAGACACCGTGGCGCAGCGCCGCGTCGCCTTGGGCGATCGGTTGCAGCGTGTGCCCGTCCCAGGCGAACAATCCCTTGCGGCTTCCGATCCACAGGCGGCCGGACGGATCACCCGCCAGCGCCGAAATCGACATGTGGTCGAGTCCGGGAACACGGACGTGCCGCACGGCACCGGTTACCGGGTCGATCCGGTCGAGCATCCGTGCGCCGCCCACCCACAGGGTATGGTCGTTGGCCAATGCGAGGGCCCGGACACGGTCGGTGGCCAGACTTTCCGGGTTGCCCGGGACATGGCGAAACATGCTGAACGCGCGCCACTGCGGCGGCAGGTAGGCGAGCCCGCCATCCATGAGCGCGACCCACAAGCCGCCCTCGTGATCGCGGAACAGGCCATCCGGCAGGTGGCCGGGCAGACTGCCTTTGACTCCGGGGATCGGTGTGTCGTGGCGGACCGTGCCGTCGGCGCCGATGCGCACCAGGCCGCCGCGTTGGGCGATCCACAGGCCGCCATCGGGTTCGCGCAGGCTGGCGAGGGCTCCGCCGGGCGGACCGATCGCCTTGGCGTGGCCGGAGGCGTCGACGTGGAACAATCCGGCGCTGGTGGCAGCGTCCACGCCGTCTCCGGCGTTGCGCACCTGCCAGACAGTCGGCCGCGCGTTGGGGCCGGGCAACGCGATCGGACGGATGTGCCCCTGCGCATCCATCCGGTCGAGGCCGGCATCGGTACCGATCCACAGTCCGCCGTCGTCGGCAGGGGCCAGCGTGATGACGGTGTCCGAAGCGAGGCTGGCAGGGTCGCCGTCGCGGTGGCGCAAGTGGGTGAAACCCTTGCCGTCGGCGTCCAGTCGATTCAGGCCACCCGCGTAAACGCCGACCCAGATCGTCCCCGCGCGGTCCTGGGCGATGGCCAACACGTCGTTGTCGGAGAGGCTGCCTGCCTGACCCGGGTCGTGCATCCAGTGACGAAAGCCGTCGGTGTCCGGGTCGTACCGGTTCAGGCCGGTGCCTTCGCCGCCGACCCACAAGCGCCCGTCGCGATCGACCAGCAGGGCCGAGACGTCGTTGGCCGGCAACGACGCGGG
>DASTIS010000242.1:0-3668 GCA_035717365.1 Rhodanobacteraceae bacterium
TCGCGCGGAATGCCGGCGATCACCAGCGGCAGCGCGACGTTGTCGGCGACGCTGCGATCCATCAACAGACGGTGATCCTGGAACACCATGCCGATGTCACGGCGCAAACGCGGGATGTCGCGATGCCGAAGCCGCGTGAGATTGCGGCCATGTACCTCGATCGCGCCGCGGCTCGGGCGCTCGATCGCCGTGACCAGCTTCAGCAATGTCGTCTTGCCCGCGCCCGAGTGGCCCGTCACGAACAACATCTCGCCGGCCTCAACCCGGAAAGTGACGTCGATCAGTGCCTCGCGGCCCTCGGGATAGCATTTGCTGACGGCATCGAAATGGATCACGGCAAGCGGGATTCGGGAGGGATGGAGGATGGCAGCCTGATCGGGACTCGGGACTCGGGACTCGGGACTCGGGACTCGGGACTCGGGACTCGGGACTCGGGACTCGGGACTCGGGAAGAGCATAAACGCTTTCACCCTCTTCGGAAGGAAGGGGGTCGGGGCGGCCGGCAGGACGCATCGGGGGGATGCCCGTCAGGCGTTGGCGCCCGGCGATGCGGCGTGGCCGTTCGGTTTGCGGCGGCGACGCCGGCGCTTGTTCGCCGAGGGTTTGCCTGCATCCGCGTGCGCGGGCGACGCCGAAGGTTCGGCGGATTCCTCGTGGTCGTCGTGCGCATGCCGTGCGGTCGCGCGCGGCGGCGGTGTGGCCAGCCAACCCGGCTCGATCGCCTGCACCGGGATCTTCATGCCGATGTAGCGCTCGATGTCGGGCAGGTTCATCGCGTACAGGTCGCAGGCGAAACTGACCGCGTCGCCCTCGGCGCCAAGGCGCGCGGTGCGGCCGATGCGATGCACGTAGTCCTCGCCGTCCTGCGGCAAGTCGTAGTTGAACACGTGGGTGACGTCGGGGATGTGCAGGCCGCGCGCGGCGACATCGGTGGCCACCAGCATGTCGATGTCGCCCTTCTTGAAGCGCTCCATCAGCCGCTGGCGCTTGGCCTGCGGCACGTCGCCGGACAGCGCGCCGACCTTGAAGCCCTGCCGCGACAGGCGTTGCGTGACGCGTTCGGCCGCCGCGCGGGTGTTGACGAACACGATGCTGCGTTGCGGGTTGTAATGCTGCATCAGGTTCAGCAGCAGCGGAATCTTTTCCTCCTTGGCCGGGAAGAACACCTGCTGGCGCACCCGGTCGGCGGTGACGTGTTCGGTCTCGACCACCAGCTTTTCGGGCTGGTTCATGTGCTCATAGGCAAGTTCCAGCACGCGGTACGACAGGGTCGCCGAAAACAGCATCCCCTGGCGCTCCTCGCGCGGCGGCATCTTGCGCAAGAGGTAACGCACGTCCTTGATGAAGCCGAGGTCGAACATCCGATCGGCCTCGTCGATCACGGTCGCCTCGACCGCGCGAAAGCTGAAGACGTGCTGCTTGAAGTAGTCGATCAGCCGACCGGGCGTCGCGATGATCACGTCGCAGCCGTCGCGCAATTGCTGGCGCTGCTTGTCGTAATCGACGCCGCCGTAGATCAGCGCGAAACGCAACCCGGTGTGGGCCCCGATCGCCTGCGCGTCCTTGTCGATCTGGATCGCCAGCTCGCGGGTCGGCGCGACGATCACGGCGCGCGGATCGTTGTCCTTGCGCTCGGGAATCGCGACCCGGGTCAACAGGCGGTTCATCACCGCAACCAGGAACGCGCAGGTCTTGCCGGTGCCCGTTTGCGCCTGGCCCGCGACGTCGCGACCGGCCAGCGCCACCGGCAGGGTCAGCGCCTGGATCGGGGTGCAGTGGGTGAAGCCGCAATCGGCGAGGCCGGCCGCGAGATGCGGGTGCAGGTCGAATTGTTCGAAGAAGGTATCGGTGAGGACTTGGTCGGCCACGGAGTTTTTTCAGTAAGGAAGGGATGCGGCCGCCGATCGCGGCAGCCAGCAGGGGATAACCGATTTCGCGCTTGATCCGCGCAGCCGGTTGCGGTGAAATGCCAGCTTGACGTGGCACGGCGCGTCGCGGCGGTCGAACCCGCGCGAAACGCACAAGTGATTGTTCGCAGTGTAACAGGATGCCCGGCCACGGGGCTCTTCACATGGACGGCGGGTTGCAATGCAGCGCGCCGCCCCCAACTTGACTTCCTCCCTCACCGCAGGCTGCCCCATGAGCGAAAACATCACCCACGTCAAGGACGCCGATTTCGACACCGAGGTACTGAAATCCGACACCCCCGTATTGCTGGACTTCTGGGCCGAATGGTGCGGTCCGTGCAAGTCGATCGCGCCGATGCTCGACGACATCGCAAAGGAATACGCGGGCCGGCTGAAGGTCGTGAAGATCAACATCGACGAAAACCAGAAGACCCCGATGACCTATGGCGTCCGCGGCATCCCGACCCTCATGATGTTCAAGGGCGGCAAGGTCGAAGCCACCCAGATCGGCGCGGTCGGCAAGGGCCAGTTGACCCAGATGATCGACAAGAACATCGGGCAAGCGACTTCGTCCCAGGCCAACGCGTAGCCTGGATGGAGCGAAGCGACTGCGTTTGCAGGACTGCAAACGCAGTCGCCGCTGCGTGGCTGCCTTCGGGCTGCTTGCTGTCCGCGAAGCAGTCCGATCATCCATGATCGCTGCTTCGTCGAACGAACCCGGTCAACAGACCTTGCCAAGTCCGTGAACATCAGGACGGCCTTCGAAGCCGCCGTCCATGGCCAAGAGCTCCTCGGCATGACTTTCCGCAACAGCCGCTCCGGGCGGGACATCGTCCCAAACTGAACCTCCGCAACGCGCCGCTTGTGCAAGGGCACCGCGCAATGCTAGATTGACGCCGGCTGGTGGTGCTTTTGCCCGGCCCTCTTCCTTTTTTGTTCCCTCCCGCGCTCCGGCGCCGACGAGGCTTTCCCCGTGTCAGATATTGAAAACACCGTAAAGGGCGAAGACGCCCGCGCGTCCGCCCCTGCTTCCGAACCCAGTGCATCCGCCGGCAACGACGGCAGCGAGGGTCAATCCCAGTCACGCGGCAACCGGCCCGAACGCGGCCGACGCCGGCGGGGCCGTCATTCGCGTGGCGGCAACGGCCAGGGCGGCAACGCCAATGGCCTGCCCGCCGATGTCAGCGGCGACGAAGCCGATGCCGGCGATCCCAACCGCCTGATCAACCTCACCGAGCTGAAACAGAAGAACTCGGTGAAGCTGTTGGAGCTGGCCGAAGAGCTCGGCATCCAGGAAGGCGTGGCCCGTGCCCGCAAACAGGACGTGATCTTCAACATCCTGCGTGCCCACGCGAAATCCGGCGGCAGCATCTGGGCCGAGGGCGTGCTCGAGATCCTGCAGGACGGCTTCGGCTTCCTGCGCTCGGCCGACGAGTCCTACCTGGCCGGCCCCGACGACATCTACGTGTCGCCCAGCCAGATCCGCCGTTTCAACCTGCGCACCGGCGACTACATCACCGGCCGCGTGCGGCATCCCAAGGAAGGTGAGCGCTACTTCGCGCTGCTGAAAGTGGACGACATCAACGGCGATCCGCCGGAGGCGTCCAAGAACAAGCTGCTGTTCGAAAACCTCACCCCGCTGTTCCCGCGCAGGGCGTTTCACCTCGAGCGCGGCAACGGCTCTTCCGAAGACATCACCGGGCGCATCCTCGACTTGATCGCACCGGTCGGTTGCGGCCAGCGCGGCCTGATCGTGTCGCA
>DASTIS010000243.1:0-2031 GCA_035717365.1 Rhodanobacteraceae bacterium
GTCCACGTGCCGTCGATGTTGCTGTAACCGTAGGCGCGGTTCGCAGGCTGCGGTCCGCGATGGTGCTCGTACATCAAGGTGTGGCCCATGCCCAGCGGCTCGAAGATGCGCCGCTTCATGAAGTCGGCAAGGTCCATGCCCGAGGCGCGTTCGACGATCAGGCCCAGCAGCACGTAGCCGCCGTTGCTGTAGCGGTGGGCGCTGCCGGGTTCGAAATGGAGCCGGTGTTGCGAGGCGATCATGCGCAGCACGTCGGTGTCGTTGATCTGGGCGGTGCGATCGGCCGGGATCAGGTCTTCGTAATCGATCAGTCCGCTACTGTGCGCAAGCAGGTTCGAGATGGTGATCTTTTCGTCGCTGGCCGGAAGTTCCGGAAGCCATTTGCGCACGGAATCGGTGAGCTTGAGTTTGCCGTCCTGCTTCAGCAGCAGGATGCTCGCCGCGGTGAACTGCTTGGTGACCGACGCGAGACGGTAGTTTGTTTCCGGGCCGGCCTTGACGTGTCCTTCGAGATTGGCGTAGCCGTAGCCGCGTTCGATGATGGGCTTGCCGTCCCTGACCACCAGCAGCGAGGCGCCCGGCACGTCACCCGCGTAGCGGCTCATCAGTGCGTCGATCCGGGCCTGGTACGGGGCCTGTGGTTGCGCTGCGACGGCCGTCAATGAAAGGCATGCGAGGGCGAGGAAGGCGAATGGTTTGTGCTTCATGGCTTGGCCTCCGGGTGGCCAGGTTACTTCCAGCATGACGTCATTCCCGCGCAGGCGGGCTGCGTTTGCAGGATTGCAAGCGCGAGCGCCATGGATGGCGCGAGTTTATCCATGTGGCTTTGACATCCTTTTCTGGTGGGCAAAGGCACTGGGTTCCGGGTTCCACCGCGATGGAGCCGCGGTGGCTCCGGAATGACGAGAAAAGAGAACCTTCCTATTGCACGGGAACGTCGTAGAGCGTGGTCGGCTGCGGGTGCATCGTGAAGGTGTAATGCCACCATTCCGCGGGGTAGTTCTCGAACCCCTGCCTTGCCATCGCATGCAGCAGCAGTTCGCGGTTTGCATGTTGCGCCGACGTTGCCTGTGGCGAGTCGGTGTGGGCAAGCGGATCGAACAGGTCGAAGTGCGTACCCATGTCCACGGGTTGGCAGCGTTCGTTGCGTGCATCGCAACGCATCAGCGTCAGATCCACCGTCGCTCCGCGGGTATGGTTGGAAACGCTCGCGATGTATACGCCCAGCAGTTTGCTCTTGTCGACGTTGGGATAGTGCTGGGCCTTGGTACTCTGGTCGGAAAGATCGTGCGCCCAGCGCACGAAGGCGGCCACCGCGCGCGCCGGGCGGTAGCAATCCCAGATCTTCAGGCGCATGTGCCGCTTGCGCAACGTATGCTCGACCCGCGCCAACGCCTCGGCGGCCGGTTTCAGCAGGAAGCATCTGGCGGCCCGATAGCCGGGCGCGGGCGCGCCGGTGAAGTTGTCGCTACCGGCGTAATGGATGTTCTCGGCGATGCCGGGCACCAGCGTGCGGATGTCGACCATGCTCGCCTGCGTCATCGTTTTCGCGGGCGAGACTTGCGGCGGCGCGTCGGCGCTCGTCGCAACGGTGACCAGCGCCAGCAACCAGCCGATGGAAAACGCAGCGCATCTATTCACAGGGGCGCTCCCGGGTGAACGCGAGATCCTCGTAGTCGTAGCTGAAATCGGCGTCGGGATCGACCTTGGCCATGCGCAGCGTGCCGCTGGAGTTGGCGGGGAAGTCCAGCCACGCTTCGGCATCGCCGTGGTCCCAATGCACGAGGTAGCGCTTGCCGACGCGCATCAATTGTCCGGTCAGCATCGGCGATTTCACCGAAGCGAATTGCACCGTGTCGCCACGCGCGCAAATGTGCACCTCGCCGAACCACGGGTCGCGCCATATGCCGAGTTCGCCTTTCAGATCGGCCGCCGTCGCAGGTTGGCGCGAGGACGTGTCGGGCACCCGCGAAAACCGCCGCTGCCGGTCCGCGCGCGCAAGTTCATCAGCGTAGCTGGCCACGCTGCGCG
>DASTIS010000244.1:0-5243 GCA_035717365.1 Rhodanobacteraceae bacterium
GAGGAGTCGGCGGGCATCGACTGGAGCGTGCGGGGCGGTTGGGAGCGCTACTGGCTGGTCGATCCGTTGGACGGCACCCGCGAATTCGTCAAACGCAACGGCGAGTTCACGGTCAACATCGCGCTGATCGAAAACCACGCGTCGGTGCTGGGCGTGGTGCTGTTGCCGGTGACCGGCGAGTTGTATTACGGCGTCGTGGACGAGGGCGCGTTTCTCGAATCCGCGCCGGGCGCCATGCCGCAGCCGATCGCCACGCGTGCGCCCGAGGCCGTCCCGGTGGTCGCCGGCAGCCGGTCTCACGGCAACGAACGCCGGACCGCGATGCTGGCGGGGCTGGGGGGCCATCGCTTAATTTCGGTGGGCTCCTCGATCAAGTTCTGCATGGTCGCGCGCGGGGACGCCGATCTTTACCTGCGGTTGGGGCCGACTTCGGAATGGGATACCGCGGCGGCGCAGTGCGTGGTCGAACAGGCCGGCGGCGCCGTGCTCGACCTCCACGGCGATCCGATCCGCTACAACGCCAAGGAATCGCTGCTCAATCCCGAATTCATCACCATCGGTGATACTTCGGTGGACTGGCTGGCCCGGCTCGGGTTGCGCCCGTGACGGACGGCAACGGGCGCAAGGTCGAAGCGCTGTTGGCGATCATGGCGCGCCTGCGCGATCCCGAACACGGCTGCCCCTGGGACGTCGCCCAGACGTTCGACACGATCGCGGCGTACACCATCGAGGAAGCCTACGAAACGGTCGATGCGATCGACCGCAGGGACTACCCGGCGCTGCAGGACGAATTGGGCGACCTGCTGTTGCAGGTCGTGTTCCATGCCCGCATCGCCGAGGAACAGCGCCTGTTCGATTTCGGCGATGTGGTGGATGCGATCCGCGACAAGCTGGTAAGACGGCATCCGCATGTATTCGCGAAGTCGAAAAGGGATCAGGTTCATTTTCCCGGTAGGGCTGCGGACGACCAGTCCAGTCGTTCGAAAAATGAACCTGACCCCGTTTCATGGGAGGCAATCAAGCGCGCCGAACGCTCCGCGAAGGGCGAGGGCGACACCAGTGCCCTGGCGGGCATCGCCCGCGGCTTGCCGGAGTGGAAGCGCGCGATGGAACTGTGCGAGCGCGCGGCGACCACGGGTTTCGACTGGCCGGGCCCGGAACCGGTGCTGGACAAACTGGACGAGGAAGTCGCCGAGGTGCGCGCGGAATTCGCCGCCGGCGCCGACCACGAGCGGATGCTTGACGAGATCGGCGACGTGTTGTTCGTGCTGGCGAACCTCGTGCGCCACGCGGGGGTGGATTTCTCGCAGGCGCTGCGCCATGCCAATGCCAAGTTCGAGCGGCGCTTCCGGCGCATGGAAGCGCTTGCCGAGGCGGCCGGGGAGTCCCTGAACGGCAAGTCGCTGGCGGAGCAGGATGCGCTGTGGGATCGGGCCAAGGCCGAAGAACGGTAGCAACCTCTGCAAGGCTGCCGCGCTCGTCAGCTCGCGCCCCGGGGCGACCGAAACGGGACGTTGCAGCGAGGCCAGTGGAACTTGCAGAAGCCTTCCCCCTGCCGCAAGTCACGCCGACTTTGGGCACATGGGCGGTGGCGACGGCGGCGGTTATGCTGCGGACATCCCACCGCGAGGCGGTGATGCAGGAGAGTCGCCATGCATAAATCCATTCCGTTGCTCGCAGGCGTGTCGTTGCTGGCGGTGTCACTCGCCGCAGGCGCCGCCGAACAATGCCGTTACAGCGCGCCACGCAATGCCGAACTCGACGCGGCCGGACTGAAGTCGCTCGAAGTCGACCTCGGCCGCAGCAACCTCTCCATCGAGGGTGAACAAGGCTTGACGAAAATCACCGTGCGTGGCACCGCCTGTGCCTCGAACGAGGCGTGGCTGAAGGACGTGAAGATCGAAACGGCGCGTCACGGCGATACCGCAAGCATCACGGCGGACAGTGGCGAGCATGGCATCGTCCTGTCCTTTTTCGGCGGCTCGTACGCCTACCTGAAGCTGGACGTGCGCGTGCCGCAGTCGCTCGCCGTCAAGCTGAAGCAAGGTTCGGGCGATGCCAGTGCCGGCAGTCTCGCCGCACTGGACGTCACGCTTGGCTCCGGTGATCTGAAGGTCGACGGCGTGGCCGGCGAATTCGGCTTGAGCGTGGGGTCGGGTGATGTCGAGGCCAGCCATGTGGGCAGCTTGAACCTGTCCAGCGTGGGTTCCGGCGACGCGGACGTCGACGGCGTGAACGGCGACGCGCGGGTCGGTTCGGTCGGATCCGGCGACCTCGGACTGCACAACGTCAAGGGGAATGTGTCGATCGGATCGGTTGCGTCCGGTGACGTGAAGCTGTCCGACATCGGTGGCAGCTTGACGACGGGCAGCGTCGGATCGGGCGACTTCGGCGTGCGCAACGTCAAGGGCGAGGTGTCGATCAAGTCGGTTGCGTCCGGTGACGTGGACATCGAGCAGGCCGGCGGCAGTGTGCGCGTCGACAGCATCGGCTCGGGCGATTTCGATGCCGATGGCGTCGACGGCGACTTGAGCATCGGCGCGGTGGGCAGCGGCGACGTTCGCCACCACGGTGTCAAGGGCAAGCTGAGCATTCCGCGCAACGGCGATTGATCCCGCGGGCCATCCGGGTCGCGTCTCGCCGCACAGCACAATGGCTGCGAATGCGATGGACGGGGCTGCCCCCGGGCCGTCGCGCGTTCACGCAACAATCACCCGCGCACGGGCACATTGCCGCGTGTGTGCCCAAGTGCACGCCGCGCATTTCGCATGCTTTATGCTTTCCAGACGGGGGGAGGCGTCAATGACCGAGGTCGAACACGAAAAACAGCCGGGATTGATCCTGCTGGTCGAGGACAACAATGGCATTGCCGAGATGGTGGGCGAGTTCCTCGAACGACGCGGCTATTCGGTGGATTTCGCGGGCGACGGCGTCAGCGGTCTGCATTTGGCAATCACGAACAGCTACGACGTCATCGTGCTGGATCTCATGCTGCCCGGCATGGATGGGCTCGAAGTGTGCCGGAAGCTGCGCGGCGACGCCAAGAAGTCCACACCGGTGCTGATGCTCACCGCGCGCGACACCCTCGAGGACAAGCTGGTCGGGCTCGACGCCGGGGCCGACGATTATCTGGTCAAGCCCTTTGAAGCGCGCGAACTGGAGGCACGCATCCGCGCCCTGATCCGGCGCGAGCGGCGGCAGGTTTCCAGCGAGGTCTACCAGGTCGGCGACCTGACCCTTGACACCGCGACGCTCAGGATCGTCCGTGACGGCGAGGAACTGCAGGTATCGCCGATCGGCCTGAAGCTGCTCACGATCCTCATGCGCGAATCGCCGAGGGTGGTCTCGCGCCACGACATCGAGCGCGAGATCTGGGGCGACACGCTGCCCGATTCCGACACATTGCGTTCGCACCTGTACAACCTGCGCCGTGTGGTCGACAAACCCTACGTGCGTCCGTTGCTGCATACCATCCACAGCGCCGGTTACCGGATCGCGGATCTGGACGCCGAAGCCGTGGCCAGCCGCGGGTAGCACCGACCCCTGGAGTGTTGTCCACCCGGGCCGGGTTCACGCGGCGCGACGCCGTCGACTTGCCCGGGATTGCCGGATCGATCGCGTGCCGCCGGCAGGCCGCCGATGTCGCGCAACGGGCATCACCCGGGGTAGGCTATCGGCATGGCGACATATGCCAGCATCGGTCACCGCTTCTGGGTGATGTTCTCGCTGCTGGTGGCGGCGATCAGCGTCGTCACCGCGCTCGGCGTGTATGCTGCTGCCAACTCGAGCCGCCAGGCCATCGCCCGCCAGGAGCTGGAGCGCGAGGCGTTGTATTACCGCGGACAGCTGGCGCGCGACCCGAATGCCGCGTTGCCGGACACCTGGTTGATCCGTGGGTTCCTGCGTGCGCCGGGGCAAACCGACGCGGCGCTCCCGCAGGATCTGCGCGGACTCGATCCCGGCTATCACCAGATTCGGCAACCCGACGGCACGGAGGGCACCGTGCTGGTCTCGGACGGTGCCCGCGGCCGGCTGTACCTGGTGTTCAACAACGACCGCCCGAACCAGGTAGTGATGCTGTTCGGCCTGATCCCCGTCGTGCTGGTGGTGCTGATCATCTATTTCGCGACCTGGTTGACCTACCGCGCCTCGCGCAAGGCGCTGTCCCCGGTGGTCGCGCTGGCGAGGGTGGTAAGGCGCTGGAATCCCGATCATCCCGAACCCGAGGCGCTGGCGCCCCATAATCTGCCCGCTGCGTCGGACAGCGACGTCGAGGTCCTGGTTGCCGCCCTCTACAACTTTGCGAACCGGCTGGAGGCTTTCGTCGAACGTGAGCGCAATTTCACGCGCGATGCCAGCCACGAGCTGCGTACGCCCTTGACGGTGATGAAGGTCGCCGTCGACGTGCTCGCCGACGAAGACATGAGCCCGTTCGCGCAGCGCTCACTGGCCCGGATCCGCCGTTCGGTTCGCGAGATGGAAGCCCTGATCGAGACCTTCCTGGTGCTGGCGCGCGAGTCGGACACCGGTTTGCGCGAGGAGGACTTCCTTGCCAACGATGTGGTCGCGGCCGAAGTCGCGCGCTATCGCGAATTGCTGTTCGGAAAACCGGTCGAACTCAAGCTGGTGGAACACGCACGCTTCGCCCTTCACGCGCCACCGCGCGTGTTCGCGGTGATGGTCGGAAACCTGATCCGCAATGCCTGCCTGTACACCGAACAAGGCAGCGTGACGGTCGAGGTGGAGTCGGACAAGGTGCGGGTGACCGATACCGGTTCCGGGATGAGCGAGGAGGACCTGGAACGCGCCTTCCAGACCTTCTACCGTGGCAGCCGTACCGGCGACAAGGGCCATGGCATCGGGCTCGCGATCGTGCGCCGCATCGCGGACCGCTACGGATGGGAGGTTGGGCTGGAAAGCACGCTCGGCAAGGGCACCACCGCCGTCGCGCATTTCCCCGCGGCGCAACCCCCCGATATCGCGTTGCCTGAACCGACGGTGCCGGAGGCACACGCCGATGCGGGTCGCAATGGTTGAAGGTCCCCGGGATGCTGACGACGATTCGGCAAGTCGCAGCGTGATGCTGTCCCTCGCACGCAATCACGGGCGCGGCGAAACTGACACCCTCGATCGCGGTCGTCGGACCAGTCCATGAACAAGCCGGTTGTTTCGCCCGTCCTGCTCGTCCACGGCGGCGCGGGGGTCATCCGCCACGACATGGATGCGGACGCCGAACGCGCCAT
>DASTIS010000245.1:0-9180 GCA_035717365.1 Rhodanobacteraceae bacterium
GACTCCGGCAAATCGAACAAACCGCGCTTCAAGGTGGGCGACCACGTAAGCTGGAACTCGGAAGCGGGGCGGGTCAGCGGCACCATCACCAAGGTCCGCACGAGCGACTTCGACTACAAGGGCCACACCCATCGCGCCAGCAAGGACGATCCGCAGTACGAGATCAAGAGCGACAAGACCGACCACGTAGCCGCACACCGCGGCAAGGTGCTGCGCAAGCTGTCGAACTGAATCGCGCCTGCCGGCAGGATCAGATCACGGGTATCGGGTCTCCGCGACGACCAGCCCACGCGGTCGCCGGCCCGAGGCGCAGACGCGTATGATGGATGCATTCCCGTTTGCATCCGCCCATGACCGACACCCCCGACCGCAGTGTTTCGTCGTCGTTTCCTTCCGACGCCCGCGCGCTCGTTGCCACGATTGCGTGGTTGCGGCCGCTGGCCGCGATAGGGCAGGCATTGGCGGTGGCCGGCGCAATCGTCTGGCTGCACGTCGAATTGCCGCTGGGCCAGCTCGCCGCCGGCATCGCGGTGCTCGCGCTCGCGACGCCCGTTGCCTTCTGGCGCCTGCGGCAGCCCTGGCCAATGGGCGAACGCGAGGCGTTCTGCCACATTGCCTTCGACCTGTTGTTGCTCGGCTGGGCGTTGTATTTCACCGGCGGCGCCAGCAACCCGTTCATCACGCTGCTGCTCGCACCGGTCGCGCTTGCCGCGGCAGCGCTGTCAGGCGTCACCACGACCGCAGTTACCGCGCTCGCGGCGGCAGTGTACGGACTACTGGTTTTTGCCTACGTGCCGCTGCCCGACATGCCGATGTACGGCGACGGATTTCGCCTGCACCTGACCGGCATGACGATCAACTTCCTGATTGCGGTGCTGCTGCTGGCCGTGTTCGTGGGGCGCATGCGCGCATCGCTGGATGAACAACGCGAGGCCACCCGTCGGCTGCGCGAGCGCACGTTGCGCGACGAGGGCATCCTGGCCATCGCAACCCAGGCCGCCGACGCCGCACACCGGCTCAACACGCCATTGTCGACGTTGCGCACCTTGTTGCCGGAACTCGAACACGACCGCGAACACGATGCCGGGCTGCGCGATGACGTACGCGTGATGCTGGGGGAGGTCGAGCGCTGCCGTCGCATCTTGAAGGAAATGGTCGAATACGGACGTCACCAGCTTGCCGGAACCACCCAGGACACCACGCTCGGCGACTACGTGCAGACCAGCGTCGACCGCTTTCGCCTGTTGCGCCCCGACGCCGAAGTGACGATCGACATCCCTTCGGCCGCGCGCAATCAGCGGGTCGCCGTGCAGCCGGGCCTCGCGCACGCCCTGCTGAACCTGATGCAGAACGCCTTTGATGCCTCGTCGCAAAATGGCTCGCGGGCGGTGGTGCTGGCCGCTGACGTGCGCGACGAGCGAATCGAATTCACCATCGGTGATCACGGCACCGGCCTTTCCAATGGCAGGCTGGATTTCATGCCGACGGCCAGCAGCAAGCCCGAGGGACTCGGCATCGGCCTGTCACTGGCGCGTTCGGCGATCGAACGCATGCATGGCGAAATGCGCGCGCAGGATGGCGGCGATGGCACGCGTATCCTGGTGTGGCTGCCGCTGACGGGGGCGCGTGCGTGAGGCCCCCATCCGATGACCGGACCCTGTTGCTGGCGGAAGACGATGCCGTGTTTGCGGCTGCGATGTCGCGCGCGTTGAGCAGGCGCGGCTTCGACGTCGTTGCGGCCGACACCGCCGCCGCCGCGCTGAAGCTGGGTCGCGAGCAAAACCCTCGATACGCGGTCGTCGACCTCAAGCTCGGAGCGGACAGCGGCTTGGCGCTGATCTCCGTGCTTCACGCGAAGTTCCCGTGCATGCGCATCCTGCTGCTCACCGGCTATGCGTCGATTGCCACCGCGGTCGAGGCGATCAAGCTCGGTGCGCACGACTATCTCGCCAAGCCCGTCGGCGCCGACGCCGTGGTGCGCGCGCTGCTGGACAACGCGAATGCTGCAGCAGGCGAGGGCGACGAGATGCCCGGAACACCATTGCCGCTGCGCCGGTTGGAGTGGGAGCACATCCAGCGCACGCTCCACCAATGCGATGGCAACATCTCCGAGACTGCACGCCGGCTCGGCATGCACAGACGCACGTTGCAACGCAAACTGGACAAGCATCCGGTCCGCGAGCGTCCCGCGGTCAGCTAGCGTTCCATTCCACGGGGCCCGGGCATCCGCCGCAACGCCGTCGCACGCGTGCGCGTCGGGCCGTGCGCCGGCCGACTCCCTGATCGATCCGGGCCCTCCGACAAGCCGAAGCGTCTTCAGTCTTTGCGCCGGCTTCACACGCAACCGCCTAGCCTGAAAAGAGCAATTCCCGGGACGACGGGCGCCGGGGGCATGCCACCATGGTTATGCCGACACAAGGACTGCGACGATGGACACGGGCATGGCCAACATCGAGATCCTCGACCCGCGGTTCACATCCTGCGTGCTTCCCAACGCGCCGCTGGAGAAACTCTGCGAAGGCTTTCGCTGGTTGGAGGGTCCGGCCTGGTTCGCCGATCGCCAATGCCTGCTGTTCAGCGATATCCCCAACAACCGGATCATGCGTTGGACCGAATCGGGGGGCGTGTCGGTGTTCCGCGAACCTTCGCAATTCGCCAACGGCCACACCCGCGACCGCGAGGGACGGCTGATCGGTTGCTCGCACCACGATCGCTGCATCACGCGCACCGAACTGGATGGCCGCATCACCGTGCTCGCAGACCGGTACCAGGGCAAGCGCCTGAATTCGCCCAACGACATCGTGGTCAAGAGCGACGGCACCATCTGGTTCAGCGATCCGACCTTCGGGATCACCCGCGATTACGAAGGCGGCAAGCAGGAATCCGAATTGCCGCCCAACGTGTACCGTTTCGATCCACGCGACGGTTCGCTGAGCGTGGTTGCCGATGATTTCGACGGCCCCAACGGCCTGTGTTTCTCGCCCGACGAAAAGCGGCTGTACGTGGCCGAGAGCGGCGCACCGTTTGCGCAGGATCGCAGACGGCACATCCGCGTGTTCGACGTCACCGGCGACGGCACCGGTCTCGGCAATCCCCGCGTGTTCCACAAGGTCGAGCCCGGCGCTGCCGACGGGTTCCGCTGCGACGAAGGTGGCAACCTCTGGAGCAGCGCCGCCGACGGGGTGCACTGCATCGACCCCGCCGGCGACTTGCTCGGGAAGCTCAAGGTGCCATTTGTCGTCTCCAACCTGGCTTTCGGCGGCCGCAATTTCAGCCGCCTGTTCATTTGCGCGTCGCAAACCCTGTTCGCGCAATACATCAATCGGCGCGGTGCACAACGACCCTGAGCCGACCGACCGGGCGAACATCGATCAATGACCGAGTTCCTGCATGACCGCATCCAGGTCCTGCCTGATCGTCGTGAAGCCCGACCATGGATCCTTGCGAAGTTTCGCGAGCCTGCGCCGGATCGAATGAATGTCGTAGTCGGCGCCACTTGCGAGCTTGCCGAGTTCCGGCCAGCGCAGGGGCGTCGCGACCGGTGCACCCTTGCGGGCGCGCAACGAATAATTCGCGATGCTGGTCGAGCCGCGGCTGTTGCGCAAATAATCGATGAAGATCCGCCCGCGCCGGATTCGCTTTGCGGAGGTGGCCACGAACTCCATCGGGTGCATCCCGGCAATCGATTTGGCGAATCCCTGCGTGAACGACTTGACCTGTTCCCAGGGGGAGGGTGGATCGAGCGGCAGCACCACGTGCAGCCCCTTGCCGCCGGTGGTCCGCACGAACGATTCCAACCCGATGCGATCCAGCAGTTTGCGAACCAGCCGCGCCGCGGCGACCACGCGCGACCATGCCACGTCATCGCCCGGGTCGAGGTCGAAAACGATGCGGTCGGCAAGGTCGGGCTGCGCGATCGTGGCGCCCCACGGATGGAATTCCAGCACGCCGAACTGGACGAGTTCGATGACGCTGGTTGCGTTTTTCGGGTACAGGTAGATCGCCCGCGACCCGGACTCCTCCTCGAGGGTGACCTCGCCCACGTGGCCCAGGCCGGCGATTTCATGCTTCTGGAAGAAGCAGGCTTGCGATGTGCCGGACGGACAGCGGAGCACCGATACGGGTCGGTCGATGACGCCCGGCAGGAAGCTGTCCATCACGGCCGCGTAGTAGTCGGCCACGTCCTGCTTCGTCACGCCGTTGTCCGGATAGATGACGCGGTCCGGGTGGGTGATGCGGATTTCGCCGTTCGATGGCGCGTGCGCGCGGCCGGATTTGCGTTTCGACGCCGCACGGGGTCGCGCGCGGCCGGACTCCATCGGATCTTTCGGAGTCTTGTATTGCCGGGACGCTTTCAATGACGGATGCCTCGAAATCGACGAGCAGGACGGACAGGGCGCCTGCAACCAAACGAAAGGCGCGCAACAGGCTGCAAATCTTCTCCACCGGAACTCCTACGGTGGCGAAGACGCCCACAACCCCGCGCCCGGCAGCGACGATAGCCTACGCCGTCGTCATGCCATCAGTGCGGCGTCATCAAACCCGTCGCCCGCGTCCGAAGATCAGCGACACGATGAACAGGATGACGAAGATGACGAACAGGATCTTGGCGATCGTGGCGGCCAACCCGGCGACACCGAAGAATCCGAAGAAACCGGCGATCAATGCGATGATCAGGCATACGATTGCGTAGTAGAGCATGGTGGTACTCCTTCTTGTCGAAGGTCCGGCGAGCGGACCGGAAGCGCCATGCGAGCCGTACCATTCGCGGCGGCGGATTTGAAAATCTCCGGGCAGGCCATCCGTGGCGAGCCCGGAGCGAACAGGATCGGCGCCCGTGGGAGACCTGGCCGATCCGACCGACCTGGCGCGCTTCCAGCCGCACAACCAAGCCGTCGTTCACGACGCATCCCGCGTCGCGCAAGTGGAGAGGACCGATCGGGGCGGCGCCTCTCCATGGTCGCGTCATGTGCCCGGATCGGCGTCCTCCGGCGGATCGGGCCGTGCGGCAAGACGATTGACGACGATGCGATCCACATATTCGCTTCTAGTCTCCTCTCAGCCCCCGCCCTGGTCCTGACCGGTCTGCGCGCGAGCCTGGAGACCTGAAGTGTCCACGTGCTTGACACCCTTGACGCGCAAGGCGGCGGCTCTGGCCTTGCCGATGTCGCCCTGGGTGGCGACGGTGCCGGTCAGGATCGCGGTGCCGTCCTGGAAGGTGACGCTCACATTGGTCGCCGTCACGCCCCGCGACATCAGTTCCTGCTTCACCTGACGGATGATGCTGTCGCTCGACATGTCGTTGGACATGGGCCGATTGGCATGGCGGGCGCCGGACATGGAGGCCGTGGAAGCCGATGGCGGCATTTGCTCCGGTGTCTGATGCGGTGTCGTTTGCGCGTATGCGGTGGCGCCGGCGGAAGCGACGAAGAGGGCTCCGATGGCGATTGCAAGACGTTTGGTTTTCATGCAGTGACTCCTTGTCGTGGGTGGTCGAGTTCGATCGTTGCGTGTTCGGCGACGGGCTGCAGCCGGATCATTCCCGGGTGCCGGGTCGCCGCGTGGCAGCGAAGGGGTCTTGTACGGCTGGACCCGCTATTTGACCTTCAGCCCGGACGCGTCGACCTGTTTGACGCCTTCGACGCTTCTCGCTGCGGCGACGGCCTTGTCGACGGCAACGTCGCTGGCGAGAACCCCAGTCAGCGTGACCACGCCATTGACCGTCTTGACCGATATGTCGGTGCTTTGCACGCCCTGGGTGGTGGCGAGTTCGGTCTTGACCTTGGTCGTGATCCAGGTGTCGGAAACGGGTTGGTCCGAATCCATGGCACCCGGATTGTCCGGCGACATCGCCGTCGTCGACGGCTGCTGGTCGCCGGCCTGATTCGGGTTGTTGTTCGAGCATGCCGCGAGACCCAGCGACGCTGCGAACAGGAAAGCGGTTGCTGCGAGTGGCGATTTCATGCGAACTCTCCCTGGTCGGAGGTTGGTGACAAGGCATCAGCGCCTTGGGGTTGGTTGGCGGTCGTCGGCGCCGCGGGGGAATCCGTCGGGGTGTCTTCTTGTCCGGATCCTTCGGGTCACGTTGCGCGGCGTGTGGCGAGAACTCACGTTGAATTCCATGGTGACGGGTGACGATGAATGGCCTTCGAACCAATCGCTCCCGGAATGAACGGCGGTCGAACAGGTAGGCCGAACCGGATGGTCTTCGGACCAATCCGTCCATGGAAAGGTTCGAAGTGGTCCGGGATCGGGGGAATCCCGGTGTGTCCGCCGATTCACCAGGGGAGACGCAGTTGGCGGACATTGCGGCGCTTCCCTGTCGCCACTTTCTATCCCGTGGTGTTGTTCCGGCGGATCTGTTGCGTATTCAAGTGAGAAAGACTGGACACCGGCCGAAAGGGGTACGCGTTGCGGCTGTCGAAGGCGCTGATCTGCTTCTTCGCTTCCTTGCGTGAAATGCCGTAGCGTTCCTGCAGCCTGGCGGTGAGGTACTCGATGTTGCCGCGCACGATCTTCAAGTCGTCGTCGGTCAATTTGCCCCAACGGACCTTGAGCTCACCGCTCAACTGTTCCCACTGCGCTTCGATCTCGTCCTTGTTCATCGCCGCGGACCCTGGTGCGTCGACAGGCGGGTGGTCGGAGCGGGGCGCCGCGAAACGGCGAGCGACGGCATCTCCATTTCCCGCATCAGTGTTTCGATCCGGAGGCAGGCACGTTCGAGCTCGCACAGCTCGCGATGCAGGTTCTGGTTCAACCCCTTCACATGCTCCAGCGTTTGGCGGAATCGCCGCGTGACGCGGGCTTCGTGGCGGGCGACGCACTTCAGGCAGCCCACCTCGATATCAAGATTGGCGATGGCGACCCAGCTTCCGACCTTCGTGCGAATCCCGGCCAGGATGCCGCCGCCCCTGCGTGCGGTCAGTCCCCCGGCCCGGTCCATTTGTCCGACCAACTCGTCCGCGATGGCCGCGTGGGACGCGGTGATGCGCGCGACCAGAAACTTGAGGTGCGGGCGGATGAGCAAAGGCCGGAGCTTCATGTAAAGCAGGCGGGTGTCGTCAAGATCACTGATCAGTTTCTGCACGATGGCGCATTCGCTGGAATTCATGGTCCACCTCGCTGCAGGTTGGTTGTGGAGGACAGCGGATAACGGCCAGCCAGTTGCGATCGGGCCATCAGCCGGCGCGCATAGACGGCCAGCTGGCGGGCACGCTGGTGGCGCGACAGGTGTCGGCGCGTGACGGACGCCAGGCCATGCCGGATGTTTGCAAGAAGCGCCGTATCCTCGCGCGTCATGGCCCGGTAGCGATCGCGCTCGACGGGATCCCGCACCACGAGTGCTGCTGCCGCGTGGAAGCGGCGTTCGTCTTCGATCAACGCAAGCAGGTCGAGCACGCTTTCGCGGTCCACGTCTTCGGGTTGTCCATCCAGGCCGCATTCCGGGTCCGATCCCGGATGGCGCGTTCGAAGGATACGGGCCTTGTCGACGTTCACGGCTGCTGCTCCTTTGCCGATCCAGCGAGTTGTCCCCTGATGCAAAAAACGATCGATGACTCCTCATGCCGCCCCTGCGCGCCGGCGGCCATCCCTGGCCTCGCCGTCCATGGCGTCACCGGCTGCGCGCATTCGAATGGCTCGTGCGACGGGCGCGACTGCGCGGTGCATGCGGTAAACCCGCTCCAGCAACGCGGCGTAGCTCTCCTCGTGATCGCTGCGTCCGGGTGCGTTCGCGGAGGCGGCAGGGGATTGCGGTGCGTCAGATTCGTTGTTTCGGAATGCCCACTTCCGGATTTCCGAAACCATCGCCGCGTAGGCCAGGGATCTCGCGCGATGACGCTCGCGCGCCTCACCGGCCGATTGCCGGGCTGCGCAACCGTGGAACCGTCGCGCGTCTTCCAATTGCTCGATCAAGGTGCACAGGTTGGCGGGGATGGTGTCCATCGACGACCTTTTGGTGATCGCTGTTTTATGGAAGCGTCTCATGTGAGCGCCAGGCCCGTATGTACGGGGACGCACACTGCAGCCAACCAGTTTGGTCGCATTATTAAATGGATGTGAAACGAGGCACTTTGGAGCGCGGCTCGTGACGGCCTTCCGCGGTGGTCCCGCCATTGTTTTCACGCGAGCCGAGACATCTGCGCGTTGCACGTATGGACGGCGGGACATCCATTCGCAACTGCCGTCCACGTAGCAACCAACCCATCCCCACCAACCCTTGAAGGGGAGGGCTTTTCGCGCCGTCACAACGGCTGCCGCGTCAACCAAGCCAACGCTGGCGGCTGACGCAATCGGCACGATGGCAATCGCACGCGGTGCGTTCCAGCCCGGCCCGGTTCGGTCGGCCACCAAGAGGCGGCCTCGCGAGTAGTGGATGAGTCCGCGGCGCTGCAAGGCTTCCGCGGCCTCGGTCACCCCGACCCGGCGCACGCCAAGCAGGGCCGCGAGCGACGCCTGTCAGCAACAGTCGCGCGAGGCGTTGCTCGATCTTGTGCGAAGCAATACAGGCCGCGTTCTGCACGAGCTGCATCATCAGGACGTGGATATAGCGGTGGAGCAGGCGGCCCAAGTCGGTCTGGACATCAACCGGCTCAAGTATTACGTGTGCCTACAACCGAGGTCGTGAGTTTGATGCGAAATTGCTTCGCTGGTTTGCTATCCACTATACGTCCATGGCAGCAGGCGCGCGAATTCGCGCCGCACCACGCCGTAGCACTCGCACGACATCGATTCGAGACGCGTCCGATCGAGGACCTCGATGCGGCCGCGTTGGTAACTGATCGCGCCGGCACGCTGCAGCTTGCCGGCCGCTTCCGTGACGCCCTCGCGGCGCACGCCCAGCATCTGCGCGATCAATTCATGGGTCATGACCAACCGGCTCGAAGGCAGGCGATCCATGCTCATCAGCAGCCAGCGCCCCAATTGCTGCTCAACGCTGTGGTGACGGTTGCAGACGGCCGATTGCGCGACCTGGACGAACAATGCCTGCATGTAGCGCAACAGCAAGTGCTGCACCGCGCCACTCGACTCGAACTCCTGGCGCAATTCGCCCACTCTCATGCGATGTGCCGGACCGGCGCTCTGCACGACGGCCCGCGTGGGATCTTCTCCGGCGCCCATGCAAGGGCTTGCACCGACCACGCCTTCGTTGCCGACGATGGCGATCTCGCACGTCCCGCC
>DASTIS010000246.1:0-8958 GCA_035717365.1 Rhodanobacteraceae bacterium
CACCGGTTGCCCTTGATGCCGGATCACGGTGATCTCGCAATCCTTGCCGAACGTCTGCTGCAACCCCTGGAAATACTTGCGCGACAACACCGGCGTGCCCAGGTTGCGTACGCTCTCGGCGTACACCCGGTAAAACTCCGGGATGTCGCCGTCGTGGTGTGCCTCCAGACCGGCGGCGATACCCTTGCGGACCATGGCTCGCTGCTTGCGCGGGATCGCCTTGAGATTCTTGTCGTGGTCGGGCTGGATTTCCTTCCGGAAGCTGACGTACAGATCCTTGACCGGCCAGTCCGGGTGGCGCAATTCGCGGTCGCGCAATTCGAGGTAATCCACGCGCAACTCGTCGGCGAGCGCAGCCGCGGCCTGCGTCAGACGCGCTTCGCTGTCCGGGTCGGATGCCACCACGCCGCCGTACACGCAGAACGGCGTCGAAATCAGTGCATGGCCGAACAAGCGGCTGCGTATCTCGGCGAGGGGCAGGATGCCGGTGACGGCGCCACTCCGCTCCGCGTACAGATAGTGACAGCGGTGGCCGAGTCCCTGCCCGATCACGCCACGCCAGGCGGCGCGGTGGAAAAACGTCGCCTGCGGCGCCCCGCCGACAAACGCGTCCCAGCGTCCCTCGTCAGCGCGTCCCAGCGGCTTGACGGTGCAGGTGTCAGCGGAACGATTGTCTTCCGCATGGTCGAACATGGCCCCTGCCCCCTCAGTTCGCACAGACTTCGGCGGTCCGCAGCGCCACCACCGGATAGCCCGCGCTCGCGGGAGCGAGGAACACACGGTCCATGCGGTCGAACCGGAAATCGTCCATCAGCCGCTCGAGCCGGGGCATCGTGCGCGTCAGGTTCAGGTAATGACGCACGCGGTTCTTGAACGTGACGCCGGGCACCCGCGGTTGCCCGGGATCGATTTCCCATGGATGGAAATAGAACACGCCGGCGGACTGTTCGTGTCGATTGACGCGCCGCAAGCCGCGCTTGAACAGTGCGTACGGCAGCAGGCGAAAATAGCCACCGCCGCCGCACGGCCAGTTGCGTCCCCAGCGCCGCACCGTGGTCACCGGGATTTCGAGCAATCCGGAACGCTCGGCGACAAATGCAAACCGGGGCGCCGCCGGCATGCCGTACAAATCGTGGTGGATCGGCACGATGCTGGAGCTGTAGCGGTAACCGGCTTCGCGGAGTTCCTCGTGCGCCCACAACGTCGCGGGCCCGATGGAATAGCTCGGCGCGCGATAGCCCGTCACCGCCGTCCCGGCGATGTCTTCCAGCAGGCACTTGGTGCGGGTGATGCCGTCGCGGAACTCGCTGCGGCTCAGGTTGGTCAGGCGTTCGTGTCCGAATCCGTGGCTGGCGATCTCATGGCCCGCGGCGCCGATGTCGCGCACCAGCCCGGGGAAGCGTTCCGCGACCCAGCCGAGCACGAAGAAGGTGGCGTGCACCTTGCGGCGCGCGAAGAGATCCAGCACACGGCGCGTGTTGTCCTCGACGCGGACCGGCCAACGCGGCCAGTCCTCGCGCCGGATGCACCGTTCGAACGCCGCGACCTGGAAATAGTCCTCCACGTCCACCGTCATGGCGTTGACGATCGGCTCGAATGGCGACGACGTGTTCATGGGTCTTTCCGCCGGGCGCGCGGGCGGCGCGCCTCTGCATCCGCTACATCGCCCGCGGCGGATTCCGGCGATCGTTCGGCCTGCAGCATTTCCTTGAGCCGGAGCGTTTCGCGCATCAACTGCAGCAGGATGTCGTTGGTCTTGAGCTGCACCGCGGCGAACTCGGCATCCTGCCCGGAGAGCATCGCGGCAGGCACCGGGGCCGGGCCTGGCTCCGTGCCGTTCGTCGAATCGATGCCCGGCAGGGCGGGCGCTTCCAGCGTCTGCGGAGCCTCGGTCATCTCTTCCTGGAGTTCGTCGAGTACGACCGTGAGCTCGGCCAGTCCGAGAGTGTGCAGCTCTTCCAGATAACCGTGCAGCAGCAGCCGATCCATGACAAGGTTGATCTTGCGGGGAATCCCGCGACTGGCACGGTGAACCGCGGCAAAAATCCCGGGCGCCAGTTCCGGATCATTGTTCCAGCCGACGGCGTGCAAGCGGTGCAGGATGTACTCGCGCGTTTCGTCCACCGCCATGGGATCGAGCTTGTGGGAGGCGATGATCCGCTGGCGCAACTGCTCCATGCGGTTGCTGATGATGGTGCGGCGCAGTTCGGTCTGGCCGACCAGGAAGACTTGCAGCAGCGCGCGGCCCCTGACCTCGAGATTCGACAGGATGCGCAGCATCTCCAGTGCCGTCGGCGTAAGCGTTTGCGCTTCGTCCACCACCAGCAGGGCCTGCGCGTGACGGTCCCGAAGCGAGGTCAAATGCTGTTTGAGGTCCTGCAGCAACGCCTCCTTGCTGCGACGCTCGTAAGGCAGGTCGAATGCCGCGGCCACGGCCGGCAGGATGTCCTCGCCGTCCAGGTTGGCCGAGGCGATGCTGGCCATGGCGATGTCGCGATGCGAGAGCTCGTCGATCAGTTTCTGGATGAGCAGCGTCTTGCCGGTTCCGACCGCGCCCGTGATCATCACGAAGCCTTCGCCCTGTTCCAGTCCGTAGAGCAGGTAGGACATGGCGCGCTTGTGACCCTTGCTCGGAAACAGCATGGCTGGATCGGGGGTCAACTGGAAAGGCTTGCCGTGCAGCTTGTAAAACGCCTGGTACATGTCGGTCTCAGAAAAGATGGGTCCAGTCCACGAAAATCACGTTGACCCGGTAATCATGTGCACCCGGTATTCCGTAATACACGTTTCTGGAGACATTACGCAGGCGGATACTTCCAAAGTTGCTGGGATCGACCTGGTGCACCAGCGCCAGCTGGACGTAATGCGTGTAATTGACTTGCCCATTCCGGAACTTGTAGCGCTGCCATCCGAGAGTGGGCGTGAACGTGGTGAACGGGCCCACGTTGTATAGCCACGAAAGGTTCGCGTTCGCGACCTTCTCCCGGGCGTTGTCCAGCTGGAAGTAGTCCCGTGACTCGTCGTACAAGGTCAGTTTCAGGCGACCCCTCGGCATCTCGTAGCTCGCCGAGGCCATGGCACGCTTCATCAGGTAGACGCGTCGTTCCGAGAGCGAAGGTATCCGCCTGACGCCGATGGGCGTCACCCTGATCTGGCCCGGGTTTTGCCCGAGCAATTGCTGGTTGAGGTCGGTCGGCCGTTCCTCGTAACTCAACGTCGTGGTCAGACGCGCCGCGGTATGGGTCCATGAAACCTGGGCGCTGTGCCCGTAGAACCGGTGGCCGCCGAGCACCTTGAGCCGATTGCGTGCGGTGGTCCACTCGAACCCGGCATCCCAGAAGGACGCATCCAGTTTCTTCACCGTGCCGTCGGGCAGGTATTTGTTTTCCCTGCCGGCATCGGCCAGCACACGTAGACCGGGGTTCACCTGCCGGGAAATGCCCACCTGCGCGACCGCGAAATCCGCGCTCGGCCCGAAGTCGGGATCGATGCGTTGTTCGGTGTACCCGAGGTTCCAGCCCCAGGCTTCGTATTCGGGACTGACCAGACTGAACTGCACGCCGTTGCTGGTGACGTTGGGAATCCCGCTCAGCCGGTCGCCACTCTGGTCCGGGATGCCACGACTGTTGTACACCACGCGCCCGCGGGTGTAACGCAAGGTCATGGTGCCGGCGCTGCCGAGATCCTGGGTCCACCAGGGGCTGAGCGACGCCGTGGCCACGTTGGCCTGGTTGTTGTTGAGGAAATACGTGCCGCCGCCGGAAGGCAAGGCGTTGTTGATGATCTCGCGGCCATACACCGCGGTGCCGTCGAGGAACAAATGCTGCGGCACGATGCTGAGGGTGCCCTGCGCATTGAGGTCCTGCGCCAACTGGTTGTTGCCCGACTGCGACGGGTAAAGATATCCGGTGAGCGTGTAGTCGAACATGCCGGAAAACCGCGGACCGCTCCGGGCCGCCCTCACGAAGGGCCGGATCATCGTGATCCAGCTGTCCTGTTTCGACTCGCCGGCACCCGCGAGCTTCAGGTTGTCGGTGTACAACTCACCGAGGGTGACGCCGGTCACCAGGCCCGGATTGTCGGGGGTTGGCCGTGGAATGACGCCGGGTGGCAGGTTCTCGGAATTCGCCGCGGACTCATCGGGGGTCGTATCCATCCCGGTCACCCCGGGATCGAGGACAGCCTGGGCCGCAGCGGCGCCCAGCCAGCCCGCAAGCAACATTGACGACAAGATGACGGGGACCGGTCCAGGACGCATTGCGGTCTCCTTCAGTGGTTCTGCAGTTGATAGGGGCTGTAGTGGCTTGGTTGACCGTAGTGGCTGTAATAGTGGTTCTCGATCGCGGGCAGCCGGCTCATGTTGAGCATCAGGCCCACGTACTGGGAATCATCCAGGCTCTCCAACGCCGACTTGAGCTCGTGCTGGCGGGTGTGGCCGGCCGCGACCACCACCACGACCTGACCCATGTGTGAAGCCAGGATCGGGGATTCCGGGGTCGCCAGCAGGGGTGAAGAATCGAACACCACCAGGCGCCGCCGATTCCGGCCTGCCAGCGCCTCGAGCACATACTCCATGCGCCGGCCGCCGAACAACTCCGAGGTGAGCGGGTGACGCTCTCCGGCCGGCAACACCAGCAGATTCGGAACATCGGTGTACACGATGACATCGTCGGGTGTGCACTGTTCGTCCGCCAGCACGTCCATGAGGCCGGGCTGTCCCTCCAGCCCGAGGGCCCGGGTGACGTCCGACTTGGGTATGTCGCCATCGACCAGCAGTACCTCGAAATCCGGCTCGCGCGCGAGGCTCAAGGCAAGATTCACCGTGGTGAAGGTCTTGCCCTCGCCAGGGATCGCGCTGGTCACCACGATGCGTTCGGCATGCGCCAATGGCTTGGCGCGCTTGCCGGTCGCATTGTCCAGCAGCGGCCGCTTGAGCCGGCGCACCTCGTCGGCGAGGCGGCTGGCCGCCTCCTCCTCGATGGGCAGGAAGCCCGCGCGCCTGAGTGCCGCTTCGTCCACGTGCCATGGCGAGGCGGCTTCGGCCGTACCCTCCACCTGCTCGCGTTCCTGCATGCGTTCCTGCACGCGTTCCTGCAGTCGCTCGATCGTCGGGGCCTCATGCGCGGACGGCGGATCCCCGATCCGCGGGGGTGCCGGCGAATCGGGCTGCAAGGCTTTCAGTTTCTCGGCCGCTTTCTCGACGATACTCATGTGGCACCCAGTACGAAGACATGCTGCATCAGGTTGGCAAGGTGCGCGTCAAAGGCAAACCCCAATACCACGACCAGCGCCAGCAGGCCGACACCGGCGCAGAAACCGATCACCTCGCGTCGGCGGTGCTCACGTCGCGTCGGCGACGCGATCAGGCTGAAGGTGCCGATCACCGGATGATCGTCGAACGCGCGCAGGCTCTTGAGGCTCACGAACACCGGTTTGATCTTGTGCAGGAAATATGCAAACGCACCGCCGATACCCACCGCCAACACGAACACCAGCAACAGCAGCAGCCCGCGCTTCGGGCTGGCCGGCAACAACGGAACAATCGGAGGGCTGACCACCCGGAATTTCAGGTTGTTGCCGCTCTGCGTCGCGTCCTGGGACATCTGTGCGGTATTGAGGCGCGACACCAGTTCGTTGTACTGCGTCTTGGTGGTGTCGTAGTCGCGCGTGAGTTGCTGCAGTTTGGTTTGCACGTCCGTGATCGTGTCCACGTTGTCCTTGAGGTCGGCGATCTGCTTCTTCTGCGCCGCGATCTGCGCCCCCAGGGTCTGGATGTTGACTTGCGCGGTGTACAAGGTTTTCTGCATCTCCTGGTACACGGGATTGCTGGTGGCCACGCTGGCCAACGAGCTGTCGGTGGTTCCCTGTTGCAACGCGGTCCGCCGCGCCTCCAGTTGCTTGATCATGCGCCGGGCCGAGATCACGTCCGGGTATTCGTCGGTGTAGCTCAGCAACAGCTTGTTGAGCCGCTGCTGGTAGGTCGCGATCTGGCTGTCGATCTCCTGGGTGCGCGGATCGATGCCCGATGACGACGAATTGTTCGCCATCGCGTGCATCTGCCGCTCGGTGGTCGCGCGGCCTGCAATGGCTGCGTTGTACTGGGTCTGCAGGCTCTGCAAATGTGTTTCCGCGGTCTGCAGGCGCGTGAAGTAATCGCTGCCACCCTGGCTGGGAATGTAGCCGACGTTGGCCTTCTTGAACGCCGCGAGCTTCGTCTCGGCCTCGTCCAGCCGATTGCCGTAATCATCGACCTGCTGTTTGAGGAAGCTCTGCGCCGACTGGGTGGTCGCGGTGTTGGCGCCCAGGGTGTTGTTCATGAGGATCTGGAGGAAGGCTTGCACGACCTTCTGCGCCATCTTCGGATCCGCATCCGCATAGCTGATGTTGTAGAGGTTCCTGGCGCCGGCATCCCTGACCTTGACGGCAGCACCGAGCTTCATCAGCAACGCGTCCTTGTCCGCCGGGCTGGTGGCTCGCAGCGACAGCCCGGTCTGTTCCGCGACGGTCTCGAGGTTCGGTCGCGAAAGCAACGTGCGGGTGATGACGTCCAGGCGTCCGCGCAGGTCAGGCTGGACCGCGAGCCCCTTGAGCAGGGGATTGGTCAATGCGTCGGTGTCGGCATACACCTGCGCGCTGGCTTCGTACTCGTTCGGAAGGCTGAAAACGATCAGCGCGCCCACGATCGCCACGCCCCACGCGACGATCAACGCATGCCAGCGGTAGCGCCAGGCCGCGTGCGCCTCCAGCAGCACGTGTTGCAACAGCTCATGCAAATCGATCGATTGCTTCTGCATACCGTTTCCCTTTGCCGATGCCCCTGTCCCCTGCATGGACCGTGCCCATGTCAGAACAACGACTGGGGAATGATCAGGATGTCGCCGGGACGCATGGCGATGTTGTACTTGATCGTGCCATTCATCAGGTCCCCGAGCCGAACCGGAATGGTCTGCTCGTTGCCGTCGGGCAGCTTGCGGACGATCTTGGCGTTGTTGCCCGCCGCGAACTTGGTGAGGCCGCCGACATCGATCATCACGTCGAGCAGGGTCATGCCGCTGCGGTACGGGACGGACTTGGGCGTCGCCGCCTCCCCGACCACGCGCACCTGCTGGCTGTACGCGCCCACGAAACGCTTGACGATCACGGTCACCAGCGGAGACCGGATGTAGCGGCTCAACGACTGCTGCAGGTCGTCCGCCAACTGCTCCGGGGTCTTGCCGGCCGCCATGATGGATTGCACCAGCGGGATCGAGATCCGCCCGTCCGGGCGAACCGGCACCGTGGTGCTCAGGTTGGGGTTGTCGCGCACGAAGATGTCCAGCGAATCGCCCGGACCGATGATGTAACGCTCCACCGGAGGGGATGTCCCGGCCATGTCCGTGACGGTCGGTGCGGTACTGCAACCGCCAAGTAGCAGCAATACAGCGGCCAACATCAACCAGAACATGCGATTTCGCGGTAGCGGTTTCACTGGCTTGGTCTCCTAGGTTTCAGCGCGCGCCGCGCCCGAACAACACCACTTCGACCGTCTGGACCAGGATGGCCAGATCGAATACGAAGTTGTGGTTTTTCACGTAGAACAGGTCGAATTTCAGCTTTTCCTCGGCATCTTCCTGCGACGAGCCGTAGGGGTAGCGCAGTTGCGCCCACCCGGTCAGGCCCGGCTTCACGCAATGTCGCAGCGAGTAGTAGCGGATCTTGCGGTTGAAGTCGTCCACGAACTGCGGCCGCTCGGGGCGCGGTCCGATGATGCTCATGTCGCCGCGCAGCACGTTCCACAATTGTGGAAGTTCGTCGAGTCGCACCTTGCGGATGACGCGCCCCACCCGGGTGACGCGATCGTCGTTCTTGGTCGCCCAGCGCGCCACGCCATCCTGCTCGGCGTCGGTGCCCATGCTGCGGTACTTGATCACCGCAAACGACTTGCCGTTTTCGCCGATCCGCTCCTGTCGATACAGGATCGGCGCGCCGCGGCCCGACTCCAGGCGAATCGCCAGTGCGGTCAACAGCATGAGCGGCCACGTCACGGCCAGGACCAGCAATGCCACGGCCACGTCGAAGGTCCGCTTGATCGTGCGGCGCACCGGCGAAATGTTGAACCCGTCGGAAAACACCAGCCACGAGGGGTTGGTGAGGTCCATCTTGATCGTGCCGGCCACGCGCTCGACGAACTCCGCCAGCTCGCTCACCGCGACCCCGCGCTGTTTGCACTCCAGCAGCGCTTCCACCGGCAAGGTGCCGCGGCGGTCGTCCGGTCCGACCACGATTTCGTCCACGCCGAGCCGCGCCGCCCATTTGCACAACGACTCATCCGGCCGCAGCAACAGCGAATGCGGGACGCGCACGGGATCGGTGTCGACCGAAACGTAGCCCAGGATCTTGAATCCGCGTTGATCGGTCTTGCGGCGCAACCGGCGGGCCACTTCCGCGGCGCGTTCGCCGGCGCCCAGCATCACCACGCGACGCTTGAACAAATCGGCGTCCACGAAACCCAGGAACAACACCCGCCACAACGCCACGGTGAGATACCCGAACGCGAGCGCAAGGCCCAGCACCCCGCGGCCGAGGAAGGCGGCGGGGGCGACGTAATACAACACGGTCAGCGCGACGCCGCCCAGCACGAACGCGACGGCTTGCCGGCTGAGCCGGCCCAGCGAGCCGGCACGAAGGTGGACCTGGTACAGACCCAGTGCGGCCATCGCCAGGATCAGGATGATCGCGACCAGCGGCGCGCGCCATTGCACGGTGGCGCCGAACGCAGCCTGGGTGTCGGTGTCGCCCCAGTAGCGCAACACCACCGCCGCATACACGCTCGCTGTCAGCAATGCGAATTCGACCGATACCAGCAACAGCTGCCAATGCAGTGCCCTTTGTCGGAACAATCGATACATATCGATGCTCCCCTCCTTGTGTGCCCTGCGTTCGGTGGTCAGCCCGGTCGCGAATGGGACGGGTTTTATA
>DASTIS010000247.1:0-7003 GCA_035717365.1 Rhodanobacteraceae bacterium
GCACCACTGCTGTTCACTGCGTTCGGCAACAACTTCATGACGCTGCACCCCCTGGACGAGATGGCAAGCGTGCCGGTGGCCATCTACCAATACACCAACGACCCCAATCCTTCGCTGCACGCCATTGCGTGGGCCGGCGCATTGCTGATCACGTTGTTCGTGCTGGCGCTGAGCCTGCTCACCCGCCTGCTGTTTTCCCGCACCACCAGGATTCGCCATGAATGACCTCGCCTCCACCGCCGCCGTCGGCCCGCGGGTCGCCGCGAGCCATGCCGGCGCGCGCACCAAGGTCGCCGTGCGCGACCTGCACTTCCATTACGACGGCACCCATGCGCTGAAAGGCATCGACATGGAGGTCCCGGAGAAGCAGGTCACCGCGATCATCGGTCCGTCCGGGTGCGGCAAATCCACCCTGCTGCGCGTGTTCAACCGCATCTACGCGATTTATCCGAAGCAGCGCGCCACCGGCAAGGTGCTGCTGGACGGCGAGGACATCCTCGATCCGGCGTATTCGCTGAACCGATTGCGCAGCAAGGTCGGCATGGTGTTCCAGAAGCCCGTGCCGTTTCCGATGACGATCTTCGACAACGTTGCCTACGGCATCCGCCACCACGAAAAACTGTCGAAGGCGGAAATGCGGTCGCGCGTGGAACAGGCATTGCGTCGCGCCGCGTTGTGGGACGAGGTCAAGGACAAACTCAAGCACAGCGCGCTCGGCCTCTCCGGCGGCCAGCAGCAGCGGTTGTGCATCGCGCGCTGCATCGCGCTCAGGCCCCAGGTGTTGTTGCTGGACGAGCCCACTTCGGCGCTCGACCCGATCGCCACCGGCCGCATCGAGCAATTGATCGAAGAACTGAAGCGCGATTACACCATCGTGATCGTCACTCACAACATGCAGCAGGCCGCGCGCGTATCCGACCTCACCGCGTTCATGTATCTCGGCGAGATGATCGAGTTCGGCGACACCGAAAAGATCTTCACCAAGCCCGACAAGCAACAAACCGAAGACTACATTTCTGGACGTTTCGGGTAACTGCAACGATGGAATCGCAACGACGAGCCCTCCCTACTCCGTCATCCCGGCCTGCGCCGGGATGACGAGCAAAACACCATTCACCGAGCGAATTCGCAATGACAACCCCAACCCACGACCACATCGTCAGGAGCTACGACACCGAGCTTGCCCGCCTGACAGGCGAACTCGTGACCATGGGCGAAATGGCGGCATCGCAGCTCGACGCCGCGATGGACGCGCTCGACAAGCGCGACAGCCTTGCGGCGCAACGCGTGGTGGAGAAGGACGACTTGCTGGACGCACAGGAGGACCGGATCAGCGAGGACGTGCTGAGGCTGCTTGCGCTGCGGCAACCGATGGCGCGTGACCTTCGTGAAGTACTCGCTGCCCTTCGCATCGCGTCCGACATCGAGCGGATCGGCGACTACGCGGCGAACGTCGCCAAACGTTCGATGACCCTGAATCTTTCCGCGCCGGTGCCGCTGGCAACCGGATTACCGGCTTTGGCCGACGTGGCTGGCGAAATGCTGCATAAAGTGCTCGCTGCCTACCGCAACCGCGATGCCGAATCCGCGCACCGGGTGTGGAAACGCGATACCGAACTCGACACGTTGTACACGGGCCTGTTCCGCGAACTGCTCACCTACATGCTGGAGGACCCGCACAGCATCACAGCCTGCACGCACCTGTTGTTCATCGCCAAGAACATCGAGCGCATCGGCGACCACGCGACCAACATCGCCGAGAACGTCTGGTTCGTGGCACATGCCGAAGTCTTGCCGGAAAAGCGCGCCAGGCACGACGTCCCTGCCGGGCCGCAACCAGTGAACGATGGAAGCTTCGGGGACGGGTGATCGCTCCCCAGCCAGCCATGCCGATTGGAATCCCGGGAACAGCCGCCTGCGGTGAAAAGTCGGCGGTCAGTGCTCCGCCCCCGTGGTTCCCTGTTTCACGAACCAGGGTTCGGTGCGCCGGACGACGTGCGCGACCGAGAGCATCACCGGCACTTCGACCAGTACTCCGACGACCGTTGCGAGCGCAGCTCCCGACCGCAGCCCGAAGATGCTGATGGCGGCGGCAACTGCCAGCTCGAAGAAGTTGCTGGCACCAATCAGGGCGGAAGGTCCCGCCACGCAATGCGGCACTTTCATCCAGCGGCTGAGGCCATAGGCAACACCGGCGTTGAAATACACCTGAAGGATGATCGGGACGGCCAACAACGCGATCACCAGCGGTTGGGCGAGGATCGCGTCGCCCTGGAAGCCGAACAGCAACACCAGTGTTGCCAGCAATGCGACCATCGACCATGGATCGATCCGCCTGAGCGTGTCCTCCAGGGCCGACGGCCCGCCATGTCGCAGCAGATGGGCGCGCCAAAGCTGGGCGATGACGACGGGCACGACGATGTAGAGCAGCACCGACAACAGCAGCGTGCCCCACGGCACGTGGATCGACGCCACGCCGAGCAGCAACGCCACGATCGGCGCAAACGCGACCACCATGATGGTGTCGTTGAGCGCGACCTGCGCGAGCGTGAAGTTGGGCTCGCCGCCGCACAACCGAGACCAGACGAACACCATCGCCGTGCAAGGCGCTGCGGCCAGCAGGATCAATCCCGCGATATACGAGTCCTGTTGAGCAGCGGGCAGCCACGGCGCGAATACATGGCGTATGAACAGCCATCCCAGCAACGCCATGGAGAATGGCTTGATCGCCCAGTTGACCAGCAAAGTCACGCCAATGCCGCGCACGTGCTGCCGCACACCAGCGAGTTGTGCAAAATCAACCTTCAGCAGCATCGGCACGATCATCAGCCAGACGAGGCCGGCGACCGGCAGATTGATGTGCTGCACTTCGGCGGCAGCCAGCATCGCAAAAAAACCGGGAAACCGTCGACCGAGCGCGACCCCGACGACGATGCACAATGCCACCCACACGCTCAGGTAGCGTGCGAAACCGCCGATCCGGGCCGGCGCCGGTGCGGCGAGCTCAGCGCGCATCGGGCGCGGCCGCCCTGCCAATTGCGCGCAGCTCGCGCTGGAGCGACAAGCGATCCAGTTTGCCGACCGGAAGCGCCAACAGCAGATCGACGCGTTGGCGCAACTTCAGCCAGGCGTCGAGGAACGCCCGCTTGCGTTCATCCGCGGATACGGCAGTGGTAACAGGGTCCGGCACGCCCCAGTGCGCGGTAAGCGGCCGGCCCGGCCAGATCGGGCAAACTTCGCCCGCCGCGTTGTCGCAGACCGTGATCACCATGTCGATGGCCGGCGCGCCCGGCCGCGCAAATTCATCCCAGCTCTTGCTGCGCAACGGCTCGTCGTAGCCAATGGATCGCGCCAGTTCGGCAGCAGCCGGCTGGATCGTGCCGCTGGGATGACTGCCGGCGCTGAACGCCTTGAACCGGCCGGCGCCGCGCACGTTGAGCAATGCCTCCGCCATCACGCTGCGCGCCGAATTGCCGGTACAGAGGAACAATACGTTATACGGTGGCGCATTCATGTCCGGTCGGCCGCGTCCGGGGTCGCACGCCGCGGTGCCGCTTGCCGCGGGCCACAACAGGCATCGCCGCTGGCCGTCTCGATCGCCGCGTTCGCCGCGCTCGAATAGGTGGTGGCATCACCGAACGTGAAAAAACTCTCCCAGCGCACACCCTGCGGATCTTCCGCCCAGAACTTGTCGGAATGGGCGTAACAACAGGTGGTCGCCTTTTCCGTCAGAGCGACCGCATCGGCGGCCTGCAGTCGCTCGCCGATGGCTGTCAACTCCGCATTGTCCTCGGCCTGCAAGCCAAGGTGATCCACGCCCGCTGCGCGACCCCGCTGCGAAATGGCGAAATTGATTCGCGGGTCTTCCAGCATCCACTTGGCGTAATCCGGCTTCACCACGCTCGGTGCAACGCCGAACAAGGTGGTGTAGAAACGGGTGCTGGCCTCGATGTTTTCGACGTTGACGTGCACATGGAAGCGCTTCATGACGATCTCCGGTTGGGCTTGCAGCGGGCGGCGGGCGGACAACCGGCCGTAGCCGAATCCGCGCAACAGTTTTCGGTGAGAAAGTCGAGCAGATGGTTCATCCGCGGGTAGTTGGCGCGGCACTGGATCACGCGGCCCCGGCGTTCGTCCGTGACCATGCCTGCGCGGCGCAGGATATGCAGGTGATTGGTCAGCGTGGCGCCCGCCAGTCCGGTGGCCTCGGCCAGTTCACCGACCGACATTCCGGACTCACCCGCGCGTACGAGCAGGCGAAACAGATTGAGCCGGTGCTCCTGGGCAAGCGCATTGAGGCATGCCAACGCGGTTTCCGGTTTCATATTTCCATATTATTAGAATTATAGAATTATAGTCAAGCATCAGTGCGACGTGTGCCCGGCCCGACCTTCGGCGGCGCCGACGGTGGATCGGGATCAATCCGGTCCCTGCTTCGCCTCCAGCAATCGCGCCTTGTCGAACACGCAAGTGAAGGTCGAACCCTTGCCCGGCTCACTCTCGATCCGCAGTTCGGCGTCGTGCAGGTTCAGCACGTGCTTGACGATCGAGAGGCCCAACCCGGTGCCGCCGCTGCCGCGCGAGCGGCTGGACGATACGCGGTAGAAGCGCTCGGTCAGGCGCGAAAGATGTTCGGTGGGGATGCCGTAACCGGTGTCCGCGACCGAATATTCCACGCCGGCCGGCGTACGCCGCCAGCGGATCGTGACGGTGCCGCCGTCCGGGGTGTAGCGCACGGCATTGCTGACGAGGTTGGAGAACGCGCTGTGCAGATCCTTCGGCGAGCCAAGCAGGTCGGCGCGTGCTTCGTCTTCCAGCGAAATGGTATGGCGCCCCTGGCTCAAGGCCTCGGCTTCCTTGCGCAACGTGCCGAGCAGCGGCGCCATTTCGACGCGCTCCTCGGTCAGGTGCTGCTGCATTTCCAGCCGTGACAACGCGAGCAGATCCTCGACGATCTGGCGCATGCGCTGCGATTGCGCCCGCATTTCGTCAAGCACCGGCGCCAGCGCCGGCACGTCCTCGGGGTCGAGCAGTTCGAGATAGCCGTGGATGACCGTCAGCGGCGTGCGCAATTCATGCGAAACGTTGGCGACGAAATCGCGCCGCACCTGTTCCAGCCGGGTCAGCCGGCTGATGTCGCGCGCCAGCAGCAGGCGGCGTTCACCGTAGGGAATCAGTTCCAGGTGCAGGCGCACCACGGTGGCAACCGGCGAGGTCACGTCGTCGGCCTCGGTACCGCCTTCGCGCAGCCAGGCACCGAATTCGTCGGAAGTGTGACGATCGAGCAACGCCACGCCGCGATCACGCGGCCACGCGACGCCGAGCAGGCGCGCGGCGGCGGGGTTGCACCAGCACACGTGGCCGTCCCGATCGAGCAACACCAGCGCCTCATCCAGCGCCATCGCCGCGGCACGCAGGTCGCGCAATTCACCGGCGAGCTTGCGCGCCCGCACGCGATCGGCGTTCACAGCGTCGCCGAGAAGCGGTAACCGCTGCCGCGTACGGTCTGGACCAGGCCATCCAGCCGGAACGGTTCGAGCACCTTGCGCAGCCGCCGGATATGCACGTCCACGGTGCGTTCCTCGACATACACACTGCCGCCCCACACGTGGTCGAGCAATTGTGCGCGCGAGTAAACCCGCTCGGGATGGGTCATGAAGAAATGCAGCAGGCGGTATTCGGTCGGGCCCACCTCGATCTCCGTGTCGCCGGCAAACACGCGGTGGGCCGGCCCGTCGATGCGCAGTCCACCGACCTCGATCGACCCTGCCTCGTCATCGGCCTGGCTGCGCCGCAGCACCGCCTTGATCCGCGCCACCAGTTCGCGCGTCGAGAACGGCTTCACCACGTAGTCGTCGACGCCGGCCTCGAGGCCGTTGACGCGATCCATTTCCTCGCCGCGCGCCGTCAGCATGATGATCGGCACTCCGGCGGTGCGCTCCTCGCCGCGCAGCCGGCGCGCCAGTTCGAGACCCGTCATGCCGGGCAACATCCAGTCCAGCAGGATCAGGTCCGGCGGCGTGTCACTGATCGCGACCAGCGCCTCGCGCGCGTCGGCGGCGTGGATCACTTCCATGTCCGCCTTGCGCAGCGCGAACGCAACCATGTCGCGGATCGAGGCTTCGTCTTCGACGACCAGAATACGTTTGTGCATACAGGGTCTCGTGGCGGCCCGGTGACGGGATTATTGCAGCGTCGCAACATGACAGTTGCGTGACAAAACAGCTGCATGACAAAAGCGCCGCTCCCCATCATCCGTTCGCGCTGAGCGTAGCGGCCTTCAGGCCGCGAAGCCGGAGCACCGTTCATCCTTCGACTCCGCGCCTGCGGGTCGAAAGAACTCGTCATTCCCGGGCCATCGCCGGCTTCATCGGCGATGGAACCCGGAATCCAGTGTCTTTTTTACCCAAAAGCAAGGCACTGGATTCCGGGGCTGCCCGCGGTGAAGCTGCGGGCAGCCCCGGAATGACGAGAATTGGGTAATCGCGCGTTGTTGGCACGATGTAATCAGGCGACAGGAGTTGATCCGGGAAAGAACGGGTTTACAACACACTACCGACAGTGCCGGCAGCTTGGGCGCGCGGCCGGCGCGTGCCAAACTGCGCCATTACATCACCGCCCCCAGATTATCGATGGACCAGGCTGACCTCGCCCGCCACACCCCGCTGATGCGTCAGTATCTCGCCGCCAAGGCGGAGTACCCGCAGACGCTGCTGCTGTTCCGGATGGGCGATTTTTACGAGCTGTTCTACGACGACGCGCGCAAGGCCGCGCGCCTGCTGGATATCACCTTGACCCAGCGTGGCGAATCGGCCGGGGCGCCGATTCCGATGGCGGGCGTGCCGTACCACGCCATCGAGTCGTATCTCGCCAAACTGGTGCGCGCGGGCGAATCGGCCGCGATCTGCGAACAGATCGGCGACCCGAATGGCAAGGGGCCCATGGAGCGCAAGGTCGTGCGCGTGGTCACCCCCGGCACGCTCACCGACGAGGCGCTGCTGCC
>DASTIS010000248.1:0-25867 GCA_035717365.1 Rhodanobacteraceae bacterium
TCGGTGTAGTCGTCGGCCGGCACGTACACGGCCTGGATGGACGTGATCGAACCGGTTTTGGTCGACGTGATGCGCTCCTGCAGGCGGCCCATTTCATCCGCGAGCGTTGGCTGGTAACCCACCGCCGACGGCATGCGGCCGAGCAGCGCCGAGACTTCGGTACCGGCCAGCGTGTAGCGGTAGATGTTGTCGATGAACATCAGCACGTCGCGACCCTTGCCGTGCTCGTCCTTCTCGTCGCGGAAGTATTCGGCCATGGTCAGGCCGGTCAGCGCGACGCGCAGGCGGTTGCCCGGCGGCTCGTTCATCTGTCCGTACACCATCGCCACCTTCGACTCGGGGAAGTTGTCGGGTTTGACGACGCCTGCCTCGATCATCTCGTGGTAGAAGTCGTTGCCCTCGCGGGTGCGCTCACCGACGCCGGCAAACACCGACAGGCCCTTGTGCTGGGTCGCGATGTTGTTGATGAGTTCGAGCATCGTGACCGTCTTGCCGACGCCCGCACCGCCGAACAGGCCGACCTTGCCGCCCTTGGCGAACGGGCACATCAGGTCGATGACCTTGATGCCGGTTTCCAGCAATTCGTTGGCGGCCGCCTGGTCGTCATAGGACGGTGCGGCGCGGTGGATTTCCCACTGGTCTTCGGCATTGACCGGACCGCGCTCGTCGATCGGCTCGCCCAGCACGTTCATGATGCGCCCGAGCGTCGCCTGCCCGACCGGCACCTTGATGTAGGCGCCGGTGTTGTCCACGGCGAGGTTGCGCTTCAGGCCGTCGGTCGAGCCCAGCGCGATCGCGCGCACCACGCCGTCGCCGAGCTGCTGCTGGACTTCCAGCGTGACCTCGGTGCCTTGCACCTTGAGCGCGTCATACACCTTCGGCACCGCGTCACGCGGAAATTCGACGTCGACCACCGCGCCGATGATTTGAACGATCTTGCCCTGGCTCATAACGTTGTCTCCAACCATTTCCGTTTTGCTCGCATCGAGCGAAATGCTTTTCGTCGTCATTCCGGCGAAAGCCGGAATCCATTTTCGCTTCAGAAAAAGAGAAGCAACGTCAAAACGGATTCCGGGTTCCGTTCGCTATGAAGCCGCGAACGGCCCCGGAATGACGATAGTGTTGTTTGTTTCGATTCCGAAACTTCAATCCGATTACCTCGTCACCCGCCGACCGCGGCGGCGCCGCCGACGATTTCGGAAATTTCCTGGGTGATCGCGGCCTGGCGCGCCTTGTTGTAGATCAGCGTCAGGGTGTCGATCGCCTTGGTGGCGTTGTCCGACGCCGCCTTCATCGCGACCATCCGCGCCGCGTGTTCGCTCGCGAGGTTCTCCAGCGTGGCGTGATACACGATCGCCTCGACGTAGCGGTTCAAAAGATGCCGGATCACGGTTTCCGCATCCGGCTCGTACAGGTAATCCCAGGTGGTCGCACGCTCGACCTTGGCCTCGCTGGACGCCGGGTGCAACTCGTCGCCCTCGGCCGCCCTGATCTCGTCGGCCACGGCCGGGATCGGGATCAGGGTGTCGACCGTCGCCCGCTGGGTCATGGTGTTGACGAACTGGTTGTAGCAAAGATAGATGCGGTCGATCTTGCCCTGCATGAATCCGTCGTCGGCGATCTTCATCACGCCGACCAGCTTTTCCAGGCGCGGGTGGTCGCCGAGATGCGTAACGGTGCCGACCAGGTCCACCTTGATGCGGCGGAAGAATTGCGCGGCTTTCTGGCCGATCGCGATGATCTGGACGTCGACGCCCTTTTGCTGCCAACCGTGGATGTCGCCAAGGACCTTGCGGAACAGGTTGGCGTTGAGGCCACCGCACAATCCACGGTCGGTGGATACGACCAGGTAGCACACGCGCTTGACCTCGCGTTGCTGCAGCGCGGGGTGGCGATAGTCGGGCGTGGCCTGCGCGATGTGCGCAATCACGTTGCGCATGTGTCGCGCGTACGGACGCGAAGTACGCATGAGGTCCTGCGCACGCCGGATCTTGGACGCAGACACCATCTGCAGCGCGCTGGTCACCTTGCGGGTGTTCGCGACGCTCTTGATCTTGCTGCGGATTTCTCTTGCGCCTGCCATGTCGATTCCTGCCGTTGTAGGAGCGCCGGAAGGCCCGATACCTCGCGACTTCCGATACCTCGCGACTTCCGTCGCTCCTACATTTTTGTTACCACGATCCCGTCTTCTTGAACTCGTCCAGCGCCGACTTGAAGGTGCCTTCGATGTCGGCGTTCCAGTCGCCGGTTTCGACAATCGTCTTCATCAGGTCGCCGTGGCTGGATTCCATGTACTGGTGCAACGCGTGCTCGAACGGCAGGATCTGCTCGATCGACAGGTCGTCCAGGTAGCCCTTTTCGGCCGCATACAACGACACGGCCAGCTGCGCGATGGTCAGCGGCGCGTACTGTTTCTGCTTCATCAACTCGGTGACGCGCTGACCGCGTTCCAACTGGGCGCGGGTGGCGGCATCGAGATCGGAGGCGAACTGCGCGAACGCCGCGAGCTCGCGGTACTGCGCCAGCGCCAGCTTCACGCCGCCCGACAGCTTCTTGACGATCTTGGTCTGGGCCGCGCCGCCCACGCGTGACACCGAGATGCCGGCGTTCACGGCAGGACGGATGCCCGCGTTGAAAAGGTCGGTCTCGAGGAAGATCTGGCCGTCGGTGATCGAGATCACGTTGGTCGGCACGAACGCGGACACGTCGCCGGCCTGGGTCTCGATGATCGGCAGCGCGGTCAGCGAACCGGTCTTGCCCTTCACCTCACCGTTGGTCTCGCGCTCGACGTACTCGGCGTTGACGCGCGCGGCGCGTTCCAGCAACCGCGAATGCAGGTAGAACACGTCGCCCGGATACGCCTCGCGGCCCGGAGGACGGCGCAGCAGCAGCGAAATCTGGCGATACGCCCAGGCCTGCTTGGTGAGGTCGTCGTAGATGATCAGGGCGTCTTCACCGCGGTCGCGGAAATACTCACCCATCGCGCAGCCGGCGTAGGGCGCGATGTACTGCATGGTGGCCGATTCGGATGCCGAAGCCGCGACGATGATGGTGTGCGCCAGCGCATCGTGCTCCTCCAATTTGCGCACCACGTTGGCGATCGAGGACTGCTTTTGCCCGATCGCGACGTAGATGCACTTCACGCCGGTGCCCTTCTGATTGATGATGGTGTCGACGCACAGCGCGGTCTTCCCGGTCTGGCGGTCGCCGATCACCAGCTCGCGCTGTCCGCGGCCGATCGGGATCATCGAGTCGACCGACTTGTAGCCGGTCTGTACCGGCTGCGACACCGACTGACGCCAGATCACGCCCGGCGCAACCTTCTCGACCGGGGACGTCGCGCGGGTGCTGATCGGGCCCTTGCCATCGATCGGCATCCCCAGCGCATCCACCACGCGGCCGAGCATCTCGGGTCCCACCGGTACTTCCAGGATGCGGCCGGTGGTTTTGGCGGTATCGCCCTCGGACAGGTGTTCGTACTTGCCGAGCACCACCGCACCGACCGAGTCGCGCTCGAGGTTCAACGCCAGTGCGTAGGTATCGCCGGGCAGTTCGATCATCTCGCCGGCCATCGCGTCATTGAGGCCGTGGATGCGCACGATGCCGTCGGACACACTGGTGAGCGTGCCTTCGTTGCGGGTCTCGGCCGACAGCTTGAACTGCTCGATGCGCTCGCGGATCAGCTCGCTGATTTCGGAAGGATTGAGTGTGGTGGCCATGGGTTTGTTTCCTTGGTCATGCGTAGCGAACTTGCCGCGCACGGTTTTTCAATTGATTTTGAAATGGGAGACGAGAGAGGAGAGACGGGAGACGAATCCGTGGCGAACTGCGCTTTCCCGTCTCTCGTTTCCCGTGTCCCGTGTCCCGTTTCCCGTTCATTGCGTCAACGCCGTTTCGAGTTGGGCGAGGCGGCTCTTGAGCGAGCCGTCGATCACGGTTTCGCCCACATCGATCACCGCGCCGCCCAGCACGCTGGCATCGAGCGCGCGTTCGAGTTCGATCTCGCTGCGGTAGCGGCGCTTCAAGGCCTCGGCGAGGCGTTCGGCTTGCGCGTCATCCAGCGGTACGGCGCTGCGGACTTTCACCTTGAGCACGTGTTTGGCGTCGCGCTTCATCTGCTCGAACAGCGCTGCGATTTCGGGCAGTTCACGCAGGCGCCGGTTGTCGGCGAGCAATCCCAGGTAGCGCGCAAACGCCGATTCGGCCGGTTCACCTTCACGTCTGAACAGCGACCCCAGCGTGCGTGGCTCGATCCGCGGATCGCCGAACAGTGCGCTGACGCGCGGGTCGGCCGACGCCTCGGCCGCGAAAGCGAGGTCCGCGGCCCATTCGGCTTCGACCGCATGCGCTTTCGCGTATTCGAAAGCAGCGCGGGCGTACGGCCGGGCGATGGTCAGGGGCTGCGTCATTGCATCAGATCCCGGCGACCAACTGGTCGAGCAGGGCCTTGTGCGTGTCGGCATCGACCTCGCGGCCGAGGATCTTCTCGGCACCGCTCACCGCAAGCGTGGCGACCTGGTCGCGCAACTCCGCGCGCGCGCGGTGTGCCATGTTCTCGATGTCGGCCTGCGCGGCGGCCTTCTGCCTGGACGCTTCCAGCAATGCATCCGCACGCGCCTTGTCCACGATCTGGCCGGCCTGCTGGTTGGCCCGTTCGATGATCGTGGCGGCCTCGGCGCGGGCCTTCCTGATTTCGTCCGCGGCGTGGGTGTCGGCATCCGCGAGTTCCTTGCGTGCGCGATCGGCCGCTTCCAGGCCCTCGGCGATGCGCCTGGCGCGCTCGTCCATGGCCTTGACGATGGGGGGCCAGATGTACTTCATCGTGAACCATGTCAGAAGCAGGAAAACGATGATCTGGGCGATGAGCGTGGCATTCAGGCTCACGGTCGCAATCCTCTCGCGGACTCAAATCGACAACAACACGGCAGTTTCGACGGCACCACCCGGATCATTTCCCGGCAGCGTGCAGCAGCATCTTGGCCGCGAACGGGTCGACGAACATCAGGTACAGGCCAATGCCCACCGCGATGATCGGAATCGCGTCGATCAGGCCGACCAGCAGGAACATGCGGCCCTGCAACATCGGCAGCAGTTCGGGCTGGCGCGCCGCGCTTTCGAGGAACTTGCCACCCATCAGGCCCATGCCGATCGCGGCGCCGATGCCGGCGAGGCCGAGCATGAAACCAGCAGCGAGGGCGGTGAAGCTTTCAACGGTGGCGAGTGCGCTCATGTCCATTGTGTGTCTCCGTAGTACTTGGGTTGAACAGCGGTAAATCGAAAAGGAAGAACTAGTGTTGCTCGGCCGCCATCGACAGGTAGGCGACCGTCAGCACCATGAAGATGTAGGCTTGGATACCGATGATGAGCCAGTGGAAAATGCCCCACCCGGTCGCGAACAGTATCTGGTAATAGGTGCCGCCACCGACCGCGGGCAGGAAACCGCCGATGCTTCCGAGCGCAATCACGGCCAGCAGCGCCAGCGGAATCCATCCACGCAGCCACTTGCCCTTGCCATAGGCAAACAGGCCGACGGTCACCACTGCCAGCGCGGCGAAGATGAAGAACGAGGCCGTCTGGCCCGCACCGAGATGGGCCGGCGCGCTGAAGCGCAGCGTGAGGGCGGCCAGCAGGATGAAGATCACCTCGCCCGCGTACATGTTGCCGAACAGTCGCAAGCCCAGGCTCAGCGGCTTGGACAGCTCCTCGACGACCTTCAGGATGAAGTTGAGCGGCGCCAGCCACTTGCCGAACGGCTGCAGGAAGGCTTCCTTGGCCACGCCTTTGAAACCCTTGCAATAGAAGCTGTACCAGAAGCAGAGGACGAACACGGTGATCGACATCGACATCGTGATCATCGGATCCGCGGTGGGCAGCACGCGCAGGTGCCCGATGCCGACCGCCCCGGCCGCAACCGGCAGGGCATCGACCGGAAGCAAGTCCATCAGGTTCATGAACAGCACCCACAGGCCCAACAGCAGCGCCATGGGCGCCACGAACCGTGATTTGCGGTGGAACGAATCCTTGACCTGGCCGTCGATGAACTCGATCGCGAGCTCGACGAAACTTTGCCAGCGCGCGGGGATGTCGCTGTTGGCGCGTTTCGCTATCGGGCGGAATATGCCCACGAACAGCAGGCCGAGCACGATCGAGAAGAAGATCGAGTCGATGTTCACCACCCAGAAGTCCTGGGAGTTCACCACGACCTGCCAGGTCCTGAGGTCGAGCTGGAGGTACGTCAGGTGGTGCAGGATGTATTCGCTGCTCGTGGGGACCGCTTGCGTTGCCATACCGTCCATTCCAACCTGACGCCGATGTCAGGCATCGGTGCGCAGAACCAGCCAATTGACCATCATCGCCGCGCCGACTCCAACCAGGGCAGGCAGCAGCGGCAACTCCAGGCGCACCAGGATCACGAACAACCCACCCAGCACGACGAGCCACTTCAACAACGTCCCCAGCGCAAACCGCCGCATGGTGACGATGCCCGACGCAAGCGACGGGCGAAAGACCCTCAGCGCCAGCAGGGTGGTCCCGATCGCCACCACCAGGCCGCCGCCCAGCGCCGCAAACGCCGGCGCCGCCCCCTCGAAAAAAAACAACGCCCCGACGATGATCGCCACCGCCACTTGCGCCAGCACAACCTGAAAGGCGAGCCGTCTGCCAGCGGCCAGGGAGTTGTTCACGTATCGCTGTCGGAGCCCGCCTTTCGGCAGGCCCGAAAGTCTGCAATTGAGCTTTGGAATTGTAGCAGCGGTCGAAACGGCGTAGCAAGCCGTGCAGCCCGCGCCGCGTGCCGGAATCCCAGGGATTCCCGGGGCTGCACGCCGTTGGCGTTTCGCTTCTTCCGGATCCCGTGTCAACGGCCATCCATGGCCGGCACGGGATGAGTGCGTCCTGCACTCATTTTCCGACGCAGAAGCTCGAGAAGATCGCGCCCAGCAGGTCCTCGCTGGTGAACGCGCCCGTGATTTCGCCGAGGGCTTCGTGCACACCCCGCAGGTCCTCCGCGACGAGTTCGGGTGTCACATTCGCGAGCGCCGCGCGTGCCGCGGCCAGGTGTGTGCGGGCCCGTTCGAGCGCCAACACGTGCCGCGTCCTCGCGCTGAACACACCCTCGGTTTCGCCGCCCAATGCCAGCGTACGCAATTCCGTGCGCAACAGGTCAAGCCCTTCCCCGGTATGCGCCGACAACGCGATCGTCGTGATGCCGCCCTGTCGCTCGCGCCGTGGCGCCGTGGCATCAAGGTCGATCTTGTTGACGATGCGCAGGCGCGCCGCAGCGACCGGAAGGTCGGCGAGCCGGTCGAGGCCGTCGGCGTGCGCCCCGGATTCGACCACCAGCAACACGAGGTCCGCGTCGGCGAGTTCCGCGCGCGCGCGCCGGATGCCTTCACCCTCGACCGTATCCGCGGCTTCACGCAAGCCGGCGGTGTCGGCCAGGGTCAGTTCGACGCCATCCAGCGTGATCGACTCGCGCAGCACATCGCGGGTGGTGCCCGGAATGTCGGTGACGATGGCCCGCTCGCTCCCGGCCAACGCGTTCAGGAGACTCGACTTGCCGACGTTGGGTTCGCCGACGATCACCGCGTGCAGCCCGTCGGTCAGGCGTACGCCGCGGCGCGTCGCCGCGAGGAGTGCGTCCAGAAGCGCCGAGGCCTCGGCGAACAATCGTTCAAGCGTCGGTTTCGATGCACTTTCCGACGCGTCTTCGGAAAAGTCGATCGCGGCTTCGATCTCCACGCGCAGGCGCACGATGGTCCGGCTCACCGCCTCGACGCGCCGCGAGAACTCGCCGTCCAGCGAACGCAGCGCGGCGCGGGCCTGGGCGTCGGAGCGGGCCGCGATCAGGTCGGCCACCGCTTCGGCCTGGGCTAGGTCGAGTTTGCCGTTGAGGAACGCGCGCTCGGAAAACTCGCCCGCGCGGGCGGGGCGCGCACCGATTTCGCACGCCCGCCGCACCAGCCGATCGAGTACCAGCGGACTGCCGTGCGCGTGCAGTTCCAGCACGTCCTCGCCGGTGAACGAATGCGGCGCGGGAAAATAAAGCGCCAGACCACGATCGATCGACGCGCCGGCGGCATCGACGAACTCCACCAGTCGTGCGTGGCGCGGGTCGAGCCCGCCGCCGCACAGTGCCGCACCGATCCCGCGCACGCCATCACCGGACAGCCTCACCACGCCGATCCCGCCGCGCCCCGGCGGCGTGGCGATGGCGACGATGGTTTCAGTTGCTGCCGGCATGCGCCGTCCGCCTACGCAGGGATCAACCGGGCGCCCTCAAGCCCGCGCGCGCGATTCGGCCCGGTCGATCTTGCGGGTGACGTACCACTGCTGCGAAACCATGCAGATGCCACGCACCACGTAATACAACGTCAGCCCGGCCGGGAAGAAGAAGAACAATACCGAGAACAGCACCGGCATGACCTTCATGATCTTGGCCTGGGTCGGATCCATGCCCTGCTGCGGGGTGAGGAAACTCGTCCCCAACATGGTCAACGCATACAGGATCGGCAGGATGAAGTACGGATCGGCCGCCGACAGGTCGGGAATCCACAGGAACGTCGCGTGGCGCAACTCGACGCTGAAGATGAGTACGTAGTACAGCGCGAAGAAGATCGGCATCGTGATCAGCGCCGGCAGGCACCCTGCCATCGGGTTGATCTTCTCCTTCTTGTACAGCTCCATCATCGCCTGCTGGTACTTCTGCTTGTCGTCGCCGAAACGTTCCTTGAGTGCCTTCAGCCGCGGCTGCAGCTTGCGCATCCGGGCGCCAGCCTTGTACTGCGCCTCGGTCAACTTGTAGGTCGCGGCCTGGATGATCAGGACCAGCACGATGATCGCCAGGGCCCAGGTCCCCACCAGCGTGTGCAGGAACGACAGCAGCTTGAACATCGGCGCCGCGATCACGGTGAACATGCCGTAATCGACCGTGAGGTTGAGCCCCGGGGCGATGTCCCCCAGCTCATTCTGCAGCTTGGGGCCGATGTAGAGTTGCGCGCGGCTGGTGGCGCTGGCGCCCGGCGCAATGCTCAGGGTCGGCCCCATGCTGCGGATCAGGTAGCGCGCCTTGCCCTCCGGTGTGGACGGGGGAATCTCGACGCTGCTGAAGCGCTCGGCCTGTTTGACCGGCGGGATCCACGCCGACAGGAAGAACCGCTGGCTCATCGCGATCCAGCCGCCGGTCACCGCCTCGTGCAGGGGCTCGGTCTCGAAGTCCTCGAACTTCAGCTTGTTGAACTTGCTGTCCGGGCTGTACCAGGCGGCGCCGGTGAAGCTCAGGCTGTCCGGGTTGTAGAACTCGAGCAGATGCTTGGGCGGCGGCGGCGGTTCGATCCGGTCGAGTTGCTCGTAGGCGTTGCCCTGCCAGGTCTTGCCACCGTGGTTGTCGACCTGCTGGGTGAGGTCGACCACGTAGCTGCCGCGCGTCAGCGTATAGCGCTTGACCACGTCGATCCCGGAGGCGGGGTCGCGCCAATCGAGCGTCACCACCACCTGTTTCTGGCCGGCGCCGAGCGAATAGTGCGTCGCGGTCGGGGTGAACTCGGCGAGGTGGCTGGGCGCGGCGCTGCCCTCGGCACCCACCAGGCCGTTCTGGGCGACGTAGTAACGTGCGGACGCGCCATCCAGCAAGCGCACCGGCGGACTGCCGGACTTGACCTCTTGCGGGTAGACCAGCAGATCGGCCGCGACGATGGTGCCGCCGCGCGGATCGATCGTCAGCCGCAACACGTCATTGCTGACGGTGACCAGATCCCGGGCCGGGGTCGCCGACGCGCTCCCTGCCGTTTGGGGCACGTGTGACGTGGCGACACCGCCCGATGTCGCGGCCGTGGCGGCAGTCGCGACCGGCGCTGCGGGCACACCCGCCGTGCTGGCTGGCACCTCCGGCACCGCGGCGCTGCCCGCGACAGCGGGTGCGCCGCTCGAGGCCGATGAAACGGCCGCGGCAGCGGGTGGAGGCGGCGGCGTGGACGGGTAGTCGTGTTGCCACTGCTGCCAGAGCAGGTAGGCAACGACCAGCAACGCCACGACCAACAGTGTGCGTGTTTGATTGATCACTCGGGAAGGACTCGAACTGGGACGCGCTGCGGGTCGGAGCGGGTCAGCCGCCGATTGTGCCGGGTGCAGGCGCCGGCTTCAACGCCCCCAGCTTTTGCCACGCGTCCGCGAGGTCCGCGTGCAGCGCAGGATTGCCGGCTTCGGCCGCGGACGGCCGCGCGATGACCAGGACGTCCAGCGCGGGCAACCCCGCGTGTTGCAGCCGGAATGATTCCCGGATGATCCGCTTGATCCGGTTGCGCGCCACCGCGCGCTTGCTGACCTTGCGCGAAACCGCCAGGCCCAGCCGCGCGTGGCCACAGGGCGAGGCCATGCAACGCAACAGGAAATGGCGAGTGCGGATGCGCCCGGAAGCGTTCCGCAAGGCGGCGAACTCGGAGGCGCGGCGCAGCCGCGCGGATGGCGGCAGGCCGGCCATGCGAGGCGCTTACGGGATCAGCCGCTTGCGCCCCTTGGCGCGACGTGCAGACAGGATCTTGCGACCGTCGGCGGTCTTCATGCGGGCGCGAAAACCGTGGGTGCGGGCGCGCTTCAACACGCTGGGCTGGTAGGTGCGTTTCATGGAGGGCTCCGCGCAGGATCGCCCGCACGAGGCGGGCTACGCATGGACAAAGATTGCGAATTTTACGGGGGCCGAGGGTTTTACGTCAACGGGATTCTTGCATCGATCGTGGTGCGCGGAATATCGGGTGCGCACTTCGGGCAGCCTGCTAGACTCGACTATCCACCGCGCGCGGGGTTCGCGTTGCGGTATCCGGATCGATCCACGACGGGAATCCATGAGCGATCTCTGGCAACGCTGTCTCGCCCGACTCGAGGGGGAAGTCGAGCCGGGCGTGCTGCATACCTGGTTGCAGCCGCTGCAGGCGCGCGACGACGACGGCACCTTACGGCTGTTCGCGCCGAACACGTACACCCTCGAATTCGTGCGCAACGAGTACCTCACGCGCATTGAAGGCACGCTGTCGGCACTCGCCGGCCGGCCGGTGCCACTGCGGCTCGAGTTGGGCTCGATTGCCCCGGCAGGCAGGCGGAGCACGCCATCGTCGATGGCACCCCTGCCGTCTCCGGCCCAGCGCCACAATCTCGATCCGCACTACACCTTCGACAACTTCGTCGAGGGCAAATCCAACCAGCTGGGCAAGGCCGCGGCCATGCAGGTCGCGCAAAATCCCGGGCGCGCGTACAACCCGCTGCTGCTGTACGGCGGCACCGGGCTGGGCAAGACCCACCTGATGCAGGCGGCGGGCAACCTGATGCTCAAGCACAATCCGTCGATAAAACTTCTGTACGTGCATTCCGAGCGCTTCACCGAAATGATGATCGCGGCGTTGCGCAACAAGAACATGGACGACTTCAAGCACCGCTTCCGGTCGGTGGACGCGCTGCTGATCGACGACATCCAGTTCTTTGCCGGCAAGGACGCGACCCAGGAAGAGTTCTTCCACACCTTCAACACGCTGTACGAGTCGCGGCAGCAAATCATCCTGACCTGTGACCGCTACCCCAAGGAAGTGGACAATCTCGAGTTGCGGCTGAAATCACGGCTCGGCTGGGGTCTCTCCGTCGCGATCGAACCCCCGGATTTCGAGACCCGCGCCGCGATCCTGCTGGAGAAGGCGCAGGCGCGCGGCATTCCGTTGCCCAGTGACGTCGCCCTGCTGCTGGCGCGCCGGATCCGGTCCAACGTGCGCGAACTGGAAGGCGCGCTCAACACGATTGCCGCGCAGGCCAACCTCTCGGGTCGCGGGATCACGATGGACCTCGTGCAGGAAACCTTGCGCGACCTGTTCAACGTGCACGCCCGCGCGATCACCATCCAGAACATCCAGAAAACGGTCGCGGACTACTACCAGTTGCGGCTGTCCGACCTGCTCTCGCAGCGAAGGGTTCGCTCCCTGGCGCGACCGCGACAGATTGCGATGGCGCTGGCGAAGGAATTGACCGAACATAGCCTGCCGGAGATCGGGGAGGGCTTCGGCGGCAAGGACCACACCACGGTGATGCACGCCTGCAAGAAGATCCGCAGCCTGTGCGACACCGACATGCGCCTGCGTCAGGACTGGGACAAATTGATCCGGATATTGACTGGGTAAACTTGTGGACGGATTCTGGATGACACTGGATCAACAAATCATCCACAGCTCATGCACCGCGATTCCAGATTGGGATCCCGTGGTGAAAGTTATACAAGTAATTGATTGTAAACAATATTATACTCAAATAACGTTATTCACAAGCCCTGCTTCTACGATCTTATCTACAAGTACAACCAAAACAGACAGCTGATTACACGGGGATCGACAATGCGCTTCAGCACCCAACGGGAATCCTTGCTCAAACCCATGCAACAGGTTGTGGGCGTGGTCGAACGCCGCCAGACGTTGCCGGTCCTGGCCAACCTGCTGGTACAGGTCAAGGCGGGTCGATTGTCGCTGACCGGCACCGATCTTGAAGTCGAGATGCGTGCGAGCGCCGCGGTCGACTCCGGCGAGGACGGCGAGACGACCGTTCCGGCCAGGAAATGGTTTGACCTCCTGCGGGCCCTGCCCGACGGGGTCAAGGTCGACGTGCAGGTCAAGGGCGATCGCGTGGTCATGCACGCCGGACGCAGCCGGTACACCCTGGCCAGCCTTCCCGCCGACGAATTCCCCACCACCGACGAGATCGAGGTCACCGACAAGGTTGCGTTGCCCGAGGGAAGCCTGCGCGGGCTCCTGGAGCGTACCGCCTTCGCGATGGCCAATCAGGATGTGCGGTACTACCTCAACGGTTTGCTGCTGGATTTGCGCGATGCCGAATTGCGCTGCGTCGCGACCGACGGTCACCGGATGGCGATGTCGGAAGCCAAGCTGGATGCGCCCGTGAAGGGCAAGCGCCAATTGATCATCCCGCGCAAGGGCGTGACCGAGTTGTTGGGCCTGTTCGAGTCGGGCGACGAAGTGGTGACGATCGAGTTTTCCTCGAATCACATCCGGGTCCGGCGCGGGGACGTCACGTTCACGTCCAAGCTGATCGATGGAAGCTTCCCCGATTACGAGGCCGTGATCCCGCTCGGGGCGGACAAGGTTGTGCAGATCGACCGCGATACGATGCGCAATGCGCTGCAGCGCGCGGCGATCCTGTCCAACGAGAAATACCGCGGCGTGCGGCTGGAGGTCAGTCCCAACTGCCTGCGCATCATCGCCCACAATCCGGAGCAGGAAGAGGCGTTCGAGGAAATCGAGGCCGAAACGTCGGTCAACGACATCGCGATCGGGTTCAATGTGGGGTATCTGCTCGACGCCCTGGGCGCGCTCGACGACGAGCGCATCCATCTGCAATTGCGTGACGCGCAATCCAGCTGCCTGCTGCGTGGTGCCGCCAACGCCTGGACCCAGCACGTGGTCATGCCATTGCGGCTGTGATCGACGGCGGTCCGCGGGGTGGCGCGGCTGGAGCGCCGCGGTGAACATCGACTTGTTGCGTGCCTCGAACCTGCGTTGTTTTGAACAGGTCGAATTCGCGCCTGGCCCCGGGGTCAACCGGCTTGTCGGCCCGAATGGCGCGGGCAAGACCACGCTGCTGGAAGCCGCCTACATCCTTTCCCACGGTCGATCATTCCGGACGGGCGGCCGTGCAGCGCCGTGTCGGCAAGGCACCCGTGACTATCTGGTCTATGCCGAAGTCTCACGCAAGCACCACCCGCGTCAACGCCTCGGCCTGACGCGAAAGGAAGACCGCTGGCAGGCCAGGCTGGACGGCGAGGAACTGTCGACGCTGGCACCGCTGTTTGCGACCTGTCCGGTTGTGTACTTCGGGCCCGAAAGCCAGGCGTTGATCCAGGGGCCGGCCGAAGAACGCCGCAATTTCCTGGACTGGAGCGTGTTCCACGTGGAACATGACTCGCTGGAACTCTGGCGGATGTGGCGGCGAACCTTGCGGCAGCGAAACGCCCTGCTTCGCACGAATGCCGAAGACGCCGAGTTCGACCCATGGGAGCACGATCTCTCGAAGCTGGCCGACCGGATCCACGCGATGCGCGGCGCATGCCTGGCCAGCCTGGAGCCCTACCTCGTGGAAGAGGCAGGCTGGTTGGTGCCGGAATTGGGTCGCGTGCGGATTGGTTATCGCGCCGGCTGGAACGAAAACCTCGGACTTGCGCGGCAACTTTCGGACCAGCGTGGGAGCGATCGCGAACGCGGTTTCACCCAGCATGGCGCACACCGCGCCGACTGGTCCCTGCACTTCGAGCACGTCGCCCAGCGCGAACATCTTTCCCGGGGCCAAGCCAAGGCCGTTGCCCTGGTCTGCATCGTGGCGCAGACGCGCTGGCTCAAGGACCGCATCGGCGAATACCCGCTGTTGTGCCTGGATGACCTGGATTCCGAGCTGGATGGTGCGCATGTCGGGAAGGTCATTGGCTGGTTGAACGACCGACCCGTGCAGTCGTGGCTCACCTCGACCGTTGGTCCCGATCGGTCGCGGCTCGGACAGGGCGACAAGGTGTTCCACGTGGAACATGCACGCGTGAAGCAAGCCGGCTCGGCGCCAGCGTGAAGGCCCTCGGCCGGGTATAATGGCCTGTTTGCATTGATGCATCCGCACAACCGAGCATTCGCCCATGAACGACGTCTACGATTCCAGCAGCATCAAGGTTCTCAAGGGGCTCGAAGCGGTCCGCAAGCGCCCGGGCATGTACATCGGCGACACCGATGACGGGACCGGATTGCACCACATGGTGTTCGAGGTCGTCGACAACGCGATCGACGAGGCCCTGGCGGGGTTTTGCGACCACATCGAGGTGACGATCCACGATGATGGCACCGTCAGCGTCACCGACAACGGGCGCGGCATCCCGGTCGACGAGCACCCGGAGGAGCACCGCTCGACCGCCGAGGTTGTGATGACGGTGCTGCACGCGGGCGGCAAGTTCGACGCCAATTCCTACAAGGTGTCGGGAGGCCTGCACGGGGTGGGCGTGTCGGTGGTCAACGCGCTGTCCGAACACTTGTGGCTCACGATTTACCGCAATGACAAGGAATATTTGCAGGAATACCGCCTGGGCGATCCGCTGTTTCCCCTGCGCGAAGTCGGGCCTTCCGACCGCCGTGGCACCACGGTACGTTTCCTCCCGAGCCCGGCGACCTTCACCAATATCGAGTTTCAGTACGAGATCCTGGCCAAACGCTTGCGCGAGTTGGCGTTTCTCAATTCAGGTGTCAAAATTACCCTTGAAGATCAAAGGGTTGGTAAAAAAGATGTGTTCGAGTACGAAGGTGGCATCAACGCCTTCGTCAAACACCTCTCGCAGCTCAAGACGCCCCTGCACCCCAATGCCATCGGGTTCAGTGCGCAAGTCGGCGCCACCACGGTCGAGCTGGCCATGCAGTGGACCGATGGCTACCAGGAATCGATCTTCTGCTTCACCAACAACATTCCGCAAAAGGATGGCGGTGCCCATCTGACGGGATTTCGCGCTGCGTTGACGCGAACGCTCAGCAACTACGTCGAAAAGTCTGGATTGGCGAAGAACTCCAAAGTCTCACTGTCGGGCGACGACATGCGCGAAGGCTTGATCGCGGTGCTTTCGATCAAGGTGCCCGATCCGAAGTTTTCCTCGCAGACCAAGGACAAGCTGGTGTCCTCCGAGGTCAAGGGCATCGTCGAACAGGTGGTCAACGCCAAACTCGACGAATTCCTGCTCGAGCACCCGAACGATGCCAAGGTCATCGCCGGCAAGGTGGTCGAGGCGGCCCGTGCCCGCGACGCCGCCCGCAAGGCGCGTGAGCTGACCCGTCGCAAGGGCGCGCTCGACATCGCCGGATTGCCCGGCAAACTGGCCGATTGCCAGGAACGCGACCCGGCCTTGTCGGAACTGTTCCTGGTCGAGGGCGACTCGGCCGGTGGCTCGGCCAAGCAGGGCCGCAACCGCAAGACCCAGGCGGTGTTGCCGCTCAAGGGAAAGATCCTCAACGTCGAGAAGGCGCGTTTCGACAAGATGCTGTCCTCGGCCGAGGTCGGCACCCTGATCACCGCGCTCGGCACGGGCATCGGCAAGGACGAATTCAACGCCGACAAGCTGCGTTACCACCGCATCATCATCATGACCGACGCGGACGTGGATGGCTCGCACATCCGCACGCTGCTGCTCACCTTTTTCTATCGGCAGATGCCCGAGCTGCTCGAGCGCGGGCATGTCTACATCGGCTTGCCGCCGCTGTACAAGATCAAGCAAGGCAAGAGCGAGTTGTATCTGAAGGACGACGCCGCGCTCAACGAGTACCTGATCGCGAGTGCCGTGCAGGATGCCGCGTGGATTCCATCCGAAGGCGCCGCCGCCGTCGAGGGTGCGGCACTCGAAACCCTCCTGCGACAGTACCAGGCCGCCCTCGACCAGATCGGGCGGCTGGCCCAGCGTGGTGATGCGAGCGTGTTCACCGCCATGCTGGAGTACGCGCCGCTCGAGGATGCGATGTGGTCCGATGCCGACGCCATGCAGGCGTGGGCGGACGGCTTGACGTCCAAATTGAATGCGACGGGTCTCGGTCGTCCGCAGTTCGGTTTCGAGTTGCGCGCGGCCAGCGAACAGCATCCCGCCGCCTGGTTGTTGCGGCGTGCCCAGCACGGTACCGAGCACACCTGGGTCCTGCCGCGCAGTTTCTTTTCCGGCGCCGATTTCCGTTCGTTGCTGGACGTGGCGCGGGCATTGCACGACCGCAGCGGGATCGGCGCCGAGGTCCGGCGCGGCAACGCCGCCAAGCCGGTCGGCAGCTTCGCGCAGGCGCGCGCCTGGTTGTTCGATGAAGCCAAGAAGGGACGGCAGATCCAGCGCTTCAAAGGCCTCGGCGAGATGAATCCGGAACAACTCTGGGAAACCACCGTGAATCCGGAGACGCGACGACTGCTGCAGGTGCGCATCGAGGATGCCCTGGAAGCGGACCAGATTTTTTCGACCTTGATGGGCGACGTGGTGGAGCCGCGCCGCGACTTCATCGAAAGCAACGCACTTCGCGTCGGCAATCTCGACGTGTGATGTGCCTCGCTGGCTGCCCGCGTCGAACCCGCGGGACTTGAGCTTTGCGCATGGACCACGCTACCCTCACCCTCCCCTGTTCGCGATTGTCCGCAAGAGGACTCCCGATGAAGCCCCGGACTCGACTGCTGGTTAGCGGAATCTGCTGCGCGCTCGTCTGGGCGGTGTTCCCGGTCGCAGCCTCCGCGCAAACGACGGGCCATCGCTGCTCGGATATGGAGATGCTGCAGCACAAGTGCGATCAGCCGAACTCCAAGCAGCAATCCAAGGACAACAAGGAATCCGGGCAGGAAAGCAAGTATCCCAACGCGACGCGCAAGGAGCCGTCGAAAACCGGTGTCAGCGCGAAGGAAGCCAAGACCCTCAACGAAGGGTTGGCTGCGGCCAACGGCGGAGACTCGGCGACCGCGCTCAAGGATCTGCAGCCGATCGCCGACTCGAGCAGCAATGCGTATGCCAAGGCATTGGCGATGCTGGGCCTCGCGCAGGTGAAATACCGCGGTGGCGATACCAAGGGTGCAATCACGCTCCAGAAACAGGCGCTCGCTCTCGATTCGCTCGACAACAACAGCTACTTCCAGGGACTCCAGTCGCTCGCGCAGATGTACATCGCGGACGAGAACTACAGCGACGCGCTGACCACGCTGGACCAATGGAGCAAGCAGAGTGGCGCGCAGTCGGCCGACATCGAGGCGCTGAAGGGCAACGCCTATTACCGGTTGCAGAAATATCCGGAAGCGGTCGCGGCCATCCAGAAGGCCAAGACGTTGAGCGACAAGCCGCAGTCGAGCTGGGACCAGATCGAGATGGCCAGCTACTTCGCGATGGACAAGTACGACGAAGCCGCGAAGCTCGCCGAAGCCGCACTGGCCAAGGATCCGAACAACAGCACCCTGCTGCAGAACGTCATCGCGATCTACATCAATGCGCATCAGGACGACAAGGCGCTGGCGCTGCTGGAACGCGCGCGCGCCAACGGCCAGATCAAGGACGAGGCCGGTTACATGAACATGGCCAGGATGTACGACAACCTCGGCCAGAGCAGCAAGGATCCGAAAGCCAATGCCATGAAGGCCGTGGACGTGCTGAAGGAAGGCATGGACAAGGGCATCGTCCAGCCCGGCTACGACAGCTACAAGTTGCTCGGTGATTCATACGGGATCGCCGGCGACTACGGGCATGCCGCGGAGGCGTATGGCAAGGCGTCGCCCGATGCCAAGACCGGCCAGGTCGACTTCCAGCGCGGCCAGATGCTGGAGGATCTCGGTCGCCACAAGGAAGCCAGGGCGGCGCTCAAGCAGGCGATCGCCAAGGGCGGCTTCAAGCGCGTGGGGGCAGCTTATCTCACGCTCGGAAATGTCGAACTCGCCCTCAAGGACAAGAGCGCGGCGATCGAGGCTTACAAGAAGGCCGAGCAGGATCCGGAGACCCGCGACGATGCACGCCGCACCCTCAAGCAACTGGGGCACAAGTGATCAACCCGGACGGCCGGGTCCAAAGCAATACGCGACACAATCGGGAATTTGCCCACTAGGCAAAGGCCCCTTGCTGGTGTAACGTTTCACCCTTTTCCGCCGCCTTGGTTGCGGAGCCGCATCGGACAACGATCGGCGCCCGCAGTGGGGCCCAACAGGTCAGCGACTGGTTCAATACACGATGGCACGTACGTCGGCTCGAGACCGCAAACGGTTTAACTGGTGGCGCACGATTGCAATCGCGTTTGCGGTTGCGCTGCACGCCGGCATCATCATCATGCTGCTGGCACCGGCCGCCCCGCCGCAAGCCAAGCAGAACGCGAAGCAGCACATCGTGCGCGTCGAGTTCATCCCGCCGCCGCCACCACCGCCGCCACCGCCACCACCACCGCCGGAGCCGCCCAAGCAGCCGCCGCCGAAGGTCATCAAGCTGGAAAAGCCACCGCCGCTGCCGCCGCCGCCCGCGCCGCCGCCGCCGCAGGAGCAGACGATCATGTCGACTCCAGCCGCGCCGCCGCGTCCGCCGGCACCGCCGCCGCCGCCCGCCAACGTCGCGCCGTCGGTCGACATCAGCTACAAGAACCGCAATCCACCGAAGTATCCGATCCAGGCGTTGCGCCAGGCGCACCAGGGTGAGGTGCTCCTGGCCATCACCATCAATGCCGCTGGCGAAGTCGTTGACGTCAAGGTGCAGAAATCGAGTGGTTACCGGGAACTCGACCGTGCCGCGGAAGAAGCCGCTCGCAAGTGGCGGTTCAACCCGGGCATCCAGAACGGCAAGCCTTCGGGGGGCGTCGTACTGGTTCCGGTGAACTTCAGCCTGTCCGGGATGCAATAGAAACTTCACGCTCAACCGGGTCTATTCCGTTAGAGTTCGTCAATCCACGTTTCACTTTGCTACAACTTGAAGGAAGGGTAGCGCCATGATCCAAGAAGCAGCCTCCGCCGCCGCCGCACCAGTCGGCAATGCCAAAGCGCAAGCCCTGCAGCAGGTTGGCGCCAGTCATTTTCTAACCGAAATCGTGAGCCACCCAGCGGCACACGCGATCGACCTTCTGGTCCTGATCGTGCTGGTGATCATGTCGGTATCCTCGTGGTACTTCATCATCGCGATCGCGATCCGCAACGCGATGATCCGCTCGCGCATGGACAAGGTCATCCAGAAGTTCTGGGATACCCCGTCCGCCCAGGACGCCGTGCGGGTGATGGAAAAGCAGCCGCGTTCGGAACCGTTCTCCAAGATCGCGCTGGAAGCGGCTTCCGCCGCCGCGCATCACCAGCGCCACGAAGGCAGCCGAATGGTCGAGGCGCTCAACCGCTCCGAGTTCGTCGATCGCGCGCTTCGCCAGGCGGTGGATCGCGAAAGCCGCAACCTCGAAGGTGGCTTGACCTTGCTGGCGACCGTCGGTTCGGCCGCGGTGTTCGTCGGCCTGCTCGGTACCGTGATGGGCATCTACTACGCGTTGATCAACCTCGGCGCCAGCGGCGAGTCCTCGATCTCGGCGGTGGCTGGTCCGGTCGGCCAGGCGCTGATCATGACCGCCATCGGCCTGTTCGCCGCGATCCCGGCGGTGATTGCCTACAATGCCTACTCCCGCGCGAACCGCGTGACCATCGCGCACTTCGACGAATTCGCGCACGATCTGCACGACTTCTTCGCCACCGGCGCGCGTATCGAGGGCAGTGGGCCCAGCATGGCGGCCCGTTCGGCCGCGGCCACGCCTCCGCCGGCGGTCAAGAAGTAAGAGGGTTCCGTCATGGCCATGAGTACCAATAGCGGCGGCGGGCCGGTCGCCGAAATCAACATCACGCCGCTGATCGACGTGATGCTGGTGCTGCTGGTCATCTTCATGATCACCGCGCCGTTGGTGCAGCACAACATCAAGATCGACCTGCCGCAACCCAACCCCAACGTCAAACCGCCGGAAAACCCGCCGACGCCGAAGACATTGTTCATCCGCGCCGACGGTTCGATGACCTGGGACAACCTGCCGATCAGCAACGTCGAACTGCAGGCGCAGTTGGCGACCATCGGCGCCAAGTCGGTCGATCTGCAGCCGCAGGTGCACATCAAGGCCACCGACGATACCCAGTACAACTACCTGGCGGAAGTGATGGCCGAAGCCAAGCGCTACAACGTGCAGAAGATCGGCTTCGAGAAGTGAGGGTTTGATGCCATGGCAATGAGTGTAGGCGACAACACCGGCAGCGACATCCCCAAGGCCGAGATCAACGTCACCCCGCTGGCCGACGTGATGCTGGTGTTGCTGATCATCTTCATGATCACGGCGCCGCTGATGTCGCACAAGGTCAAGGTGGAATTGCCCCGCGCCGATCCCAACACCAAGGCGTCGGTCATCCAGGTGCCGCCGATCGACCTTGCGGTCGAAGCGGACGGGACGCTGTACTGGAACGACAGCGAGATCTCGGATGCGGTGTTGAGCGCAAGGTTGCGCGCCGCGGCCACCAGCCAGCCGCAACCGGAGTTGAACATCCGCGCCGACAAGACCACGCCGTACAAGGTCATCTGGAAGGTGATGCAGGAAGCCAAGTCCGCGGGGATGGTGCATCTGGGCTTCATCACCGCGGGCAAAGCCAGGCCCGGGTCGTCTCCGTAAGCCTGTCGCCGTACATGAACGGAAATGCCGCGCGTCGCGCGGCATTTTTTTGGGCCGCGTTCAGGCGAGAATCGCCAGGTAATTGCGGACGGTCCGATCCAGGCCGTCATAAAGCGCTTCGCTGATGAGCGCGTGGCCGATCGAAACTTCGGCAAGGTTCGGGATCGCCTGTTTGAACGTGCCCAGGTTCTGCTGGTTGAGGTCGTGGCCCGCGTTTACGTGGAGCCCGACGGCGGCCGCGTGTTGCGCGGTCTCGGTGCAGCGCGTCAGCTCACGGGCGTGATCACCGCCCGCGAACGCGTGCGCATAGGGGCCGGTATAAAGTTCGACCCGTGCCACCCCGATGTCACGGGCCTGTTCGAAACCGTTCGCATTGCCGGCATCGACAAACAGCGAGACCCTGCATCCGACAGCGACCAATGCTGCGACCAGCGGTGCGAGCCGCGGCGCATCCTGCACGAGATCGAAGCCGTGGTCCGAGGTCAGTTGCCCGTCAGAATCGGGAACCAGCGTTGCCTGCGCGGGCCGCGCCTGCCGTACCAGTTCGACGAACCCGGGGTAACCCGCGCGCGGCGCCGCGAACGGATTGCCTTCGATATTGAATTCGACACGATTGCGGGTGAGCTTCGCGAGCAGCGCCACATCGTCGGCCGTGATGTGGCGGCGGTCCGGGCGCGGATGCACCGTGATTCCGCCGCAACCCGCGGCAATACAGGTTTCAGCCGCGCGCCCGAGGTCGGGCTCGGTGCCGCCGCGCGCATTGCGCAGCACGGCAATCTTGTTGAGATTGACACTGAGGGTCGTCATCAAGGAAGGTGTTTCGCGAAAAATCGGGTCGTCGAGCTCCTTGCCACGCATGGCCGCCCTGACCCCAAGCGATCGGGAAAGGTCGGGCTTGCGTGGCCCCCGGCAACGCGGCAAGCGGGAATGATCGCACGAACAGCCAAAAAAAGCGGCGCGGAGGGGCTCCGCGCCGGAAAGTGCAATGTCCGCCACACCGCAGTGGGTGGCGAACTCACGGGGAGACTACCCGTACTTCTAGGACCGTGGCCAAGCACCGGAGTTCCGACACGCGCGAAGCCGTTCAGGCAACCGGCCGGAACGCGGCAATCCTGCGGCGGGCGCCGCGCCAGGCGAGAGCGCCCCGGTAGCCGGGTGCGGGCTCGAAACCCGCGAGTCGCCAATCGTCCTTGTGGCCCAGTGCCGGATCGACGCGCGTGAGGCTCCAATCCGTGTCGGTACGCCGATCAAAAGCGAGCCGCGCGAGCCCGAACGACAAACCCTCTCCGGCGGCCTTCAATACCGCTTCCTTGGCGCACCACAGCCCGATGAAGGCACGCTTGCGCGCGGGCGGTGCCAGGGCCGCGACGACATCGGCCTCGACGGGATCGAAAAAACGCCGTGCGATTTCGATCGAGCGCAGATCCTTGTCCAGCAGTTCGATGTCCACGCCCAGCGCCAGCCCGCGCGCAAGCGCGACCAACGCGTAGTTGCCGCTGTGCGACCAGTTGAATTCGAGTTGTTGCCCGTCAGTACCGGCACCATCGCCCTCCGCCAGTTTTGGCTTGCCGTGGGTGTCCTGGACGAGTGCCACGTCCGACGCCGGCTTGCCGAGATACGCGCCGATCAACGCCAGCAGCGGCGCGCGCCCCTGCGACGACGCGTAGGGAAGGCGCCAAAGGTGGATCGATGCGTCGTCCAGCCGCGTGGCGGCGGCTTCCGCCTCCGTCTCGACGAACTCCAGCGCCGGTGACATCAACAGTGCCGCGTACGATCAGTGCCGCACGCGGTCGTCGTACAGACGCTTGACGACCGAGGGGTCGGCCAACGTCGAGGTGTCACCCAGAGTGGCGAGATCGACTTCGTTCTTGCCGGCCTCGGCGATCTTGCGCAGGATCCGGCGCATGGTCTTGGCGGAGCGGGTCTTGGGCAGCGCCGCGGCCCACTGGAGGTGCTCCGGCGCCGCAAACGCTCCGATGCGCTCGCGGATGCCGAGGACGAGTTCCTTCTTCAAGGCATCGCTCGGAGCGACACCTTCCTTGGGGGTCACGAACGCGTAGATGGTCGTGCCCTTGACATCGTGCGGGCAGCCGACGACCGCCGCCTCGGCCACGCGCTCGTCAGCCATCATCGCGCTTTCGACTTCGGCAGTGCCGATGCGGTGGCCGGAAACGTTGATGACATCGTCGACCCGGCCGGTGATCTTCCAGTCGCCGTCGGCATCGCGCCCGGCGCCGTCGCCGGTGGTGTAGACACCCGGATACATCTTGAAATAGGTGTCGATGAAGCGCTGGTGGTCGCCGTACACCGTGCGCATCATGCCCGGCCAGGCGTCGGTGATCACGAGGTTGCCCGACCCCTCGCCCTCGATGGCGCCGCCGTCGGGATCGAAAATCGCGGGCTTGATGCCGAAGAAAGGCTTCATGGCGGCGCCGGGTTTCAGGTTCGCCGAGCCCGGCAATGGCGAAATCAGGATTCCGCCGGTTTCGGTTTGCCACCAGGTATCGACGATCGGGCTGCGGCCCTCGCCGACCACGTTGAAATACCACTCCCAGGCTTCCGGGTTGATCGGTTCGCCGACCGAGCCCAGCAGCCGCAACGACTTGCGGGATGTCTTCTTCACCGGCTCGTCGCCCTCGCGCATCAGCGCCCGGATCGCGGTGGGCGCGGTGTACAGGATCGTGACAGCGTGCTTGTCGCACACCTGCCAGATGCGCGAAGCATCCGGCCAGTTCGGTACACCCTCGAAGACCAGCGAGGTCGCGCCGTTGGCCAGCGGGCCGTACACGATGTAGCTGTGTCCGGTCACCCAACCCACGTCGGCCGTGCACCAGTAGATGTCGTCCTCGCGCAGGTCGAAGATGGCCTCGTGCGTGTACGACACCCAGACCATGTAACCGCCGATGGTGTGCAGCACGCCCTTCGGCTTGCCGGTGCTCCCCGAGGTGTACAGGATGAACAACGGGTCTTCCGCGTTCATCGGTTCGGGCTCGCACTCGCTGGGCTGGCCCTCGACCAGGGAGTCCCACCAACGGTCGCGCGGCGACTGCATGTTCACCGCCCCGCCGGTGCGGCGCACCACCACCACGGTTTCGACGCTGGTGGTGCCGGGACGGGTCAGCGCCTCGTCCACGTTGTCCTTGAGCGGGACCTTCTTGCTGGCGCGCAGACCTTCGTCGGCGGTGATCACCAGTTTGCATTGCGAATCGGCGATGCGCCCGGCCAGCGCGTCGGGCGAAAAGCCGCCGAACACCACCGAATGGATGGCGCCGATGCGCGCGCAGGCCAGCATGGCCATCGTTGCTTCGGGGATCATCGGCATGTAGATCGCGATGCGGTCGCCTTTCGCGACGCCGAGGTTGCGCAGGGCATTGGCGAACTTGCACACCTCGGCGTGCAGCTCGCGATAACTGATCTTGCGCGATACGCCCGGATCGTCACCCTCGAACAGGATCGCGGTCTTGTCGCCGCGTTTGTCGAGATGACGGTCGAGGCAACTGACGGTCGGATTCAACACGCCGTCCGCGTACCAGCGGATATGCAGATCCTTCTCGTCGAAGGAAACATCCTTGATCTGCGTGGGTGGCTTGATCCACTCCAGTCGCTTCGCAGCCTCGGCCCAGAAGGCGTCGGGGTCACGCAACGACTCCGCGTACAAGCGCTCGTAATCGTCGGGCTTGATCTGCTCGGTGGCAGCGAACGCGGAGGGAACGGGATGCACGGTGCTCATCGCGGGATCTCCTTCAAGCCAGGCAAGGGATCAAGCGTAGCAAATCGACGGCGGCCCTGACGTGAAAAAAACGTCAGCGAGACGGCCCGGGTGGCAGTTGCCGTCGGGTGTCTTCCGGCTTGCGGACGGTGTTGCGCAACGCGTCGATCTCGCGCTGGGTCATATGTTCCGGACGCGAACTCGCGCGCATGTGCCGATCGATGAAGAGCAGCGCCGCGACGATGGCGCAGACGAGGCCCACGGCAATGCCGAAGCCCATCCAGCCCGGCGAATGGCTCGCGAACGCGAGCATGAAAGCCAGTATCGCGACGCCGGCCAAACCCCAGATCATGAACGTTCCCCGGTTTGCTTTCGCGCCGATCATAGCGCAGCGGACCTCGGTCGGCGTATCGTCACGTCATCGAGTCCAGGAATCCGCAACATGGTCGCCCTTCCCTCGATTGCGCTCGCTGGCGTGCTGTCCTGGGCGTCGGGTTTCCGGTTGTATGCCGCGTTGTTCATCGCGGGCATGCTGGATCGTTTCCATGTGGTCACGCTGCCCTCGCAACTCGAGATCCTGGCGCATACCCCGGTGCTTGTCGTGACCGGCGTCTTGCTGGTGGTCGAGTTCCTGGTGGACAAAGTCCCCGCGATCGATTCGGTGTGGGACAGTGTGCAGACTTTCGTGAGGGTCCCGTTGGGCGCGCTGCTGGCGTGGGGCGTGTTCGCACACGCACCACCCGAGACCCAGACCGTCGCGGCGATCCTGGGCGGCGCGTTGGCAGCCGGTACTCACGTCGCGAAAGCGGGCACCCGCGCGGCGGTCAACGCGTCGCCGGAACCACTCTCGAATTGGGGCCTCAGCTTTTCCGAGGACGCGGTGCTGTTGCTCGGGATGTGGCTGGCCTTCCAGCACCCGGTGATGTTCGTGGTGCTGCTTGCGCTGTTCGTGTTGCTGCTGGTCTGGCTGATCCCGAAACTGTGGCGTGGT
>DASTIS010000249.1:0-21097 GCA_035717365.1 Rhodanobacteraceae bacterium
ATTTCGCGCCGGCGTTCGTGGAACAGGCGTGCGCCGGCCCAGGTCTTGTACGGCGCCTTGTCGCCGGAAAAACGCGTGTCGCGCTGGATGCGGAACAACGAGCCGCCGACCTTGCGTGGATCGGCGCGGTAATGGGTGCTGATTTTGGCGAGCGGCGCCTGCAGATCCGCAATCAGTTGCAGGTAGGGCCCGCGCACACTGCGTTCGTACTCGGCCTGATGGGCCTTGAACCACGTGCGGTTGTTGTGGCGCCCGAGCGCGCGCAGGAAGCGGAACGTCGCGGGCGAAAAATGGCTGTGCGGCATGTCAGAGTCCGAAGTCGTCTCGCACGGCTCCACCCCAGGCTTGCAGGTGGTCGAGCAGGACCTGCTCGGGACCCGGCGGCGTTTCCCTGCGGAGGCGGGCAATGGTTGCGGAATATTTTTCCAGCGTCAGGCCGGCGGGCGCACTGTCGCGGGTCAATTTGTCGCGCACGAAGCTGCGCCAGCGGTCGTGCTCGCCCGCATCCAGGGTATCGGGCCAGTTGCGGGCGCGGTAACGAAACAGCAATTCGGGATAGCGCGGGTCGTCGAAGCCGAAATCGGTGTCGCCGAGCTCCGGGGGCGGGGTGGCGCGTACCTTGTCGCAGCGACGCTTGTCCGCAGGCGAAGGGAACCCGGAATAGATGGCAAGCTCCGGATCGTCCCGATCGGCCCAGTTGCTCTCGCGCGCGGCAAAGGTCTGCCGCACGCGTTCGGCGAGGCCTGTGCTGGCACGGATGCGATCCAGATGCCGCAGGCACCGGTCCGGGTCCATGGCGATGCGTTGCATCTGCGCGCCACGCAGGGTTTCGACCGGCGCGAGGAACGGCGACTTGTTGGCATGCACCTCCTTGAGCGGCGGCCGTTCGATGCCTTCGGGAAGGTCCGCGCGCGGGGTGAACATCCGTTCGCCGAGATCGGCGGGATCGAGCGTAACCCAGGCACCGGGATCGACATCGAGATCGGCGACGATGAAGGTGCCGGTGCGGTTGGGGTGTTCGGCGATGGGCACGACCATCGCGAGGCATCCCCGTGCAGGCGCGTAGCGGCCGGACACATGCAGCAACGGTTGCGCTCCCGGGAGTGCCGACGCCAGCTTCGCGGAAACGGCTTTCTTGTCGCGCAGTGCGAAGGCCCAGTCGTACAGACGCGGCTGGCGTTCGCGCAGCAACCGCGCCAACGCGAGGGTGGCTTCGACGTCGGACAGTGCATCGTGCGCGCGCTTCTGTTCGAGATGGTTGGCGGCGGCAAGGTGCTCCAGCTTGAACGAGGGCGTACCGTCATCGCGGGTCGGCCACGCGATGCCTTCCGGCCGCAATGCGTAGCAGGCGCGCGCCAGGTCCATGATGTCCCAACGCGAATTGCCGTTCTTCCACGCATGCTCGTAGGGATCGAAGAAGTTGCGGTAGAACAGGTTGCGGTTGACTTCGTCGTCGAAACGGATCGAGTTGTAACCGGCCGAACAGGTACCGGGTTCGGCCATGAGTTCATGCACCGCCCCCGCGAATTCCGCTTCGACCAGTCCTTCGCGGGCGGCGTCCTGCGGCGCAATGCCGGTGATCAGGCAGGCTTCCGGGTGCGGCAGGACGTCGGGCGCCGGCCTGCAATACAGCGTGACCGGATCCGCGGCGGGGCGCAGTTCCATGTCGGTGCGCAGCGCCGCGAATTGCGCGGGACGGTCGCGCGCGGGATCGGTGCCGGTGGTTTCGTAGTCGTACCACAGCAGGGTTGGCGTGGGCATCGGGCGAGCGTAAAGCCCGGGATCGGCTTCGGCAACCGCCGCGTTGTTGCTAGACTGCACGAAAGGAGACGTGCATGGCCGTCTGCGCGGACGACAACCTGATCTGGATCGACCTCGAAATGACCGGGTTGTGTCCCGATACCGATTCGATCATCGAAATCGCCACCGTGGTCACCGATCGCCACCTCAATGTGCTCGCGGAGGGGCCGCAGTTCGCGATCCGGCACGAGGAAGCGCGATTGCTCGCGATGGACGACTGGAACCGCAACCAACACGGCAAGTCGGGATTGTGGCAACGGGTGCTGGAGTCGGACGTCGAACATGGTGCGGCCGAAGCCGGGACGCTGGCATTCCTGGAACCCTGGGTCGCGGCGGGCAAATCACCGATGTGCGGCAACTCGATCTGCCAGGATCGCCGCTTCCTCTATCGGCAAATGCCCACGCTCGAGAAGTATTTCCATTACCGCAATCTCGACGTATCCACCCTGAAGGAGCTGGCGCGCCGTTGGGCGCCGGCGGTGTACAAAGGCTTCAGCAAGGATTCCGCGCACACCGCGTTGTCGGACGTCATGGATTCGATCGAAGAGCTGCGCTACTACCGCGAGCACATGGGCGAGCTCGCCGGCCTGTAGGCGCGGGCCACGCCCGCGACCGATGGCTTCGTCACGCCAGGCCGGCCGCGGCGATGGCCGCTCCTGCGACGCTAATTCGCCGCGGCGGCATCCAGCAGGACGTCCACGCCCGTGGCGGGTGAGATCGATGCGGCAGGGATCGCGTCGCCGCGTTTCCAGTCTGCCACGGCATCGCGCTTGCCGGCGCCTTCGACCAGGAACAGGACCTGACGCGCATTCGACAACCGATGCGCGCTCAGCGACACCCGCTCGGGCGGAGGCTTGGGCGCATCGAACACGGCGATCGCGTCCGGAGAATCGGCACGCATTCCCCAGTCGTGACCGGGGAACAGGCTGGCGGTGTGGCCGTCTTCGCCGAGGCCGAGCAGCACCAGATCGAAGGCATCCGCGCCGCGCAACCCACGGGCATAACGTGCCGCGGCCTCGCGTGCGCCGAGTTCGGCGGGGATAGCGTGGACGTTGGCCGCGGGAATCGCCACATGGTCGAGCCACTCGTCGCGCGCCATCTTGCTGTTGCGCCCGGGATCGTTCGGCGGCGCGCAGCGTTCGTCGCCGTACCAGGCGTGCCAGCGCGCCCAGTCGGCGTCGGCACCACGCAGCGCGCGATACAGCTTGCGCGGGGTATTGCCTCCGGCGAGCACGATGTCGAACGCCCCGTGTTCCGCAATGGCGTCGCGCGCCGCCGCGAGCACGCGCTCGCGGGCATCCGCCTGCAGCGACATTTCGCCCGGAAACACGTGCCAGCGGACCACCTGCTCCGGCGGTCGGGCGGGGGGCATCAGTCTTCCTTCTTCATTGCGTGGCCGCCAAACTGGTTGCGCATCGCCGACAGCAATTTGTCGGAGAACGAGTCATCGTCGCGCGAACGCAGGCGCTCGATCAGCGAGGCGGTGATGATCGGCGCGGGGACGTCAAGGTCGATGGCTTCCGCGACCGTCCAGCGGCCTTCGCCGGAATCGGCAACGTAAGGTGCGATGTCCTTCATCTCCGGATTCTCCTTCAGCGCCTCGGCGGTGAGGTCCAGCAGCCACGAGCGCACCACCGAGCCGTAGCGCCAGATCTGGGCGATCTGTTCCAGGTCCAGCGCGAATTCCTGCTTGTGCTTCATCACCGAAAAACCTTCGGCGTAGGCCTGCATCAGCCCGTATTCGATGCCGTTGTGGACCATCTTGACGAAGTGCCCGGAGCCGATCGGACCGACGTGGCCCCAGCCCTTGGCCTTGCCCGGTGCCAACGCCTCGAACAGGGGCTTGAGGTGGTTCACCACCTTCCTGTCGCCGCCGACCATCATGCTGTAGCCCTCCTTGAGCCCCCACACACCGCCGCTGGTGCCGCAGTCGACGAAGTTGATGCCCCGCTTCGACAACAGCGCGGCGTGGCGCTGGTCATCCTTGTAATTGGAATTGCCGCCATCGATCACGACGTCGCCCTTGGCGAGCTTGCCGGCCAGCGCCTCGACGGTTTCATCCACGATCTTCCCGGCCGGCACCATCATCCACACGGCCCGCGGCGCCTTGAGCGCCTTGATCAGCTTGTCCATGGAGTCGACCGCCTTGCCGCCGGCGTCGACCAGCGCTTTGCGGGCCTTGGCGGCCGGGTCGTAGGCGACCACGTCGTGCCCGCCCTGCATCAGGCGCTGGGACATGAAGTTTCCCATCTTGCCGAGACCGATCATTCCGAGCTGCATGGAGTTCTCCTTGAATTCTGGGTGAGGGGTCACGCGGCGACGGCAACTGTTCCGATGGTTGGGATGCCGGGGCAGATCGTGCCGAAACTCCGAATCCTGTGCGCAATCGCCGGCTCCGTCAAGCCGTGTCGCAGCGGGATTTTCACGAACGATTGAGCCGGCACGCGTCATACTGGGCGATGTCGTGCCATTGCGCACGGATCAGGGAAGCCTCCGACCATGTTCGCCGACCCCCGTCGACCTGCCGAAACGGTCCATCTGCTGGGCCATGACGACTACGCCGTGATGTTGTCCGCCTCGGGTTCCGGCTACAGCCGCTGGAGGGGGCTGGCACTCACGCGCTGGCAGTCCGGGCGGATCGGCGGAGAGCAGGGTGCGTACACGTATGTCCGCGACCTCGACGATGGCGCCGTGTGGTCGGCGACCCCGCAGCCATGCGGTGGCACGGTCCGCTACTGGTTCGATGAAACCATGGCACGTTTCGCGCGCCACGATGGCACCCTGACCACGACGCTGGAAGTCGCGGTCGACCCGGAGCACGCGGTCGAGATCCGTGGCCTGGGGTTGCGCAACGACGGTCCTGTCGAACGCAAGCTCGAACTGACTTCGTACCTCGAGCTGGTGCTGGGTTCCACGCTGGCGGATGCGGCACATCCGGCGTTTTCCAAGATGTTCGTGCAGACCGCGCTCGAAGACGGCGTGTTGCTGGCGTGGCGGCGCAAGCGCGAATCTTCCGAGCCCGACATCTGGGCGGCGCACGCGCTGGTGGTGGAGGGACACGAGACCGGCGCGCGTCAATGCGAAACCGATCGTGCGCGCTTCATCGGGCGCGACGGCTCACTCGGCATGCCCGCCGCGATGCAACCGGGAACGCGGCTGTCCGGCACTGTCGGCACCGTGCTCGATCCCGTCTTCAGCCTGCGCGCGGGCCTCACCGTCGGCGTGGGCCAGACACGCCGGGCTGCGCTGGTCACCGCGGCCGCGACATCGCGCGACGAGGTGCTCGCGCTGATCCGGTCGTACCAGGATGTGGCAGCGTGTGCCGACGTGTTTGCCCGTGCCCGCGCGTCGCGATCGCCCCGACGGGGCGAGTCGAGCGCCGCAGCCAGGAAGGCGTCGTTGTTCCAGCGGCTGGCCGGTGCGCTGGTGTACGACGATGCGGCATTGCGGCCCCCGCGCAGCGTGATCGCGCGGGGCGAGGGGGGTGCACCGGTGCTGTGGGCAGCCGGAATTTCGGGCGACCTTCCCATTGTCGTCGCGCGGGTCGCCCGGCCGGGCGAGGTGCACCTCGTGGAAGACCTGTTGCGGGCACAGGCCTTCTGGAGCAGCCGTCAACTGTCTGCCGACCTCGTGATCCTCAACGTCGCCGATGCCACCGATGTCGCTGCAGTCGAAGCCGTGTTGCAGGACGCCACGGCTGGCAGCGGGCACGGCGACAAGTCGCGCGGATCGGTATTCCTCCTGCGCGCCGATCGGCTGGATGAATCCCTGCGCAATGGATTGCTGGCGTCCGCGAGGATCGTGCTGGAGGGGCGCAACGGCGATCTTGCGCACCAGTCGGCGTGCGCCGCAGGAAACTCCGGCGTGGCGAGTGCCGGCTCGCCCGCGCCTGTCGGACCTGTCGTGCGCGGGGGCAAGCCCGCTTCGATGCCGAAGCCGTCGGACCTCGATTTCTGGAACGGCCTCGGCGGATTCACCCCGGATGGCCGCGAATACGTGGTGGTCCTGCGTGAGGACGCGAGCACGCCGGCGCCCTGGTCGCAGGTGGTGGCCAATCCCGATTTCGGCTTTCTCGCGACTGCGACGGGCGGCGGCTACTGCTGGGCGGTCAACAGCCAGCAGAACCAGATCACGCCGTGGTCGAACGACGCGGTGTGCGATCCGCCGGGGGACAGCGTGTTACTGCGCGACCAGGACGACGGGGCATCCTGGAGCGCCACGGCCACGCCGATCCGCGCGGGCGGGGCCACTTACGTCGCGCGCTTCGGCCCCGGTTATGCGCGCTTCGATGCGAACGTGCACGGCATCGAATCGGAACTGGTCCAGTGCGTGGCAGCCTCCGACCCGGTCAGGCTCTCACGCCTGCGCCTGCACAACCACGGTCGGCGCCCCCGCAGGATCGCGGTCGCGGCGGTTGCCAACTGGATGCTCGGCCCGATCGGGCACGATCCGCGCCCGACCACACAGGTTGAATCCGATCCCGCACGCGGCGCGGTCTTCGCCCGCAACGCCGGCCGCGAGGATTTCATGCGCGGGGTAGCCTTCGTTGCCGGCGCGGCCGGCGACACCGCGACAGGGAGCGACGGCAATCTGCGCAGCGCAGCCGTCAGCATCGTCGAACTGGCGCCCGACGAGCGCGTGGAACTGGTGTTCCTGCTGGGCGAGGGCAGCGATCGTGCCGCCGCCATCCGACTGGTCGACCGTTACCGCAAGGTTGATTTCGAATCCGTGCTCGCCGCGACCGGCAAGACCTGGGCGAGCGTGCTCGAGCCGCTGCAGGTCGAAACCCCGCTGCGCTCCGTCGACCTGCTGGTGAACCGCTGCCTGCCGTACCAGGTGCTGGCCTGCCGGCTGTGGGCCCGCACCGCGTTCTACCAGGCCAGCGGCGCGTTCGGTTATCGCGACCAGTTGCAGGACATTGGCGCGCTGTGCATCGCGCGCCCGGACCTGGCGCGCGAACACATCCTGCTGGCGGCATCGCGTCAGTTCGAGGAAGGCGATACCCAACACTGGTGGCTGCCGCCGGCCGGCAATGGCGTGCGCACGCGCATCGTCGACGATCGGCTGTGGCTGCCATTCGCGGCCGCGCATTACATCGAGACGACCGGAGACGCCGCGATTCTCGACGTCAAGGTACCGTTCCTGCGCGGGGACGCACTCGAGCCGGGACAGACGGATGCGTTCTTCAAACCGGAAAAGTCGCCGCAGCCGGGCACGCTGTTCGAGCACTGCGCGCGCGCAATCGACGCCAGCCTCGCAACCGGGGTGCACGGCTTGCCCCTGATGGGCACCGGCGACTGGAACGACGGCATGAACCGGATCGGTGCGGGCGGAAAGGGCGAAAGCGTGTGGATGGGCTGGTTCCTGTCCAGGGTGATTGCCGACTTCGCGCCGTTTTCCGAGGACCGTCGCGACCTGCGCGCCGCGGCCTGGCACGATCACCGGCGGGCGCTTGAACTCGCGCTGGAGACGAAGGGATGGGATGGCGCGTGGTATCGACGCGCGTTCTACGACGACGGTACGCCGCTGGGGACGTCCGCGGACCGCGAATGCCGGGTCGAATCGATGGCGCAGTCCTGGGGCGTCATCAGCGGCGCGGGCGACCCGGAACGTGCCGCGCAGGCGATGCGCGCGGTGAACGAACAACTGGTGCGGCCGAACGATGGGCTGGTGGCCCTGTTCACCGAGCCGTTCGACCGTACGCCCCGAGACCCCGGTTACATCAAGGGCTACCCGCCCGGCCTGCGCGAAAACGGCGGCCAGTACACCCACGGTTCGATCTGGTCGCTGATCGCGTTCGCGATGCTGGGCGACGGCGACAAGGCGGGCGAGTTGCTGGAAATCTTCGATCCGATCCGGAAATCCGCGACACCGGAATCGATGTCGCGCTACAAGGTCGAACCCTACGTCGAGTGCGCGGACGTCTATTCGGTGGCGCCGCACGTCGGCCGGGGCGGCTGGACGTGGTATTCGGGATCGGCAGGCTGGCTGTACCGCGCGATCGTCGAATGGGTCCTGGGAATCCGGCTTCGCGGCCGGCGATTGTTGCTGGAACCGTGCATTCCGCGCCAGTGGAAAGGCTATGCGTTCACGTACCGGCGCGGCGCCACTGCCTACCGGATCGAGGTCGCGAACCCCGGCCATGTCTGCCGCGGCATCGCGTCGGTGGAAGTCGATGGTGTAACGTTGCAGGATCCGGAAGCCGGCATCGCGTTGCAGGATGACGGACAAACCCATCTCGTTCACGCCACGATGCACAAGGACCCCGATCGATGACCGCAGTGAAATCCGACGCCTTCGTATTTTTCGGCGCCACCGGAGACCTCGCGTACAAGCAGATTTTCCCGGCGCTGCAGGCACTGATCCACAACGAACATTTCGATCTGCCGATCATCGGCGTGGCGCGTTCGGACTGGAACCTGGAACGGCTGCGCGAACGCGCGCGCGCCAGCTTGCGGGAACACGGCGGCCTCAACGAGAGGGCGGCACGCAAACTGTGCCGACTGCTGCGATTCGTCAATGGCGACTACAACGACCCCGGCACCTTCGTGCAATTGCGCAAGGCGCTGGGCGAGGCGAAGCATCCCCTCCATTACCTCGCCATCCCGCCGAGCATGTTCGAGACCGTGGTCAAGGGGCTCGACGCCGCCGGTTGCGTGCAGGGCGCGCGGGTGGTGGTCGAGAAACCGTTCGGCCGCGACCTCGGGTCCGCCCGCGAACTCAACCGCGTCCTGCACCGATTTTTCCGCGAACACGACATATTTCGCATCGACCATTACCTTGGCAAGGAACCCGTCCAGAACCTGCTGTATTTCCGCTTCGCCAACTCGCTGCTGGAACCGCTCTGGAACCGCGACCACATCGCGAGCATGCAGATCACCATGGCGGAGAATTTCGGCGTGCAGGGCCGCGGCAAGTTCTACGACGAGGTCGGCGCGATCCGCGACGTGGTCCAGAACCACATGTTCCAGGTCCTGGCGTTGCTGACCATGGATGCGCCGGTCAACCGCAGTGCCAGTGCGATGCGCGACGAGAAGCTCCGGCTGTTCCGCTCGATGCGCTCGCTGCGTCCGCAGGACGTGGTACGCGGCCAGTTCGAGGGTTACCTCACGGAAGACGGTGTGGCGAAGAATTCAAAGGTCGAAACCTACGCCGCGCTGCGGATCCACATGGATACCTGGCGATGGGCCGGCGTGCCATTCTTCATCCGTGCCGGCAAGGAGTTGCCGGTCAAGTGCACCGAAGTGCTGGTGCGGCTGAAGAACCCGCCGCAACAGGTGTTCGACGGCATCAACGGCGGCGCAGTCAACTTCTTCCGCTTTCGCTTGAGTCCAAACGTGGTCATCTCGCTGGGTGCGCGGGTCAAGGTTCCGGGCGAGACCATGGAGGGCCACCCGGTGGAACTCGTCGCGCATCGCGACACGCACTCGTCGATGTCTCCCTACGAGCGGCTGCTGGGCGATGCGGTCGACGGCGATTCGCAATTGTTCACCCGCGACGACAGCGTCGAGGAAGCCTGGCGCGTGCTCGATCCGATCCTCGGCAACAAGGTGCCGGTCCACAAGTACAAACCCGGAAGCTGGGGTCCGAAACACGCCGATGCGCTGATCGCCGATGCCGGCGGGTGGAATGATCCGAAGGTCGAGCACACCCGCGCAGAGGCCAAACGCGGCAAGCAAGGCAAATGACCGGTCCGGCGCCCATCACTTTCCTGTTCGATGTCGACAATACCCTGCTCGACAACGACCGGGTGCACGACGACCTCGACCACCACATTGCCGAGGTGTTCGGCGCGCAGGGCGCCAGGACCTACTGGGCCATTTACGAGGACCTGCGCGACGAACTGGGGTACGCCGATTACCTCGGCGCGATCCAGAAATTCCGGCTGAAATGCGACGACGAACTGCACGCACAGCAACTGGCTGCCTTTCTGCTCGACTACGACTTCGCCGAACGCCTGTATCCCAACGCACTGGAATCCGTCGCACACCTGTCGCAGTTCGGGCCGTGCGTGGTGCTGTCCGACGGCGACGTGGTGCTGCAGCCGCGCAAGATCGCCGCCTCGGGCATCAGGGACGCCGTGCACGGCAATGTGTTGATCTACATCCACAAGGAGCGCATGCTGGACGATGTGGTGCGTCATTTTCCCGCAGCGCACTACGTGATGGTCGAAGACAAGTTGCGCGTCCTCGACAGCATGAAGCGGCAGTGGCGCGATCGTCTGACCACGGTATTCGTTCGCCAAGGCCATTACGCCAATGATCTGGCCGCGCGCGCGGAATATCCGCCGGCGCAGATCGAACTCGCGGGCATCGGCGACCTTCGCGGCATGCAGGCCGACGCCTTTCTTCGCCCTTCGGAACTTCCCCCTCCAAAACCGACAGCCGCCACGGAGTAAGACCATGAACCCGACCCAGCAACTGCACGACCTCGGCCAAAGCATCTGGCTCGACAACATCACCCGCGGCATCCTCGACGACGGCACGCTGGCGAAATACATCGCCGAGCTGAGCGTCACCGGGCTCACCTCGAACCCGTCGATTTTCGACAAGGCGATCTCCGGTGGCAGCGATTACGACGACGCGATCGCCGAACTGCTGGCACAAGGCAAGGCGGGCGAGGATCTGTTCTTCGAACTCGCGCTGCAGGACCTGCGCCGCGCGGCCGACCTGTTCAAGCCCGCGTTCCACGCCAGCGACGGCAAGGACGGATTCGTGTCGCTGGAGGTCTCGCCGTTGTTGGCGGACGACACGCACGGTTCCATCCAATCCGCAGTCGAACTGCACGGCAAGGCGAAGCGCGACAACATTTTCATCAAGATCCCGGGTACGCCAGCCGGCATCCCGGCGATCGAGGAAGCGATCTACCGCGGCATCCCGATCAACGTCACGCTGCTGTTCTCGCGCGAGCAGACCCTCGCCGCGGCCGAGGCCTGGATGCGCGGCATCGAGCGCCGCATCGCGGAAGGCAAGGATGCCAACGTCGATTCGGTGGTCTCGCTGTTCGTCAGCCGTTGGGACGTGGCCGTGGCGGACAAGGTGCCCGCCGAACTCAAGGATCGGCTCGGCATCGCGATCGGCCAGCGCACCTGGAAGGCCTGGTGCGAACTGCGCGAAACGCCGCGCTGGAAAAAGATCGTCGCGGCAGGCGCGCATCCGCAGCGCCTGTTGTGGGCCAGCACCGGGACCAAGGATCCGAAGGCTTCCGACACGCTGTACGTGGAAGCGCTGGCCGCACCGGACACCATCAATACCATGCCCGACAAGACCCTGCTGGCGTTCGCCGACCACGGCAAGCTGCGCGGTGCGATGTCGAACGACGGCGGGGACTGCGAAAAGGTGATCGCGCAATTCAACGCGGCCGGCATCGACGATGCGGAGCTGGCCGGGCAATTGCAGCGCGAAGGCGCGGAAAAGTTCGTGAAGTCGTGGAACGACCTGCTTGGCAAACTCGACCAGAAGACCGCGAAGCTCGAACCCCGGGCGGCGGGGCAGGGGGCGCGCGCATGACACCATCTTCCCTGCGGAGGTCTCCGGAGTGGAAGGCGCTGGCGAGCCACTGGCGATCGCTGCGCGGCACGACGCTCAGGCAATTGTTCAATGCCGACCCGGCGCGCGGAACCCGCTACGTCGCCGAAGCCGCGGGGGTGTACCTGGATTATTCCAAGAACCTCGTGACGCCCGAAACCCTGCGCTTGTTGCAGCGGCTTGCGAAGGCGCGCGGCGTATTTGCGCGACGCGACGCCATGTTCCGTGGCGACAGGATCAACGAGACCGAAAGGCGCGCGGTCCTGCACGTGGCGCTGCGTGCGCCGCGCAACTCACGGATCCTGGTCGACGGCAAGGATGTGGTGCCCGAAGTGCATGCGGTGCTGGACCGCATGGCCGCATTCAGCGACAAGGTGCGATCGGGCGAATGGCGCGGGCAGACCGGCAAGACGGTCAGGAACGTCGTCAGCATCGGCATCGGCGGTTCCGACCTCGGGCCCGTGATGGCATTCGAGGCGTTGAAGCATTACAGCCGCCGCGACATGGTGTTCCGCTTCGTGTCCAACGTCGACCCGACCGATTTCGTGGAAGCAACCCGCGATCTCGACGCGGCGGAAACCCTGTTCATCGTCTGCTCCAAGACCTTCACGACGCTGGAAACGCTGACCAATGCGCGCGCCGCGCGTGACTGGTGCCTTGCGGGCGTTGGCGGCAACGAGGCGGCGGTCGCCAAACATTTCGTCGCCGTTTCGACCAATGCGGAAGAGGTGGAAAAGTTCGGCATCGACACCGACAACATGTTCGGATTCTGGGACTGGGTGGGCGGGCGTTACTCCATGGATTCGGCGATCGGCCTGTCGACGATGCTCGCCATCGGACCCGAAGCGTTCCGCGACATGCTGGGCGGATTCCATGCCATGGACGAACATTTCACGACCGCCCCGGCCGACCGGAACCTGCCCCTGCTGCTGGGCCTCCTGTCCGTCTGGTACAACGACTTCTTCGGCGCCCAGACCGTGGCGGTGTTGCCCTACGCGCAATACCTGAAACGGTTTCCGGCGTACCTCCAGCAATTGACGATGGAGAGCAATGGCAAGCACGTGACGCTGGATGGCGTGCGCGTCGATGTCCCGACCGGGCCGATCTACTGGGGCGAACCCGGCACCAACGGCCAGCACTCCTTCTATCAACTGATCCATCAAGGCACGCGGCTGATCCCGTGCGATTTCATCGGCTTCAACCATGCGTTGAATCCGCTGGGCGGCCAGCACGACCTCTTGATGGCCAACCTCATCGCGCAAACCGAGGCGCTGGCTTTCGGCAAGACGCCGGCGCAGGTGCGTGCCGAAGGTACCGCCGAGTGGCTGGTTCCGCACCGCGTATGCGAAGGCAACCGGCCCACCAACACCATTCTCGTGGAGCGCCTGTCGCCGCGTGCGCTGGGGACCCTCGTCGCGTTGTACGAGCACAGCGTGTTCGTCCAGGGCGCGATCTGGCATATCGATTCGTTCGACCAGTGGGGGGTGGAACTCGGCAAACAGCTTGCGAAAAAGGTAATCCCGCAATTGCAGGATCCGGACGAACCGGAACTCGAGCACGACAGCTCCACCAATGCGCTGATCCGCCGCTACCGCGCGGCGCGCGAGGCAGTGCAATGAGCGCGGAGAAGGTCAGCCCCCTGGCCGGCAAGCCGGCGCCGGCCTCGATCCTGATCGATACCCGCAAGTTGCTGGCCGCCTACGCGGATATCCATCCTGATGCCGGCAATCCGGCGCAGCGCGTCGCGTTCGGTACTTCGGGGCACCGCGGCTCCTCGCTCGATGGCAGTTTCAACGAATGGCACATCTATGCGATCACCCAGGCGATCTGCGACTACCGGACCCAGGAGTCGGTGACCGGCCCGCTGTACATCGGTTACGACACCCATGCGCTGTCGAAGCCCGCGTTCAAGACCGCCCTGGAAGTGCTGGTCGCGAACAACGTCGAGGTGTTGACCTCGAAGGGCGGTGAATTCACGCCGACGCCCGCCATCTCGCACGCAATCGTGAGCCACAACCGCGGTCGCGACTCGGGATTGGCCGACGGCATCGTGATCACGCCCTCGCACAATCCCCCCGACAACGGTGGCTTCAAGTACAACCCGGTCAACGGCGGGCCCGCCGGCACCGGGGTCACGAGCTGGATCCAGAAACAGGCCAACCAGTACCTCGTGAACCGCCTGGGGGGCGTCAGGCGCGTGCCGTTCGTGCAGGCCTGCACGGCTGCCACGACGCATACGCACGATTACCTCGACGCCTACGTTTCCGACCTGGCCAACATCATCGACTTCGATGCGATCCGCGGCGCCGGACTCAAGCTTGGCGTCGACCCGCTGGGTGGGGCAGGGGTTCACTACTGGGCCCCGATCGCCGAGCGCTACGGGATCGACCTGACCGTCGTCAGCGAGGAGGTCGATCCACGCTTCGCCTTCATGACGGTGGATTGGGACGGCAAGATCCGGATGGACCCGTCCTCGGAATACGCGATGCAGCGGCTGCTCGCGCTCAAGGATCAATACGACGTCGCGTTCGCCTGCGACACCGACCACGACCGGCATGGCATCGTTACCCGCTCCGCGGGGCTGCTCAAGTCCAACCACTACCTGTCGGTGATGATCGATTACCTTTTCCGCGAACGTCGCCAGTGGCCGGAGACGGTCGCCATCGGCAAGACCGTGGTCAGCACGGCGCTGATCGACCGAATTGCGGACAAGTTGAAGCGCAAGCTGTACGAGGTCCCGGTGGGTTTCAAGTGGTTCGCGCCCGGGTTGTCCGATGGTTCGCTGGCGTTCGGCGGCGAGGAAAGCGCGGGAGCCGCGTTCCTGCGCCAGGACGGTTCGCCCTGGACTACCGACAAGGACGGCATCGCGCCGGCGCTGCTGTCCGCCGAGATCACGGCGAAGACGGGGCGCGACCCCGGCGAGTGTTACAAGGCACTGGCAGATGAGCTTGGCATGCCCTTTACGGATCGGGTGCAAGCTACGGCAAACACTGCGCAGAAACAAGAACTTGCAAGGCTTTCTGCGGGTGCAATCGAGATCAAGGAGCTGGCTGGCAGCAAGGTCACGCAGATCCTGGACAAGGCACCCGGCAACGGCGCCCCGATCGGCGGCATCAAGCTGATCACCGAACACGGCTGGTTCGCGGCGCGGCCATCGGGGACCGAAGACATCTACAAGATCTACGCCGAAAGCTTCAGGGACCGGCAACACCTGCAGGCCATCCTCGAAGAGGCGCAGAAGGTGGTCGATCGCGCGATCGCCTGACGGGACCGGGGGGATTTTGCATCACGAGGACCGGACCATGGCAGACCGCAAACGCGACGAGGCCCCTGCCGATCGTTTCAAGGTGGGCGACCACGTGAGCTGGAACTCCGAAGCAGGGCGGGTCAGCGGCACGATCGTCAAGGTCCATGCCCGTGACTTCGATTACAAGGGCCATACCCATCGTGCCAGCAAGGACGACCCGCAGTACGAAATCAAGAGCGACAAGACCGACCACATCGCCGCGCACCGCGGCAAGGTCCTGACGAAGCTTCCGGGCTGAATCCCGCGAACGGTTCGAAGTCGCCTGGAACACGCCGGAAACCGCGCGGTGCTGCCGGCCAGCGTGGCCGCTCGCGGGCGAGCGAGGTCACTATAATGAAACGCGTCCCGTTTTCCGTTCGCCCATGATTGCCGATCACGACCGCAGCGTTTCGGCGTCGTTTCCCTCCGACGCCCGCGCCCTCGTCGCCACCATTGCATGGTTGCGGCCCCTGGCCGCGATCGGGCAGGCGCTGGCGGTAACCGGCGCAATCGTCTGGCTGCATGTCGAACTGCCGCTGGCGCAGCTCGCGGCCGGAATCGTCGTGCTCGCACTCGCAACGCCCGTTGCGTTCTGGCGCCTGCGGCAGCCTTGGCCAATGGGCGAGCGCGAGGCGTTCTGCCATATTGCCTTCGACGTGTTGTTGCTCGGCTGGGCGCTGTACTTCACCGGCGGCGCCAGCAACCCGTTCATCACGTTGCTGCTCGCACCGGTTGCGCTTGCCGCGGCGGCGCTGTCGGGCATTACCACGACCGCGGTCACCGCGTTCGCGGCAGCGGTATACGGACTGCTGATTTTCGCTAACGTGCCGCTGCCCGACATGCCGATGCACGGCGACGGATTTCGGCTGCACCTGACCGGCATGACGATCAACTTCCTGATCGCGGTCCTGCTGCTGGCCGTGTTCGTGGGCCGCATGCGCGCATCGCTGAACACTCAACGCGAGGCGACCCGTCGCCTGCGCGAGCGCACGCTGCGCGACGAGGGCATCCTGGCCATCGCGACCCAGGCCGCCGATGCAGCACACCGGTTCAACACGCCGTTGTCGACGTTGCGCACCTTGTTGCCGGAACTCGAACATGGCCGCGAACACGATGCCGGGCTGCGCGATGACATACGCGTGATGTTGGGGGAGGTCGAGCGCTGCCGCCACATCCTGAGGGAGATGGTCGAATACGGACGCCACCAGCTTGCCGGAACCACCCTGGACACCACGCTCGGCGATTATGTCCGGACCAGCGTCGACCGCTTTCGCCTGTTGCGCCCCGACGCCGAGGTGACGATCGACATCCCGCCGGCCGCGCGCAATCAGCGGGTCGCAGTGCAACCAGGCCTCGCACACGCCCTGCTGAACCTGATGCAGAACGCCTTCGATGCCTCGTCGCAGAATGACTCGCGGGCGGTGGGGCTGGCCGCGGACATACGCGACTCGCGAATCGAGTTCACCATCGGTGATCACGGCCACGGCCTTTCCGACGGCAGACTCGTTTTCATGCCGGCCGCCAGCAGCAAGCCCGAGGGACTCGGCATCGGCCTGTCACTGGCGCGTTCGGCCATCGAACGCATGCATGGCGAAATGCGCGCGCAGGATGGCGGCGATGGCACGCGTATCCTGGTGTGGTTGCCTCTTACGGGAGCGCGTGCGTGACGCCCCCATCCGATAATCAGACCCTGTTGCTGGCGGAAGATGACGCCGTGTTCGCGGCTGCGATGTCGCGCGCGTTGAGCAGGCGCGGCTTCGACGTCGTCGCGGCCGATACCGCCGCTGCCGCGATGACGCTCGGTCGCAAGCGCCAGCCCCGGTACGCGGTTGTCGACCTCAAGCTCGGGGCAGACAGCGGCCTGTCGCTGATTCCCGCACTGCGCGCGGAGTTTCCGTGCATGCGCATCCTGTTGCTGACCGGCTACGCGTCGATTGCCACCGCGGTCGAGGCCATCAAGCTCGGCGCGCACGACTATCTCGCCAAGCCCGTCGGCGCCGATGCCGTGGTGCACGCGCTGCTCGACGACACGGATGCCGCAGCAGGCGAGGGCGACGATACGCCCGGAACACCCTTGCCGCTGCGCCGGCTGGAGTGGGAGCACATCCATCGCACCCTCCACCAATGCAACGGCAACATCTCGGAGACTGCACGCCGGCTCGGCATGCACCGGCGCACGTTGCAACGCAAACTGGACAAGCATCCCGTCCGCGAACGTCCGTTTGGCGAATCGACAGTCACGTAGCATCCACTCCACGGAACAATGGGCAGGCGCCACAACGTCGCCAGGCGTCCGTGCGGGATGGTCCGTGCGCGGGTCGACTCCCTGGTCGACCTGAACCATCCGGCGAGCGGGGCGCCTTCAATCTTTGCGCCGGCTTCACACGCAGTCACCTAGCCTGAAAAAAGGCAACGCCGGGACAACGCGCCCCGGGCATGCCGCCAACGTTTCCTCGAGACAAGGACTGCGACGATGGACACGGGCATGGCCAACATCGAGATCCTGGACCCGCGGTTCATGCCCTGCGTGCTGCCCAACGCGCCGCTGGAGAAACTCGGCGACGGCTTTCGCTGGCTCGAAGGGCCGGTCTGGTTCGCCGATCACCAATGCCTGCTGTTCAGCGATGTCCCCAACAACCGGATCATGCGTTGGACCGAATCCGGGGGCGTGTCGGTCTTCCGCGAACCTTCACAATTCGCCAACGGCCATACCCGGGATCGCGAAGGACGGCTGATCGGCTGTTCTCACCACGATCGATGCATCGTGCGCACCGAACTGGATGGCCGCATCACCGTACTCGCAGACCGTTACCAGGGCAAGCGCCTGAATTCGCCCAACGACATCGTGGTCAAGAGCGATGGAACGATCTGGTTCAGCGACCCGACCTTCGGCATCACCCGCGATTACGAAGGTGGCAAGCAGGAATCCGAATTGCCGCCCAATCTGTATCGTCTCGATCCGCGCGACGGTTCGCTGAACGTGGTTGCCGATGATTTCGACGGTCCCAACGGCCTGTGTTTCTCGCCCGACGAAAAACTGCTGTACGTGGCCGAGAGTGGCACACCGTTTGCGGAGGATCGCAAACAGTACATTCGCGTGTTCGACGTTGCAGACGACGGCAAACACCTGACAAAGCCCCGCGTGTTCCACAAGGTCGAGCCCGGCGCGGCCGACGGGTTCTGTTGCGACGAAAGCGGCAACCTCTGGAGCAGCGCTGCGGATGGGGTCCACTGCATCGACCCCGCTGGCGTGTTGTTGGGCAAGCTCAAAGTGCCTTTTGTCGTTTCCAACCTCGCTTTCGGCGGACGCAATTACAGCCGCCTGTTCATTTGTGCGTCGCAAACCCTGTTCGCGCAGTACGTCAACCGACGCGGTGCACAGCGACCCTGAGCCGGCTGGTTGCCCGCGCCAACGTCGATCAACGATCGAGGTCGTGCGTGACCGCTTTCAGATCCTGCCTGAGCGTCGTGAAACCCGGCCACGGATCCTTGCGAAGTTTCGCGAGCCGGCGCCGGATCGAATGGATGTCGTAGTCGGCGCCACTTGCGAGCTTGCCGAGTTCCGACCAGCGGAGGGGCGTCGCGACCGGTGCGCCCTTGCGCGCGCGCAACGAGTAATTCGCGATGCTGGTCGAGCCGCGGCTGTTGCGCAAATAGTCGATGAAGATCCGCCCGTGCCGGATTCGTTTGGTTGAAGTGGCCACGAACTCCCTCGGCTGCATCTCGGCAATCGATTTGGCGAATCCCTGCGTGAACGACTTGACCTGTTCCCACGGGCAGGGTGGGTCGAGCGGAAGCACCACGTGCAATCCCTTGCCACCGGTGGTACGGACGAACGATTTCAATCCGGTGCGATCCAGCAGTTTGCGCACCAGGCGCGCGGCGGCGACGACGCGCGACCATTCCACCCCGTCGCCCGGGTCCAGGTCGAAGACGACGCGGTCGGCAAGATCAGGCTGCTCGATCGTCGCGCCCCACGGATGGAATTCCAGCACGCCGAATTGAACCAGTTCCATGATGCTGGCGGCATCTTTCGGATACAGGTAAATCGCCTGCGAACCGGACTCTTCCTTGAGCTTGACCTCGCCGACGCGGCTGAGACCGGCTATTTCATGCTTCTGGAAGAAGCAGGCTTCCGACGTGCCGGCAGGACAGCGGAGCAGCGACACGGGTCGGTCGATGACACCCGGCAGGAAGCTGTCCATCACCGTCGCGTAGTAGTCGGCCACGTCCTGCTTGGTCACGCCGATTTCGGGATAGATGACGCGGTCCGGATGGGTGATCCGGATTTCGACGCTCGAGGGCGCGTGCGCGCGGCTGGATTTGCGTTTCGACGCCGCACGGGGTTGCGCGCGGTTGGACTCCTTCGGGTCTTTCGGAATCTTGTCTTGCCGAATCGTTTCCAATGAAGGTTGCCTCGAAGTCGGCGAGCAGGACAGGCAGGACATCGAAAATCAAAAGAAAGGTACGCAAACAAACTGCAGGTTCTCTCCACCGGAATGCCTCCGGCGGCAAAGGCGTCCACGCAGCCTCGCATCCGGCAATGGCGATAGCCGGCGCCGCCGCCACGCGATCAGTGCGGCGCCATCAAACACGTCGTCCACGTCCGAAGATCAGCGACACGATGAACAGGATGACGAAGATGACGAACAGGATCTTCGCGATCGTGGCGGCGAGTCCGGCGACACCAAAAAATCCGAAGAAGCCGGCGATCAACGCGATGATCAGGAATACGATTGCATAGTAAAGCATGGTGGTACTCCTTCTTTGTCGGCAAGGTCCGGCGAGCGGACCGGAATCGCCATGCGATCCGTACTGTTCACGGCGACGACTTGAAAAACCCCGGACAAGCCATCCGTGGCGAGCCCGGAGCGAACAGGATCGGCGCCAGTGGGAGACCAAGCCGATCCGACGGACCCGGGTGCACCATGCAGCCGCGCAGCCAAGCCGTCGTTCGCGACGCATCCCGCGCCGCGCAGGGGAGAGAGCCGATTGGGGCGGCGTCTCTCCGTGGTTACGTCATGAGTCCGGATCGTCGCCCTCCAGTTGATCGAGCCCGTGCTGCCCGGTTTTCGGATCCGCTTCGCTACCTGCTATGCCGTAGTAGAGCTCATCCAGTTCGCCATCCAGATACCCGGCATCGCCATCGGCGACGTCCGCCGGGTCATCCTCCGGCACTGGACCCCGGGGGGGCTCCAGCTTGCCGCGAAGATCCTTTCGCGGTCCTTCGATTCTGTGGTCGTCCATGGGGTGCCCCAATGACGGTGGACGGTCGACCGTTCGACTCGGCGAGGCAATGACAGAGACGTGACCCACGTCGTGTCAGCCCGTGCCTTGACCGTGACCGACCTGCGCCTGGAGACCCGACGTGTCGACGTGCTTGACGCCCTTCACGCGCAGCGCAGCGGACTTGGCCTTGCTGATGTCGCGCTGGGTGGCCACGGTGCCAGTCAGGGTCGCGGTGCCATTGTCGAAGGTGACGTTCACGTTGGTCGCCGTCACGCCATGCGACGTCAGTTCCTGCTTCACCTTCTGCGGGATCCTGCCGTTTGCCATGTTGCTGTTCGACATGGGCTGGGTGGCTTGATTGGCGCCGGACGTATATGCCGTGGTTGCAGGCGGCGGGGTTTGCGGTGGCGTTGTCTGCGGCGCGCCCTGCGCGTACGCGGTGGCGCCGAGGGAAGCAACGAGCAGGGATCCGATTGCGATCGCAAGACGTTTGGCTTTCATGATGTGACTCCTTGTCGTGGATGGTTGGGGTTCAACAGTTGTGTTTCGATGGCGCGCTGCGGCGGCGTCGGCTCTCGGGTGTCGGATCGCCGCGTATCCCGCAACGGAAGGCGGGTACGTCGGCATCCATCACTTGGATTTCAGTCCGGACGCATCGACCTGCTTGACGCCCTTTACGCTCTTCGCTGCGGCAACGGCCTTGTCGACCGCAACATCGCTGGCGAGCACTCCGGTGAGCGTGACGACGCCGTTGACTGTCTTGACCGAAATATCGGTGCTTTCCACCCCCTGGGTAGTGGCGAGTTCGGTCTTGACCTTGGTGGTGATCCAGGTATCGGAAACGGGCTGGTTCGAATCCATGGCGCCCGGATTGCCCGACGACGTCGACGACGTCGACGCCTGCTGTTGCTGGTCGCCGGCTGAATTCGGATTGTTGTTCGAGCATGCTGCGAGACCCAGCGATGCCGCGAACAGAAAAGCGGTTGCCGTGATTGTCGATTTCATGCGAACTCCCTTGTCGGAGGATGGTGGAAAGGCTTCAACGTTTTGCCGGTGGTTGACGATCGTCGTCATTGCGAGACTTGCGTGTCGGATCCCGGCGCACCGGTATTTCATCGTCGTTCGACCAGTCGCGCTGACGGCGCGGAAGAAAGCGGTGCGATGTCTTGTTGTCGGGATCCCCAGGTTCCTGTCGGGATGGGTTGTGGCGAGAACTCATGTCGAACTCGATGTCAATCATGGTGACGGGTGACGA
>DASTIS010000250.1:0-21609 GCA_035717365.1 Rhodanobacteraceae bacterium
AATCGGCGTGCCGGAGCCCGGCTCGCTGTTGATGATGGGTCTGGGCCTGTTCGGGATGCTCGGCTTCCTGGGCCTTCGCCGGAAACTCCAGAACGGCAAGGAACAGGCGTAACCTGCCGCGGTACTGGCCGCCAGGGCCGTGTGATCTGGCGACGCGGGCCGGTACCTCGAACTTTCAAGACGTGGTCCGTGAATCCGGCTCTCCCGACGGGAGAGCCGGATTTTTTGTGCGCCGTGCGGACATCACCCCGTAGGGTGGAATCGGCGCAGCCGCTTCCGCCAACAGGCTTGCATGGGATCGGACGCGGGACGCGTCGTCACCACATCAGGTCATCAGGCACGCCATCGTCTACGGCGGGCGAACCCGGATCGACCAGCAGCGCCACGGCCTCGGGTGCGATGGCCTGCACTTCCAGCGCCAGGTCGCGGGCGACGATCCCAGCACGTCCGCCGTGCATCACCACGCCGAGATCGCCGGCGTTGAGTTGGCGCAGTTGATCGGGCGTGACATGCACGCGGCGGATCCTGCCGGCGAATTCGAAATTGCGAACCTGTTCCGCGTCATCGCGATTGAGCATCCTGCCGGCCAGCAGCGCCTGCAACCTGCGCTTGCGTTCCTTCTTCGCCGCGGCCTTCTCGCGCGCCTCGCGCTCGGCGACTTCGCGCTCGGCGCGTTCGACCTTCGCCCGCAGCGCGAACGCCTGCGCGAGATCGGGTTCGGCTGGTTCGCGCGACCTGCGCGATACCGGCTTGTGCCGGGGCGGCTTTGCCTTCGGCTTCGCTGATGGCTTGAAGCCGGCTTTCAGCAACTGGTCGCGGAGGGATTCACTCATGACGGAACGGATGCCGAGGCAACTTGCATGTTGAACCTGATGTTGGGCTTCGCATGCTCAGCCCAACCTACGATTCCTGGCGCATGCTCGATCGCGCCCGACGAAGCAACTTTAGTGAAAAGTCAGGCCACGGAGCTCCTGGCCATGGATGGCGGCTTTATGGCCGTTCTGGTATCCCGTAACTTGAAAAACCGCGCCCGACGGGAGATGCGGCGAAGCAGCAATCAGGGACGATTGCACTAATAATGTGGCGGTGGCGGTTCCTCGTGCACGTCCTCCGACAGATTCGTCCGCAACGCCGCGAGTTCCCGCCGCAGGTCGGTCAACGCGCTCTCGAGTTGCAGCAGTCGCTGCGACTGCTGTGCTTCGGTGTCGTTCAACGATGCCACCGCGTCGTCGAGGAAGGTCAGCTTCAACTCGAGTTCGTTCATGCGCTCGTCGTCGGGCGGGGTCGACATGCTCAGTCCTCCGGGACAGCGACGCTGCGGCCGCGGCCGATGCCGTAGTACGCAAGCCCGGCCGCTTCGACGTCGGCGGGGTCGTACAGGTTGCGGCCGTCGAAAATCACCGGCGACTTCAGCGCGGCCTTGATTTGCTCGAACGCCGGGCTCCGGAATACTTTCCATTCGGTAACCACCGCGAGCGCGTCGGCGCCATCGAGCGCCCCCAACGGGTCCTCGCACAACACCAAGTCATCCCTTGAGCCATAGACCCGGCCGGCTTCGGCGCGCGCCTGGGGATCGAACGCGCGCACGCCGGCGCCGGCGTCCCACAACGCTTCCATCAGCACCCGGCTGGGCGCTTCGCGCATGTCGTCGGTGTTGGGTTTGAATGCCAGGCCCCACAGCGCGATGGTCCTGCCGCGCAGGTTGCCGTCGAAGTGGCGCGCGATCAGGTCGAACAGTTTGCGCTTCTGGTCGTGGTTGACGGCTTCCACCGCCCCCAGTAGGCGCGCGTCGTACCCGTTCGCGCGCGCGGTGCGTTCCAGCGCCTGCACGTCCTTGGGGAAACACGAGCCGCCGTAACCGGTGCCCGGGTAAATGAAGTGGTAGCCGATGCGCGGATCGGCGCCGATGCCATGGCGCACCATCTCGACGTCTGCCCCGACGCGTTCGGCGATATTGGCGATCTCGTTCATGAAGCTGATCTTGGTCGCCAGCATCGCGTTGGCCGCGTACTTGGTCAGCTCGGCCGAACGCTCGTCCATCAGCACGATGCGGTCGTGGTTTCGATTGAACGGCGCGTACAACGATTTGAGCAGATCGATGGCGCGCGACGAGGACGCGCCGATGAGGATGCGATCGGGCTTCATGCAGTCGTTGACCGCATTGCCCTCCTTCAGGAACTCCGGATTGGAAACCACGTCGAACGCGACTTCCACGCCGCGCTCCTGCAATGCTGACTCGATCTCCGCGCGCACCCGGTCGGCCGTGCCGACCGGCACCGTGGATTTGTCCACCACCACGACGTAGCCGGTGATGTGTTCGCCGATGCTGCGCGCCACGCTGAGCACGTATGAAAGATCTGCACTGCCGTCCTCGTCGGGCGGCGTGCCCACCGCGATGAAAATCGTGTCACCGTGCGCGACCGCCGCCTTCGCATCGGTGGTGAACGCAAGCCGGCCAGCTTCGTGGTTGCGCTTCACCAGCGGTTCCAGGCCCGGTTCGAAGATCGGGATCTCGCCGCGATCCAGTCGTGCGACTTTGTCCGCATCCACGTCCACGCACAGCACGTGGTTGCCCATCTCGGCAAGACAGGTGCCGGTCACGAGGCCCACGTAGCCGGTGCCGAAGATAGTAACTTTCATGGGCGCTTCCGAGGAACTGGAGAATCCGGAATTCTAGCATCCGCTTGAACACCCCCTTCGCGCTGCGAAGGGGGTCACGCCGCAGGCGCGGGGGGATGTCCACGCAAACGAAGAGCCATCCCCCCTCGCGAAACCGGGGTCAGAGTGCACTTTCCGTTCGCCAGTTCAGGGCACTTGCGATGTGGTTCATGGGAAAGTGCACTCTGACCCCGGTTTTTACAGCCGACCCAGCACGTCGCGCAGGTCGTCCGGCAGCGGGGCCGAAAAACTGTACGCACGCTCGCCCAGATCGAATTCGAAACGCGCGGCGTGCAGGAACATCCGCTTCAATCCCAACTTCCGGAAGTGCTGGTCCGCCTTCCGGTCGCCATATTTCGGGTCGCCCGCCAGCGGATGGCCCGCGTGCGCGGCGTGGACGCGAATCTGGTGGGTGCGCCCGGTCGCAAGCGTCGCCTCGACCAGGCTGGCGCCGCGGTAACGTTCGACTTCCCGGAAGAACGTCAATGCCGGTTTGCCGCCATCGTCCACCCGCACCATCCGCTCGCCACCGGCCAGCACCGACTTGCGCAACGGTGCGTTGACGTCGAACTTCGCCCGCGCGAGGTTGCCGCTCATCAGGCACAGGTACTGCTTTTTCGTCGCGCCATCGCGGATTGCCGCCTGCAATCCGGTCAAGCCCGGCCGCGTGCGCGCAAACACCAGTAGCCCCGAGGTGTCGCGATCAAGCCGGTGCGCCAGTTCGAAGTGGTCCGTCGGCCGAGCCGCGCGCATCAGTTCGATCGCCCCGAACGCGATTCCGCTGCCGCCGTGACTGGCGATGCCGGCCGGCTTGTCGATGACGAGGAAATCGCGATCCTCGAAGATCACCGCGTGTCGAAGTTCCTCCAGCATCCCAGCCGGCGGCGCGCCGGGTTGTTCACGCCCGGCGGTCCTGACCGGCGGAATCCGCAGGCGATCGCCCTCGGCAAGGCGCGTATCCGGCTTCGCGCGCTTGCCATTGACGCGCACCTGCCCGGTCCGCAGCAAGCGGTAGATATGCGTCTTCGGCACACCCTTCAGCAGCGCCGCGAGGCAGTTGTCCACGCGCTGTCCATCCCGTTCGGGACCAACCTCGATGGTTCGCACCGCCATGAAGTCCTTGGCCGAAGTTGCCGTCCCCATTGGAAAAATTCCTTTGCGATGATAGGATTGCCGCGCGCCACGCAGGCTCTCGCCCCACCCGGGCAAACCTGCTCCTGTTCGCTGCGCAGACAAGGCCGCCGCCTGCCATTCCCGACCGGGAGCAGCCGGCGCCCTGTCATCGTAACGTTCGGGATCGATGTTTGCCCACCGTCGGCAAGACGACCGGGGGACGCGGGGACGCAAACAATTCGATCATCACCAGCCGGGGCCGAACATCGGGTCCGGCAACTGCCGCCAGGCGCGGCACGCCATCCGGCCGGCCGCCCTGCGAGGCGCCGCCGGGGAAGCGCCGTCGCGCCGGCGACCTGAAGGAATCCACAATGAAACGCATGTTGATCAACGCGACTCAGCGTGAGGAGTTGCGTGTGGCCATCGTCGATGGCCAATCCCTCTACGATCTCGACCTCGAGATCCCGTCCCGCGAACCGAAGAAATCCAACATCTACAAGGCCCGCGTCACGCGGGTCGAGCCGTCGCTGGAAGCCTGCTTCGTCGAATACGGGGCCGAGCGCCACGGCTTCCTGCCGCTCAAGGAAATTTCCCGCGAATACTTCACGCCCGGCGTCGATCCCGGCAAGGCCGGCATCCGCGAATTGCTGAAGGAAGGCCAGCAACTCATCGTCCAGGTCGAGAAGGAGGAACGCGGCAACAAGGGCGCCGCGCTCACCACGTACATCTCGCTGGCCGGCCGTTACATGGTGCTGATGCCCAACAGCCCGAACGCCGGGGGCGTATCGCGTCGGATCGAGGGTGAAGACCGCCAGGCGCTCAAGGAAGCCCTGCAGCACGTCGAAGTGCCCGAGGACATGGGCCTGATCGTGCGCACCGCCGGGGTCGGCCGCGACGCCGAGGAACTGCAGTGGGACCTCGACTACCTGCTGAAATTGTGGAATGCGATTTCCGAAGCCGCCACCGCGCGTTCCGCGCCATTCCTGATCTACCAGGAATCCAAGCTGTTCATCCGTGCGTTGCGCGACTACCTGCGCGCCGACATCGGCGAAATCCTGATCGACGAGCCGGCGTTGTACGAAGACGCGAAGGAATTCATGCAGCAGGTGATGCCCAACAGCCTGCGCAAGCTCAAGCTGTACGACGAAACCATCCCGCTGTTCACGCGGTTCCAGATCGAGACCCAGATCGAGAGCGCCTACGACCGCTACGTGCGGCTGCCGTCCGGCGGTTCGGTCGTGATCGACCCGACCGAGGCCCTGACCTCGATCGACATCAACTCGGCGCGTGCCACCAAGGGCAGCGACATCGAGGACACCGCGTTCCGCACCAATTGCGAAGCCGCGGTCGAAGTCGCGCGCCAGTTGCGGATCCGCGACCTGGGCGGCCTGGTCGTGATCGACTTCATCGACATGGAGAACTCGCGCCACCAACGCGAAGTCGAAGACAAGCTGCGCGATGCGCTCAAGCTCGACCGCGCACGCGTGCAGCTCGGGCGCATCTCGCGCTTCGGCCTGATGGAACTGTCGCGCCAGCGGCTGCGCCCGAGCCTGGAGGAATCCACCCAGATCGTGTGCCCGCGCTGTGACGGCCACGGCCGCATCCGCGGCATCGAATCGCTGTCGCTGTCGGCGCTGCGGCTGATCGAAGAACATGCGATGAAGGAAAACACCGGGCAGGTACTGGTGCAGGCGCCGGCCCGCGTCGCCAACTTCCTGCTCAACGAAAAGCGCGCAAGCGTGGTCGAGATCGAACTGCGCCACAAGGTCCACGTGGTGATCGTTGCCGACAAGAGTCTCGAAACCCCGCACCTCGAAATCACCCGCATCCGCGAAAGCGAGATGGGCGAACACGCCAAGCCCAGCTACGAGCGCCTGACCGAAGTTCCCGCGGACCCGCAGCCGCGGATGGGCGTCGTGGTGCACGGCGAGGACCCCGCGGTCAGCGGGATCCAGCGTGCAACGCCGATGCCGCAGCGCGAAATCCCCGAACCGGGCGCCGCGCCTGAAGCGACAGCGGCGGCGATCCCCGCCGCGGCGCCGGCGACTGCCGCGGGCGGCCTGCTCGGCCGTTTGTTCGGCTGGTTCCGCAGCGTGCCCGAGGCCGAACCCGTCGCCACGGAGACGCAGCGCACGGCGCGCGGTTCCCGGCGGCGCGACGGGACCGACAGTCGTCGCGAGCGATCGTCCGAGCGCCGCCAAGACGCCTCGCCGCACAACGGCAGCCGCCGCGGCAGCCATGACCGCGACGGCAGCGGCGGCCAGCGTGGGCGCCGCTCGTCGCAGCGATCCTCCCAGCCAAAATCGACCCGGTTGCGCACCGACGACGCGCCGCGGCATGCGCAGCAGAAACCCGCCGCGCAAGCCACGCCGAAGGAAACCGGCGAAACGCCGCGTGCAACCACACGCAAATCCACGCCCAAGGATTCCCCCGCGGCGCCGGAGGCCCGGAACGCCGCCACCACCCATGAATCTGCTCCAGCACCCGCGACGGACACGCCGGCAAGCACCGGGGCGGCTGCAAACAGCACGCCTGCGGCAGGCCCCGCGAACGGCACCCCGGACACCGGGACCGCCACCGGCAAGCGCCGTCGCGGCCGCCGCGGTGGACGCCGGCGCAAGCACGCCGGTGCCACCCGGCCCGGTCCAGCACCCGCTACGCCGCACGACATCGATGACGAAGATGCCGATCGCGACAACCGCGCGGCCGCACCTGCCACTCCCGTACCGCCTGCTGCGGCGAAGCCGCCGGGCCCCGCGAAAAAGCCCGAGCCGGTGGACGCCGCTGAGGCACCCCCGGTCGACGGCCATCGCGCACCGTTTTCGCCCGCGCAGACGCCGGAACAGCCTCCCGCGCCGCCACTGTTCGCGATGCCCGATTTGAAACCCGCCACGCCACCGCCGGCGGCCGCACCCGCGGTACCGAAGGCACCGCCAGCAGCCGGTACCGACGGTTCCCACGGCACGGGCCCCGGGCCGACGACCACGCCTGAAGCGCCAACGACCGCCTCTCCCCAGCACGGGCCCGCCCCGCAGGCGGCGCCGCGGTCACCGGTCCGTCAGCCGTCGCCAGCAACCCCGGTGACGGAAGCGCCGCACAGCGCGGAACAAAGCGCGGCGACGGCACCACCGGCGCCACGGCCGACCACGCCACCACCGGCCCCCGCATCGACCCCGGTGGCGCCCCTTGCACCGTCGAAGCCGAAGCCCGAGCCCGTCACGCCGTCACTGTTTGCGGCCCCGCCTTCCGTGAATCCGGATCCGCTGCCACAGCTTCGGCATCCGGCCATCCCGACGCCGCGCCCGCTGTCCGGCGCGATCCACCCGATCCTGACGCCGCAGATTCTTGCGAAGAAGACGCCACCGGCGGCAAGCAGGCCGGCGGGCGGCACGCCGCCGCCGGACAAGCCGCAGGACTGAACGCACCGAGCCGCCGCCCGCATGCGCGGGCGGCTTGCCCTTGTCGGGCGCCTACGGCTTGATCGGCTGGTCGTCCAGCAGCCCGTGCGCGGACAGCACGTGTGCGAGCGCGATGGTGTGCTCGACACCCAGCTTCTCGAACAGTCGCTGCTTGTAGGTCGAAACGGTCTTGGCACTCAGGTGCAGGCGACCGGCGATCTCGTTGACCGCGAGCCCGCGCGCGAGCATCAGCGCCACTTCGAGCTCGCGCGAGGACAGCGACTCCAAAGGCGAGTCGTCGCCATCGACCGCCGCCAACGCCATCTCCCGCGCGATGGTGACATCCAGGTAGCGGTGCCCGGACGCCACCGTGCGTACCGCCTGCAGCAATTCCTCGGACGGGCATCCCTTGGTGAGGTAACCGAGTGCACCGGATTGCAGCAGGCGCCGCGGGAACTGTGCGTCCTGCACGACGGTGAGGATCACGATATTCGTTGACAGGTGCGCACGCTGCACCCGCTCGGTCAATTCGATCCCGCTCATACCGGGCATGTGCACGTCGATCAACGCCACGTCCGGCTTGACCGCGCGTACCATCCGCAGGCCGTCCTCCGCGTTGCTGGCTTCGCCCACCACCTCGATATCGGGCTGCCCGGACAGGATCAGGCTGAACCCCGAACGCACCAGTTCATGGTCGTCCACCAGCACCACTCGAATCATGTATTTCCCCCCGTTGCCCCCGCAACGTGCGCCGGACAACCCTAAACCGGCGCGCAGGTGCATTGCAAGCGAACGCTCCGCGCGGTGGGGCCACGCAGCTCCCCTACAATGCCGCGATGGATTCTTGGATCCGCCACGCGATCGCCACGCTCGAGGCCGAAGCCGCACGCTCGGCCGACACCCACCTGATCCGCCTGGACCTGCCGGCCTTTCCCGGCATCCCGCTGTATTTCAAGGACGAATCTGTGCATCCGACCGGCAGTCTCAAGCACCGACTGGGGCGTTCGCTGTTCTTGTACGCAATCTGCAATGGCTGGCTCGATCGCGACCATCCGGTGATCGAGGCATCCAGCGGCAGTACCGCGATTTCCGAGGCCTATTTCGCGCGCCTGCTGGCGCTGCCGTTCATCGCGGTGATGCCGCGGCACACCTCGCAGCAAAAGATCGCGCAAATCGAATTCTTCGGCGGCATATGCCATCTGATCGACGGCACCGACGTGTACGGCGCCGCACAAGACCTCGCGCGCGAGCGCGGCGGCCACTACATGGACCAGTTCACCTACGCCGAGCGCGCCACCGACTGGCGCGGCAACAACAACATCGCCGAATCGATTTTCAGCCAGATGCAACTCGAACCCGACCCGGTGCCGCGTTGGATCGTGGTCAGCGCCGGCACCGGCGGAACCTCGGCAACGCTGGGCCGCTACATCCGCTACGGTTGCGCACAGCGCGAGGAGCGCACCATGCTGGCTGTAGTCGACCCGGAAAACTCGGTGTTCCTCGATTACTTCCGGACCGGCAATGCAACGCTGACGCTCGAACGCGGCTCGCGCATCGAGGGCATCGGCCGCCCGCGCGTGGAGCCCTCCTTCCTGCCCAGCGTGATCGACCGGATGATCCGGGTCGCCGACGCCGACACGATGGCAGCACTCCGGGTACTGGAAAAACTGCTGGGCCGGCGCTGCGGCGGTTCCACGGGTACCAATTTCGTCGGCGCGCTGCAACTCATGTCCGAAATGAAGGCGGCCGGCGAAACCGGCCCGGTGGTCACGCTGATCTGCGACAGCGGCGATCGCTACGCGAACTCCTACTACGATGATGCATGGCTGGCTTCGCAAAACATCGATATCGCGGCGTCGCGGGCAAGTCTCGCGCGCCTGGCGCATACCGGCGAGCCGTAGGGGGCGGACTCCGTCCGCCGTCACGAACGCACATCTGCCGATCCGCGGCGGGCAACGCCAACCACCCACCTTCTTGCACCATGCACGCATGCACCTGACCGCACGCCTGCAACACCTCCCGCTGGATGCCCGCCCCCGCCTGCGCGGGCATGACGAGCCATAAACCGCCAGTCGAATGATCGTTGCAGGCTACTTCATCGCCACGGCGTCGGTGTTGGTGGGCAGCCCGACCTTCCCCTCGAAGGGGAAGATGCAGGGCGCACGAGGGTGTCCTTCGTCACGAAACGGCGGCTGGCACGGGCGTCACGGTCCTGCCCGCGCCCACGCGTCGCCTATACTTGCGACATGCTCAAGATCGACGTCCATTCGCACATCCTGCCGCCGGATTGGCCGAACCTCGCCGAAAAATACGGCGACGCGCGCTTCCCGGTAATGGTGAACGCGGGCGGGCACCACCGCATCTACAAGGACCGCAAGTTCTTTCGCGAGGTGTGGCAGAACTCCTTCGATCCCGAATTCCGGACCGAGGAATGCCGGACACTCGGCGTGGACGTGCAGGTGATCTCGACCGTGCCGGTGCTGTTTTCGTACTGGGCCAAGCCCAACCAGGCGCGCGAGCTGCACCGCTTCCTCAACGAGCACGCCGCGGAAACTTGCCGCCGGTATCCGCGGCACTACGCCGGCATCGGCACCGTGCCGCTGCAGTCGCCGCGGCTGGCGATCGAGGAGATGGAGCACTGCGTGGAGCAGCTCGGGCTGCAGGGCGTGCAGATCGGCTCGCACGTCAACGAATGGAATCTCGACGCACCCGAATTGTTTCCGTTCTTCGAGGCCGCAGCCGACCTCGGCGCCGCGATCCTGATCCATCCGTGGGACATGATGGGCAAGGACACCATGCCGAAGTACTGGCTGCCGTGGCTGGTCGGAATGCCCGCCGAACAATCGCGCGCCGCGTGCTGCCTGATCTTCGGCGGCGTGCTGGAGCGCCTGCCTTCCCTGCGCATCGCGTTCGCGCACGGCGGCGGTTCATTCCCCTTCACCATCGGACGGATCGAACACGGCTTCCGGATGCGCCCGGACCTGGTCGCGGTCGACAACACCCGCGAACCACGCGAATATTTCCGGCGCCTGTTTTTCGATTCGTGCGTGCACGATCCGCAGGCGCTGCGTTATCTTCTCGACATCGTCGGCGCCGACCGGGTGATGCTGGGCACCGATTACCCGTTCCCGCTCGGCGAGCAGCAACCCGGCAGCGGTATCGAGGCACTGGAACTCAGCGGCACGCAGCGCGCACGGCTGTACCACGGCTCCGCGCTGGAGTGGCTGGGCCTGCCGACACAACGATTCACCACTCGCGTGGAGGTCCCATGAATCGCAACATCCGGTCGATGCTCGTGCTGATGGGTGCGTGTGCGCTGGCGATCGCGCCGGTCGCATTCGCTGCAGACTATTCGCTGAACAACGGCGTGGTGGCCTTTTCCGCGCCCGACGCCTGGCCGATGCTGATGGAAAAGCAGGACGGTGAGCGCCAGTTCGTGGCGCTGCAGGTGAAGGATCCCTCCGATACCAACGCGCTTGCGCGCATCACCGTGACGACCGAACAGGTCAGCGGCGTGCGGGGTTTCCAGAAGTTTGTCGACACGGGCACGACGCGTGCGCGCAAATTGCCTGGCTACGCCGCCGAAAACACCGCCGCCGGTTCGTCCAGCCTGCGTTATACCGCCACGGAAAACCACGAAAAGAACGCCTACAGCGAGCACTATGCGTACCGCTCGGGCCTCGCCATCCAGGTGCGCTGCATCCGTCCTGCCAATGCACCCGCCGACTGGCGCAATACCTTCGACGCGGGGTGCCAGTCGATCGTGACCGCGGTTGCAAAGTAGTTGTTGAGATCATCCCTGATCGCTGCGCATGAGGACGGCGCGGCCACCCCTTTCGTCATTCCCGCGAAGGCGGGAATCCATGTTGTTTTTGCGCCCAAATTGAATTGGATTCCCGTTTCGCGGAAACGACGTCAAGTGAAAGTTCCAAGAGACCCAAGCATGCCGACAGACATCGAATTCCGCGCCGATCCCGGGTGGGCCCGTGCCCAGGATGACGCCGATCCGCTGCACGCGTTGCGCGAAGAGTTCCTGATCCCGCCGCACATGCAAGGCGAGCAGACCTACCTGGTCGGCAACTCACTGGGCCTGCAACCGAGCGGCGTCAGGCAGGCGTTGATCGACGAACTGGACGACTGGGCGCGGCTGGGCGTGGAAGGCCACCTCCACGCGCGGCATCCGTGGCTGCCTTATCACGCCGAAGTGCGCCACGGACTCGCCGATGTGGTCGGCGCACAGCCACTCGAAGTGGTGGCGATGAACTCCCTGACGGTCAACCTGCACCTGTTGCTGGTGAGCTTCTACCGCCCGACGCCGGAGCGCCACGCGATCCTGATCGAGCGCAACGCATTTCCCTCCGACCGCGACCTCGCAGCTTCGCAGATCCGCTTCCACGGCTACGACCCCCGCGAAGCCTTGATCGAACTCGACGCCGACGAAACCGGCGGCACGATCTCGATGCAGGCCATCGAACGCGCGCTCGGCGAGCACGGCAAGCGCATCGCGCTGGTGTTGTGGCCCGGCGTGCAATACCTGACCGGACAGGCCTTCGACCTCGCGGCGATCACGACACTCGCACACGCACATGGCTGCATGGTCGGCTTCGATCTCGCCCACGCTGCGGGCAACATCGACCTGCGCCTGCACGACAGCGATTGCGATTTCGCCGCATGGTGTTCGTACAAATACCTGAACTCGGGTCCCGGCGCGGTGGCCGGCGCCTACGTGCACGCGCGGCATGCACGCGCCGACCTGCCGCGCTTCGAAGGCTGGTGGGGCCGCAACGAGGCAACCCGCTTCGAGATGCGGCCGGCATTCGACCCCACGCCCGGCGCCGAGGGCTGGCAATTGTCCAATCCGCCAATCCTCGCGCTGGCGCCGCTGCGGGTGTCGCTGGACCTGTTCCGGCGCGCGGGCACCGCGAACTTGCGCGCGAAATCGCGGCGCCTGACCGCATACCTCGCGTGGCTGATCGAAACGCAACTCGCCGACACCCTGGAAATCGTCACGCCTGCCGAACCCGAACGCCGCGGCGCACAACTCTCCGTGCGCGTGCGCGCCGGGCGCGACGCCGGCCAGTCGCTGTTCGATTACATGGCCGCGCACGGTGTGCTGGGTGACTGGCGCGAACCCGACGTGATGCGCATTGCCCCTGCGCCGCTCTACAACACCTTCGCGGATTGCCTGCGCTACGCCGACGCGGCGCTCGCGTGGCGCACGGCACGGTGAACACATGACCATGACCAGGAGAGGGAGTCCACCCGTCACCATCATCGGCGCCGGCCTGGTCGGCTCGCTGCTGGCGGCCCTGCTGGCGCAGCGCGGCTTCGACGTGGAAGTATTCGAACGCCGCCCGGACCCGCGCGAGCGCGGTTTCCTGGGGGGCCGTTCAATCAACCTTGCGCTGGCCGAACGCGGCCTCGCTGCGCTGCGCACAGCGGGGCTTGCCGACGCGGTGCTGGCGCAAGCCGTCATGATGCGCGGACGCATGGTGCACGCGCTGGACGCGTCGACCAACCTGCAACGCTACGGACTGGACGATTCCGAAGTGATCCACTCCGTCTCGCGGGGCGGCTTGAACATCCTGCTGCTCGATACGGCCGAGCGTGCCGGCGCAAAGCTGCATTTCGATGCGGCGCTCGCGGATGCCGACTTCGCCGCGGGTTCGATCAGGCTGGCAGACGCCGCCGGTACTGCCTGCGAGCAACAGGCTGGTCCGCTGCTGGGCTGCGACGGCGCGGGTTCGGCATTGCGCGCGGCGATGGCGCGAGAGGCCGACCTCGGCGAACGCATCGAGCCGCTGGGGCACGGTTACAAGGAACTCGAAATTCCGGTCTTGCCGTCCGTGGCGGAGGGTCCGGGCCAACAGCCGCCGTCCGTGGCCAAGAGCTCCGTGGCCGGGATGACGTCGAGCTCACCCCGACCATCCGCGCCGCATTTCGCGCTCGAACCCCACGCGCTGCACATCTGGCCGCGCGGGCACTACATGTGCATCGCATTGCCCAATACGGAAGGCAATTTCACGGTCACCCTGTTCCTGCCGAGCGCCGGCTCCCGCCCGAGCTTCGCGACGCTGCCCGATGCGGCGGCCGCGCGCACGTTCTTCGAGCAACAATTCGCCGATGCGCTGGCACTGATGCCAACGTTCGATGGCGACTGGGACGCGCACCCCATCGGGCAACTGGCGACCTTGTACCTCGATCGCTGGCACCTCGACGGCCGGGCCGTGTTGCTGGGCGATGCCGCGCACGCGGTCGTGCCGTTCCACGGCCAGGGCATGAACGCCGGTTTCGAGGACGCCGCCGAACTTGCCTCGCTGCTGGCTGCACAGCCGGGCGATCCCGGGGCCGCGTTCGCCGAATTCGAGACCCGGCGCAAACCCAACGCGGACGCAATCGCCTCGATGTCGCTGGCCAATTACATCGAGATGCGAGATGGCGTCGCCGATCCGCATTATCTCCTCAAGCGCGAACTCGTCGCGGCACTGACCGAACGCATGCCGGAACGTTTCATGTCGCGCTATCGGATGGTCAGCTTCACCACGCTGCCTTACGCGACCTGTGTTTCCCGCGACCGCCAGCAGACGGCATTGATGGAATCGATCCTGGCAGGCCACGACGACCTCGGCAGCATCGACCTCGATGCTGCCGCAGCGCAGGCGCGAGCAACCCTCCCACTTCTGCCATCAGGTGCCTGACTGCATGTCCTTGCCCGAATCGATCCGGCGCGCCTGGACTGAAACCGAGTACCGCGTGCGTTCCCCCTACGGCGGTTACGCAAGCGTCTGGTGCGGCGAGCCGCTTCCGGCGCCGCTGCTGGCGCTGCTGAGCCATGGTGACGCTCCCTGGGGCTACATCACGGCCTGGAATCCGGCCGGAGTACGGCTGCCGCTCGCCACCAACCGCATCCGCCAACGCCGGCTGCGCGATGAACTCAAGGGCGACCGCCAACGCTACGTCGTCGGGGTCGGGGTCGGGCCCAACGATTGGCGCGAGCCCAGCCTTTTCGTTCCGGACATGACCTATGCGCGACTCGATGCCATGGCGGTCCAGTTCGGACAGCTCGGCGTCGTGCGCGGAACCGGCGCCGGGCCGGCGGAACTGCACGAATTGATTTGATCGCCGCTTTCCGGCCGCAACGAAGGGCAAACCAGGTGCGGCAGCGCCCGTTCGCGACTGGCCGTAGCGCTGGCAGGCATGGGGTGCCATTGCCGCAACCCACCTCGCCCGCGCGGGAATGGATTATTTCCGAAGCGCGAAGGCGCCGACCCGCCCGCAGCGGCCCCTGTTGGCCCAACCCGCAGACGAGGACGATGGCCTCGACGAACGACCTGTCCCCCAAGACAGCTTTACACATGGTCCACTCGAAATCGCGGCGGTCCCGGGCTCCAATGCGCGGAACCCGAACACACGCAAGAGGAAGGCACCATGTGCACGTATCTGGCAGTTCGTGTCCGCGCAGCGGTCACATCACTGTTGCACCACGAGCGCCACGCGGTCCGCAAGCTGCTGGCAAGCGCCGCAGCACTGGTGCTGACCGGTAGCGCGATGGCGCTTGCCGGGTGCGGCGGCAACGCATTCGCTGGCCAACCTGTGGCGACCGAAAATCAGGCAACCGCCGCCGAACAGGCCCATCACCAACGCGCACTCGTCGCCGAGGGCAAGCACATCTTTCGATACGACACCTTCGGGGACGAAAGTTTCTGGACCGACAAGCTGAAGATGAACGACGTCATCCAGATGGAAGTCAGCCCCAAGGTGGCGCTGGCGGTGGGCTTGAAGGTGGATGTCGATGCATTGCCTGAGAGTGTCAAGCAAGGGATCAAAAACGGCACCATCGATCTGGACGATCCGGCCACGACCTTGGCGCTGTTGAAGCTGAATGCGGTCGTGGGACTCAAGGGAACGGTGCAAGACGTCGATGGCAAGGAGACGCTCACTCGAGTAGGCGTCACCTGCGCGCTTTGCCACTCAACGGTGGACAACTCCTTCGCGTCGGGCATCGGACATCGTCTTGACGGCTGGCCCAATCGCGACTTGAATCCCGGTGCGATCATCGCGCTCTCTCCCGCGATTCCCGACACCTACAAGACCGTGTACAACTCGTGGGGGCCGGGCAAATACGACGCGCGCTTCAACCTGTTCGTGCAATCAAAAGGCCTCGCGTTCTTCACGGACGGCCAGAATCCTCCGCACGACAGGTTTGCCGTGGAGATTCCTCCGGCCTACGGCCTGCTGGGAATCGACAAGGAAATCTACACGGGCGACGGCGACATCCAACACGAGCCTGTCGGGCCGGTCGCGTACTGGAACCGCTATGTCGCGGTCACGCAGATGGGTGGGCAGGGCACGTTCTCCGACCCACGCCTGGTTGCGATGGGAGCAGCCGTGCCCGTCGACAACACCCACGGCGGCACCCTGCCGGATCTGGTGACGCCGGCGTTGCCGGCACTGCAGGCCTATCAGCTCTCGCTCGCCGCGCCACGACCACCTCTCGGATCGTACAACCCTTCGGCGGCTGCGCGCGGCAGACAGGTTTTCTACGGCCAGGGCCAATGTGCGGCCTGCCACAGCGGTGAAAAATTCACGGACGCCAACCTGCGCCTGCACCCGCAATCCGCGTCGGCGGCGCGGAACACGGATTTCGTCTTGCTCAGCGCGACGGGCAAGTGGCGGACGTCGCCGCTCGCCGGAGTATGGCAGCACCCGCCCTACTTCCACGACGGATCGGCCGCGACGCTATGGGATGTCGTCAACGCATACAACAGCAAGCTGAACCTGAAACTCACGGTGCAGCAAAGGTCGGATCTGGTTCAATTTCTGAAGTCACTGCCCCATCGCGACAAACCACAATCCCGCTGACGATTGTCGGGCCGGGAAGTGGCGAGTTCGCGAAAGCAAGGACAGGAGCACGCGACGCCGGCCACGGGGCAAGGATCACGATGTCACGTATTGCCATACAGGACGTGGGCGAACGGCGCCGGCCATGCCTCGGTCCGGCGCCGATCATGAAAGCATGGATGGTCGACGGTGGAGCGTGCACTCACCCCGTTGTGGACGATGCGTGGCCGCGCTGGGACAATACGCGACTGCTTGCCATGACCACGCCCCCCGCCCCTGCCGCGCCGCTGATGTCAGCGCGTCGGCTCGCGTTCTCGCGCAACGACGAGCCCGTGTTCGGACCGCTGGACTTCAGCCTGGGCCGCGGCGAGACCTTGCTGGTCGAGGGGGACAACGGTTCGGGCAAGACCACGCTGCTGCGGGTGCTGGCGGGAATGCTGCCGGCAGGTGCCGGCGAAATCCGTTTTGATGGCGCACCGGCCTCGCGCGACAGCCGCAACGGTCGCGTGCTGTGGTTGGGACACCGATCCGGAATGAACGAATCACTGAGCGCGCGCGAGAATCTGGAGTTCCTCGCCGGGTTGTACGGCGTGCGCCCCGGCGCAACGGCAGAGTCGGCAATGGAGCGGATCGGAATTGCGGGCTGGATCGACGAGCCGCTGCGGACGCTTTCGGCCGGCCAGAAGAAACGCGTCGGGCTGGCCCGCCTGCTGTTGATGCCGGGCGACCTGTGGCTGCTGGACGAGCCCTACGCGAACCTTGACCGGCACGGCATCGACCTCGTCAATGCATTGATTGCCACCCATTGCGCGAACGACGGTGCGGCGTTGGTCACCAGCCACGGCGCGGTACGTTTTGCCGATCCGCGCGCCCGGCATATCCGTCTGACCCAGTAAGGACAAAATCGTTGCCCGCCAATGAACGCCGATAGAAAAACCCGCATCAAGTTCCCCACTGATACTCGCGCTCATTCGTGTTCGTTCGCGGACTGAATCTTCTTTTCATGGCCACTGCCGTCCAACCCATCGCCGGCTCAACGCCCGTCACCCCCATGACGCGACCGCGTTCGCCCGGCACACTGCGTGCGTGCGCGGCGCTGTTGCGTCACGATTTCACCTTGGCCTGGCGGCGTCGCGGCGAATTGTTCCTGCCACTTTTGTACGCGGTAATCGTGACCGCGCTGTTTCCGTTCGCGCTCGGTCCGGACCCGCGATTGCTGGGCCGGATCGCGGGCGGCGTGTTGCTGGTGATCACGGTGCTGGCGATGCTTCCAGCGCTGGAGTCGATGTTCCGCGCCGATCTCGAGGACGGCACACTGGAGCAATGGCTGCTGGCGCCGCAACCGCTGGCACTGCTGGCCTTGACCCGCATCATCGCGCACTGGCTGACCACCGTTCTACCCTTGATCATCGTGATGCCGCTGCTGGGAGCCCTGCTCGATCTGCCCGCCAACGTCCTGCCCGTGCTGATGCTGGCCCTGCTGCTGGCAACACCGTTGCTGGCTCTGCTCGGTGCGGTGTTGGCGGCGCTGGCGGTGGGCGCGCGCCGCTCTGGTATCCTGCTCGCCTTGACGCTGCTGCCGCTGGCTGTTCCGGTGGTGATTTTCGCCGCCGGCGCCATCGCCGCGGCGCAGTCCGGCATGCCGTACCTGGCCCCGTTGTCGTGGCTGGCTGCGGCACTGGTATTGGCGATCGTATTGGCGCCGCTTGCGTGTGCAGCGGCGCTCCGGATCGCAGTAGAAGCTTGACATGTCACGCAGTTATCTCCCCCACTGGATGCACCGGCTCGGCTCCCCGCCGACCTTCTACCGTTTCGCGGGCGCCCTGCGCCCGTGGCTGATGGCCGCGGCGCTGGTCGCCGGCGCGATCGGCCTGTACGGCGGCCTGGTCCTGGCGCCGCCCGATTACCAGCAGGGCGACGCCTATCGAATCATCTTCATCCACGTGCCGAGCGCGTGGATGAGCCTGTTCATCTACGCCGGGATGGCGATCGCCGGCCTGATTGCACTGGTGTGGCGCGTCAAGCTGGCCGAAGTCATCGCGATGGAATGTGCCCCGATCGGCGCGGTGTTCACCCTGATCACGCTGGTCACGGGCTCGCTGTGGGGCAAGCCGATGTGGGGGACGTGGTGGACCTGGGGCGCCCGCCTGACTTCCGAACTGGTGCTGCTGTTCCTGTACCTGGGCGTGATCGGGCTCTACAACGCCTTCGAGGACCGCCGCCGCGGTGCGCGCGCCGCCTCGCTGCTGGCGCTGGTCGGGATCGTGAACCTGCCGATCGTGCACTACTCGGTGGTGTGGTGGAATACCCTGCACCAGGGCACGACGGTCAACCTGATGGGGCAGTCTTCTATCGCCCCGTCGATGCTGTGGCCGCTGCTGGTGATGGCGCTGGCAACCCACCTGTATTTCTTCGCCAGCATCCTCGGCCGCACGCGCACCGGTCTGCTGTCGCTGGAAGGCGGCAAGCAATGGGTGCGCGCATTGGTCGATGGACAACCCGCACAGACAACGGGGGCACCTACCTGACATGGCTCACCGGATTGCGATCTTGTGCCCCCTGATTTTGTGCAACCTTGAGTCAAGGGGGCGGGCAATCCCGCAAGGGATCGTCAGGGCTTGTGGGGGCGTGCATCCCATAGCGTTGACGCGCGACACTCCAGCCGACTGCGAGAACGAAACATGATGCAATTCATCGCAATGGGCGGCTACGCCATGTACGTGTGGCCCGCGTATGCGGTGTTCTTCACCATGCTGGCGTGGGACTGGTTCGCGCCCACGCTGCGCCGGCGCCGCTTCACCCGCGAACTGCGCGGCCGCCTCGCGCGTGAACACAACCGCAACGCGCGCGCGCCACGCGCGGAGGCCTCGACATGAATCCGGTCCGCAAGCGGCGTCTCATCATCACCCTCGTGATCATCGGCGCCGTGGCGATCGCCACGGCGTTGAGTGTGTTCGCGCTGCAACAGAGCATGACCTATCTGTATTCGCCGAGCGAGGTCGATGCCGGCAAGTCTCCGGATGGCGGACAATTCCGGTTGGGCGGCATCGTCGCGGAAGGCAGCGTCCACAAGGTCCCCGGCACGCTGACCACGGACTTCGTGATCACGGACCGCTTCCGGAACATCCCGGTCACCTATACCGGCATCCTGCCGGACCTGTTCCGGGTCGGCCAAAGCACCATCACCACGGGACACATGGTCGACGGCACCTTTGTCGCCACCCAGGTGCTGGCCAAGCACGATGAAACCTACATGCCACCGCAGGTCGAACAGGCGATTGCCAAGGCCAAGGCGGATCATCGCATTCCCAAGACCGGGACCGGGGACCCGGGACCCGGGACCCGTTGAAGCAGTCGCTGGCGTTTGTCTGACGTCCAGCACCAAATAGCGCAGCGCGTGAAACACATCGCAACATCGATCAGCAACAACATCCCGCCTCACGGAACCCATCGGCAAGAGCAAAGCAGATGAAACTCATGGCAACCCCCAACGAAATCGTTTTCCGGGTCCCCGGTCCCCGGTCCCGGCTTCTCAAATGAACCCCGAACTCGGCCAGGTTGCGCTGATCCTCGCCCTTGTGCTGGCGGCGCTGCAGTGTGCGCTGCCGATCCTCGGCGCGTGGCGTGGCAGCAAACCGCTGATGGCGACCGCGCCGACGCTCGCAATCGGACAGTGCGTGTTCATTGCGCTCGCGTTCGGGATCCTCGCGTGGTCGTTCTGGATCAACGATTTCTCGGTCGCCTACGTCGCGCAGAATTCGAATCTTTCGCTGCCCTGGTACTACAGGCTCTCGGCAGTGTGGGGTGCGCACGAGGGCTCGCTGCTGTTGTGGATGCTGATCCTCAACCTGTGGACAGTGGCGATCATTGCCCTCGGCGGCAAATTGCCGAAGGCTTTTTTCTCGCGCGTGATCGGCGTGCTGGGATTCGTCGCTTTCGGTTTCCTGCTGTACATGGTGACGACGTCCAACCCGTTCCTGCGGCTGCTGCCGGCGCCGCCCAACGGCGCCGACCTGAACCCGGTATTGCAGGACCCGGGCCTGGTGTTCCATCCGCCGTTGCTGTACATGGGCTACGTCGGTTTCAGCGTCGCCTTCGCGTTCGCGATCGCGTCGCTGCTGGGCGGTGAACTGAAATCCACGTGGGTGCGCTGGTCGCGACCGTGGACCAACGCGGCCTGGGGTTTCCTCACGGTCGGCATCATCGCCGGCAGCGCGTGGGCTTACTACGAACTCGGCTGGGGCGGCTGGTGGTTCTGGGATCCGGTCGAAAATGCCTCGTTCATGCCGTGGCTGATCGGTGCCGCGCTGATCCACGCGCAGGCGATCACCGACAAGCGCGACGGCTTGCGGGCGTGGACGTTGCTGTTGTCGATCTTCGCCTTCGCGTTTTCCCTGCTCGGAACCTTCCTGGTCCGCTCGGGCTTGCTGACCAGCGTGCACGCGTTCGCGTTCGCGCCCGCGCGGGGCGTGTTCATCCTGGTGTACCTCGCGGTCGTGGTCGGTGGCTCGCTGCTGCTCTACGCCCTGCGCGCACCCAAAGTGACCGGCGGTAAATCGTTTGCGCTGGCATCGCGCGAAACCATGATGCTGGTCGGCAACCTGATGCTCACCGTCGCCTGCGCGATGGTGATGCTGGGCACGCTGTACCCGCTGGTCGGCGAGGCGTTGAGCATCGGGCGCATTTCGGTCGGCCCGCCCTACTTCGGCCCGATGTTCCTGCTGCTGATGACTCCACTGGTTCTGGTGATGCCATTCGGTCCGCTCTCGCGCTGGGGCAAGGCGGACCTGAAGGTGTGGAAGCGCGCGCTGGTCCGCATCGTCGCGCTCGCGGTCGCGGCCGGCATTGTCGGATTCATCCTCGGTGCACGCAACTTCTACGAGTTGCTCGGCATCACCGCGGCCACCTGGGTGATCGCCGGCGTCGCGCTGTTCGCGATCAAGCGCTGGCGCGAGGCACCCCGCGGCAAGCGGTACCCGTTCGAGATGCTGGGCATGATGCTGGCGCATCTGGGCGTCGGCGTGTTCATCGCCGGGGCGATCCTGACCCGCTCGATGAGCGTCGAGCAGGACGTCAGCATGAAGCCCGGTTCCAGCGTCGAGGTCGGCGCCTACGATTTCCACTTCAATGGCGTGACCGAGAAACAGGGCGCGAACTATCACGCGCAACAGGGCACCGTGGTGGTCTCGCGCAACGGCAAGCAGGTGGTCGTGCTGCATCCGCAGAAGCGCACTTATTCCGGCGGCCAGGTGCAGACCGAGGCCTCGATCCAGGCCGGCGTGTTCCGCGATCTCTATGTGTCACTGGGCGACCCCATCGGCGGCGGCGCGTGGTCGCTGCGCGTGTACGACAAGCCGTTCGTGCGCTGGATCTGGGGCGGCGGCGTGTTGATGATGCTGGGAGGATTCTCCGTGATCCTCGACCGGCGCTTCCGTCTGCGGCGCGCGGTCGAGCCGGAAACCGCGCGCACGGAGCCGGATCCCGAGGCCCCGCGAAAACTCGCGGGGGACCAGGCGTGAACGAGGTCGCGCGCAAACCGGCTTCGCGCTTCGTCCCGCTGGGGGTGTTCGCGGTGCTGGTGGCGTTCTTCGTGGTGGGA
>DASTIS010000251.1:0-5820 GCA_035717365.1 Rhodanobacteraceae bacterium
CAGCGCGATGGTCTCGCCCTTGTCGCCGGACGTCCATAGTTTCTTGCCGAGCCGCGACGGGTTTTGCGCGATCACCGCGTTGGCGGCTTCGAGGATGGTGGCCGTCGAACGGTAGTTCTGTTCCAGCCGCAACGTTTTGGCATCCGGGAAATCGCGCAGGAACGCGCGCATGTTCTCGACCTTCGCGCCGCGCCAGCCATAGATCGACTGGTCGTCGTCGCCGACCGCAAACACTTTGCCGGTGTTGCCGGCCAGCAGGCGGATCCACGCGTACTGCAACGCGTTGGTGTCCTGGAATTCGTCGATCAGGAGGTGCCGCCAGCGCTGCTGGTAGTGCGCGCGCAAGGCATCGTTGTCGCGGAACATTTCATGCGCGCGCAGCAGCAGTTCGGCGAAATCCACCAGTCCCGCGCGCCGGCAGGCCTGCTCGTAGGCTTCGTAAACTTGGAGATACGTCCGCGCGACTGGATGGTCGCCGGGTTCGATGCCGTCCGGGCGCTTGCCTTCGTCCTTCCACGCGTTGATCTGCCAGCACGCCTGCCGCGGCGGAAAGCGCGCCTCGTCGATCCCGAGCCCCGCCACCACGCGCTTGACCAGCCGTTGCTGGTCGTCGGCGTCGAGGATCTGGAACGTTTCCGGTAGTTGCGCCTCGCGCCAATGCTGGCGCAGCAAGCGGTGCGCGATGCCGTGGAAGGTGCCGACGGTGAGTCCGCGCGTGCCGTGCGGCAGCAGGTTCTGGAGACGCCCGCGCATCTCGCCGGCGGCCTTGTTGGTGAAGGTGACCGCGAGAATGGCCCAGGGCGGCACGGTTTCGGCTTCGATCAGCCAGCCGATCCGGTGGGTGAGCACGCGGGTCTTGCCCGATCCCGCGCCCGCCAGCACCAGGTAGTGACCGGGAGGCGCGGCTACGGCTTCACGTTGCGCGGTGTTGAGCGAATCCAGCAGGTACGAAACATCCATCTTTGGCATTGTAGCCATTCGCGCGCAAGCACCCGCTTGGTGGTATGGTCAGGCGTGCTATTCCCTCGACACGAAAAAGGAGATATGTCATGTCGATACTCGATGCGGTGAAAGGTCTGGCAGGAGGTCAGGGCGCGGGCAACAACGCCACGCTGGAGCTGATCGGAGGCCTGATCCAGAAGTCCGGCGGCGTGAGTGGCCTGGTGTCGGCCCTGCAACAGGGAGGCCTGGGTGGCTTGGTCCAGTCCTGGATCGGCAACGGCGCCAACCAGCCCGTCAGCGGGGCGCAACTGGGACAGGCCCTGGCCGGAACCCCCGCGGGTCAACACGTCGAGGAAATGGCGCAGAAGCAGGGCGTCGATTCTTCAACGGTGCTGGGCCAGCTTGCGCAGCACCTGCCGGACGCGGTCAACCACCTGACCCCGAACGGCCAGGTGCCCGCAGGCAGCGGATTCAACCTGAGCGAGCTCAGCGGGCTGGCCTCCAAACTGGGACTGTAATCCGGACCCGTATGGAAAAACGCGCGGCCAGGAGGCCGCGCGTTGGTCGAACCATGCCGTCAGCGCGACTTCTTCAAGGCGCCGGCGGCGATCAAAATCCCGCCGACGACGATGCCGGCGTAGCCAATCGGCGCCGGGACGGGTTTCTGGGATGTGGCTTCGACCTTCACGGGACCCAACTGGGCCTTGGTTTCGGTGTCGTTGTAATGCACGTTGCCAAGCGCGACCCACACGCCCAGCCCGAGCAACACGATTCCCACGATGATCAGTCCGACTCGCATGGTGGTTCCTCTTGCACCGTGAAGGGCGATCGATGCTACACGAACCCGCAGGCTACGCCCATGGCGTGCGGGCATTTGGCACCGTCCGGACCATGCAGGCTTGTGCAGCGCGGCTTCGTCAGCGCTCCCGGCCGGGGCCGGCCAAAACGATGCCGAAAATAAAATGCCCCGAGAGCCAGGGGGGAGCTCTCGGGGCCGGGCGAAGCCGAATCTGGGGAGGGATCCGACCTCGGAGGTTCGCTCAGGGAGGTGAGTGAACCGGGACGCCGTTGCGTGCGTCCGAGGCATTAGATGGGGTCGGGTGCGGGAAGTTCAAAATCTTTTTTTGCGAGAGTTCAGACGCCGTTCATTCGCCAGATCGGGTATGACTTTCGTCACGGTTTGGACGGCCAAACAAGTGGTTCCGTGCGAAGCGGCTGTTATGAAAAGTCAGGCCATGGATGGCCGTTCTGGCGCTTCATGTCGCGGCCGACGCCCCGGCATCGCGACGGGCTGAACAAAGCGGCGATCAGGGATGATCGCAAAACTAATGCGCTTCGCCCCAATTGGCGCCGACCCCGATGGCGACCTGCAGCGGCACGGCGAGTTCCGCCGCGCCTTGCATGCGTTCCCGGACCCCCCGGGTCACCGCCTCGACCGCGTCCTCGCGTACCTCGAACACCAGTTCGTCGTGGACCTGCATCAGCATGTGCGCATCACCTTCACGCCTGCTTAACCAATCGTCGATGGCGACCATCGCGCGCTTGATGATGTCGGCGGCGGTGCCCTGCATCGGCGCGTTGATGGCGGCGCGTTCGGCGCCTGCGCGTTGCGCTGCGTTGCGCGAACGCAGCGCGTCGAGGTACAGGCGGCGTCCGAACAGGGTTTCCACATAGCCGTCGCGCCTGGCTTGCTCGCGGGTGGAGTCCATGAACGCCTTCACACCCGGATAACGTTCGAAATAGCGCTGCACGTAATCCTGCGCTTCGCCGCGCGGGATGCCGAGTCGCTGGGCGAGCCCGTGGGCGCTCATGCCGTACATCAGGCCGAAATTGATCATCTTGGCGACGCGGCGTTGTTCGAATGTGACCGCATCGGCATTGACGCCGAACACTTCCGACGCGGTCGCGCGGTGGACATCCTGGTCGTCCCGGAACGCCTTCGCGAGGCCGGGGTCGCCGGACAGGTGCGCGACGATGCGCAACTCGATCTGCGAATAGTCGGCCGCGAGCACCTTCCATCCGTCCGGCGCGACGAAGGCTTCGCGGATACGCCGCCCTTCCTCGCTGCGCACAGGGATGTTCTGCAGGTTGGGATCCGTCGACGACAGCCGTCCGGTGGCGACCGCAGCCTGATGGTAGCTGGTGTGCACGCGACCCGTGCGCGGGTTCACCATCTCCGGCAGCTTGTCGGTGTAGGTCGAACGCAACTTGGACAATTGACGGTAATCCAGGATCAGGCGCGGCAATTCGTGGCGGAGGGAGATGGCTTCCAGCGCTGCCTCGTTGGTGGAGGGCTGACCGGTCGGCGTTTTCACGAGTGCGGGCAGGCTCAGCTCGTCGAACAACAGGGCCTGCAACTGCTTGGGCGAATCGACGTTGAATTCGCGACCGGCGATGCGCTGCATCTCCTGCTGCAGCGCGTGCATGCGCTTGCCGAGTTGCTGGCTCTGCTTGCGCAGCGCGTCCACGTCGATCAACACGCCGCGTTGCTCCATCCGCGCCAGCACCGGTACCAGCGGGATCTCGATGTCGGTGAACAGCTGTTGCAGGCTCGGCGCCGCCTCGAGCTGCGGCCACAACGCCTGATGCAGCCGCAGTGTGACGTCGGCATCCTCGGCGGCGTAACGGCAGGCGGTGTCGAGATCGACCTGCGAAAACGGAATCTGTTTGGCGCCCTTGCCCGCGACGTCCTCGTAATGAACCGTGTCGTAATCCAGCCAGCGCCTGGCGAGCGTGTCCATGTCGTGGCGATTGGCGGTCGCGTTCAGCGCGTAGGATTCCAGCATCGTGTCGAAGGCGAGGCCGTGCACGGCAATGTCGTAGTGCGACAGCACGTTGAAATCGTACTTGGCGTGCTGGCCAAGCTTGGGCCGCTTCGGGTCTTCCAGAATCGGTTTCAGCGCTGCGAGCACCCGGTCGCGCTCGAGCTGCGTCGGCACGCCGGGATAGTCATGGCCGACCGGGATGTAACACGCCTCGCCGGCTTCGACGGAAAACGAAAGCCCTACGAGTTCGGCCCGCATCGAGTCGAGTGAAGTTGTTTCCGTATCGAATGCGATGAGTTCGGCCTTGCGCAGTTTTGCGAGCCAGGCGTCCAGTTGTGCCTGGGTGGTGATGAGCTCGTAGATACCGGGACTCGGGACCCGGGACCCGCGGCCCGGGGATGATGAGTCGGAGTTACCCGCGTTGCTTGTGACGCGTTCGTTCGTCGGAACTTCCGGGGAAGCGGTGTCGTTCGAAAGACCTGCTTTGCCGAGTCCCGGGCCCCGGGTCACCGGTCCCGCGCTCTTGTCCAGTTCGGCCAACGCCTGCCGGAATTCGTAGCGCGAGTACAACGCGCGCAGCTCATCGTCGTTGCGCGGGCGTGGTACGAGGTCGCGCGGACCCAGGTCCAACTCGACATCGGTCTTGATGGTGGCGAGTTGCCGCGAGAGTGGCAATTGCGGCAGCGCCGCGCGCAGGTTCTCGCCAATCTTGCCGCCGACGTCATCGGCGTGCGCGATCACGTCGTCCAGGGTGCCGAACTGGTTCAGCCATTTGGCTGCGGTTTTCGGGCCGCACTTCGGGACGCCCGGGATGTTGTCCACGCTGTCGCCCATCAGCGCGAGGTAATCGACGATGCGCTCCGGGGGCACGCCGAACTTTGCGGTGACGCCGTCGCGGTCCATGCTCGTGTGGGTCATCGTGTTGACCAGCGTCACGCCCGGGCGAACCAGTTGCGCGAAATCCTTGTCGCTGGTCGAGACCTCGACCTCGATGCCGTCCGCGGCCGCGCGGGTCGCCAGGGTGCCGATCACGTCGTCGGCCTCGACGCCCGGCACGTTGAGGATGGGGAATCCCAAGGCCTCGACGATGCCGAGCATGGGTCCGACCTGGGCGCGCAGGTCGTCCGGCATCGGCGGCCGGGTAGCCTTGTACTCGGGATACAACTCGTCGCGGAAGGTCGGGCCCGGGGCATCGATCACGAAAGCGGCATAGTCGGGCTTCTCATTCAGGATGGCCCGGAGCATGCCGACCACGCCGAACAACGCGCCGGTCGGCTCGCCCGCCGCATTGCTGAGCTGCGGCAGCGCGAAAAAGGCGCGGTACAGGTAACTGGAACCGTCGATGAGCGTCAGCTTGGCCATGCCGGAATTGTCGCACGCACGCCTGCACACAGTGGTCACGCCCGGCGTGTATGCTTCAAGTCGAGGCGAACCGATGGAGGCCTGCCGTGAAAAAAAGCATGTGCTGGTTGCTGGCGGCAACGATGCTCGCGATCCCCGTGGCGCAAGCCCAGACCGTGCTGGCGGCGTCCTCGGCGCCGCCGCCGCCCGGGTCGGCATTGCCGCCGCCAGGCATCAACGATCCCGGGTCCAGGCCGCAATCGGTGCCGTTGCCCGACACCGGCATCGCACCCTCGGTGGCGCCGGCCGCGCGCCAGCAAGACGGGAATGGCGACAGCACCAACGTTTCCGTGCGCACCAATGCCAACGGCGACACCGTCGAGGAATACCGTCGCAACGGCCGGGTCTACATGGTGCGGATCACCCCGAAGCACGGGGTCACCCGGACCTACCACTACAACAGCCCGAACGGGAATTTGATTCACGATCCCAAACTCGGTCCAGTGTCGCCGGTGTACTACGACATCTACAAGTGGGGCAAGCCCAGCAAGCCGGCGAGCGGCCAGTCGGGCGAGAGATGATCATCGACCCACCGTTCCTGGTGCCTGGTGTCGGCGCGGCCCGCCCTCGACCGCCCGTTCGGCGTCAGCGCATCGCGCAAGCGCTGTGCTTCAACCATCCAGTTCCGGATAGCGGCGGAAGATTCCGTCGTTATTGAATGGAATCCGTCGGGCCGATGCAAGATAGGCCGCGATGTTCGGGCGCGCCGCGA